>JAAAPE010000010.1 GCA_009908385.1 Gammaproteobacteria bacterium
GGGCATGTTCAGCTTCAAGCCGGCCGAACTGCTCGAGATCGACGATCCGTCGAAGCGGGAGGCGGTGAAAGTCGATTTTTCTTGAGAAAATCGACTAGGGTTCACATTTGAGGGTTCAGGTTTCAGGTTTCAGGGTTCAGGCGGAGTCGCCCCCGGCGAGTGGTGGGCGGCTGCGCCGCGCAAGCTGGACGCTGATAGAAGGCGCGCTGATGTTCGCTCCGAGGTCACGCGGCGAAGCCGCCCTCCGAGCCATGAAGCCGCCCGCCCCTGAAACCTGAACCCTGAACCCTGAAACCTAGTTTCATCAATGAACTTCTTCGAACACCAGGACAAGGCGCGTCGGCAGAGCAGGTGGCTGGTCTTCCTGTTCGCCCTGGCCGTGCTGGCCATCGTCGCCGCGGTCGACGCGCTGGTGTTCTTCACCGTCGGTCCCGATCCGGTGATGCTGTTCTGGGCGACGCTGGTCACCGGCGGGATCATTCTCGGCGCCAGTGCGATCCGGACGCTCCAGCTGCGCGGCGGCGGGGGTGACGTGGCGCAGGCCATGGGCGGAACCCTGATCGAATCGTCGCCCTCGGACCCGCTTCGCAGAAGGCTTCGAAACGTGGTCGAGGAGATGGCCATCGCCTCGGGGGTGCCGGTTCCCGAGATCTACGTGCTCGAGCACGAGCAGGGCATCAATGCCTTCGCCGCCGGCTTTTCCCCGGCCGATGCGGCGGTGGCGGTGACCCGCGGTACGCTCGAACATCTCGACCGCGACGAGCTGCAGGGCGTGATCGCGCACGAGTTCAGCCACATCCTCAACGGCGACATGCGGCTGAACATCCGCCTGATCGGCTTCGTGTTCGGCATCCTCGTCATCGCCATTTTCGGCCGCAAGCTGCTCTTCTCCGGGCGCTTCGCCCGCGACAGCCGCAACGCCGCCCCGCTCGTGGGCGTCGGCCTGGCGATCGTGGTGATCGGCTACATCGGCCTGTTCTTCGGTCGTTGGATCAAGGCCGCCGTCTCGCGCCAGCGCGAATTCCTCGCCGACGCCTCCGCCGTCCAGTTCACCCGAAACCCCGACGGCATCGGCAACGCGCTCAAGAAGATCGGCGCGCTCTACGCCGGCTCCTACCTGAGCGCCGACAGCGAGGAAATCGGCCACATGCTCTTCTCCACGGGCATGAGCTACCAGTTCTTCGCCACGCATCCGCCGATCGAGAAACGAATCCTGTCCGTCGACCCGTCCTTCGAGCCCGCCGAGTTCGAGCGCATCGGCCGCGAGATGGATCGTCATGCCCGCGCAAGGAAAGCCGAGGCCGAAGAGGCAGAACGCCGCCAGCAGGCGGCCGAGGCGGCGCAGGGGATCGATCCGGCGCGCCTGGCCACCGATCTCGGCGGACTGGCCGAGCAGATCGGGCAGCCGGGTCTCGAGCAGGTGCTGACCGCCGCCGTGCTGGCCGCCAGCATCCCGGCGCCCCTGGAGCGCGCGGCGCATTCGGACGAGTGGGCACGTGAGCTGATCTGCTGCCTGCTCATCGGCGAGGACGCCGAGGTGCGCGAGCGGCAGTTGCTGCAGATCGCGCGGTCGCTCGGGTCCGGCAGCGAGGAACAGGTTCGCCAGCTCTTCGACGCGGTGGCCGGGCAGCCGCGCTCGGTGCGACTGCCGCTGGTGGAAATGGCCTTTCCCCAGATCAGGCGGCGGCCGGAAGCGGAGCTACTCGAGTTCATGCGCCTGCTCGAGTCGCTGGCCCGGGCCGACGGCGAGATCGAACTCCACGAGTTCGCGCTTACGCGACTGGTCAACGCGCTGGTGCGCGACGCCCTGCGGCCCGCGCAGTCGAAGAGTGCCGGCGGATACAAGTTGGCCGCGCGCCGACGGGAAGCGACCGAGCTGATGGCCGTGCTCGCGCAGCACGGCCACCCCGGTGACGCTGCCGGGGCCGAAGCGGCGTTCGCCGCGGGCATGTCGGAGCTGGCCGGGGAGGTGCCGCCGATGCCGCAGCTCGGGGCGTGGGCCGGTCGCCTGGACCAGCTGCTTGCCCGGCTCGACGCGCTGCGCCCGGCCTCGAAGCATTCGCTGGTCGTGGCCCTGCTGCGCTGCGCCGCCTACGACGACGCGGTGGTCGACGACGAGCTCGACCTGCTGCGCGTGATTTGCGCCCTGCTGCACGTGCCGCTGCCCCTGATGCAGCGCGGCAGCAGCACGAACGGACCGGAGCCCTCCTGAGCGCTCCGCGCCGAATTGCTTAAAGGGGTTTCAGGCGGCGTCGACGGCCTCGACCGGGCGCTGCGCGGCCTCGGCCAGGATCATGTCGGCGGCCTTCTCGGCGATCATGATCGTCGGCGCGTTGGTATTGCCACCGACGAGGGTGGGCATGACCGACGCATCGACCACGCGCAGGCCCTGGAGGCCGCGCACTTTCAGTTCGGGGTCGACGACCGCGTGCGGATCGGTGCCCATCCGGCAGGTGCCGACCGGATGGTAGATGGTTTCGGCCTTGGTACGCACGAATTCGATCAGGCCGTCACGGTCGCGAACGTCGTCGCCCGGGTAGATTTCGTGGGCGCGGAAGGGCCGGAACGCGGGTTGCTCGAGAATGCGGCGCGAGAGTTTCACGCACTCGAGCATCATTTCCAGGTCCTCGGCGTCGCTCAGGTAGTTGGCGTGGATCGCGATGGGTTGCCTCGGGTCGGGCGAGCGGATGGCGAGATGGCCGCGGCTGCGCGGCCGCAGCGGACAGGCGTGCAGCGTATAGCCGTCGCCGGGCAGGCGATTGCGGCCGTGGTCGTCGAGCAGGGCCGGCACGAAGTGCATCTGGATGTCGGGCCGGTCGTCGCGGCCGCGCCCGGACACCAGGAAGGCGCCGGCTTCGGCGATGTTCGAGGTGCCCTCGCCCTCGTGATGCAGGAAGTAGCGCAATCCCACGCGCAATTCGTTGAGCTGGTCGTAGGTGACCGGCTGCGAGCAGCGCGTGAGCGTGCAGACATCGAGGTGATCCTGCAGGTTGCGGCCGACCTCCAGCAGTTCGTGACGGCACGGGACGCCGACCGACTCGAGCATGCCCGCCGGGCCGATGCCGGAGACCATCAGGAGCTGGGGCGAGTTGATCGCGCCGGCGGAGAGCAGGACCTCGCGCTCGGCCACGGCCGTTTGCGTCACGCCGTGGCGGCGGTAGCGCACGCCGCTGATGCGATCGGGGCCGCCGAAGGTCAGCCCGAGGCTGAACGCACCGGTCAGCACGGTCAGGTTGGGGCGCGACTTGACCGGGTTGAGGTAGCCGGCCGCCGTGCTGCAACGGCGTCCCTGGCGCTGGGTCACCTGGTAGAAACCGACGCCGCGTTGAGCCGGCCCGTTGAAATCGGGGTTGCGGGCGAAGCCGGCCTGATCGGCAGCTTGGATGAACACGTCGCTGAGCGGGTTGGTGAAGCTCAGGTCGGACACGCTCAGCGGGCCGCCGACACCGTGCAGGTCGGACTCGCCGCGCGCCTGATCCTCCGAACGACGGAAATAGGGCAGCACCTCCTGCCAGCTCCAGCCTTCGTTGCCTGCCGCTGCCCAGTCGTCGTAGTCGGTTCGATGGCCGCGCGAGTAGCACATGGCGTTGATGGAGCTCGAGCCGCCCAGCACCTTGCCGCGCGGCCAGTAGAGCTGCCGGTTGTTGAGCGCCGGTTCGGGCTCCGTTTCGTAGTTCCAGTTCAGCGACTTGAAGTTGACCAGCTTCGACAGGCCCGCCGGCATGTGGATGAAGGGATTCCAGTCGCGCGGTCCCGCCTCGAGCAGCAGAACGCTCACGCCGGGATCGGCGCTCAGCCGGTTGGCGAGCACGCAGCCGGCCGAACCGGCACCGACGATGATGTAATCGTATGTCTTGGGCATGGCGCTGCTGCCGAGTTTATCTCAGGGTCGATGATAGGGGCCCGAAATAGAGTAGTGGTACTAAAGGTTTTAGGGTTCAGGGTTCAGGGTTCAGGGTTCAGGTTTCAGGAGCGGGTTCGCGAAGCTTCGGGGGGCGGCTGCGCCGCGATAGGTGTGCCGACATGGGTTGCGCGGCGCAGCCGCCCCGCCAAGCCAGGCGGTTGCCGTCCTGAAACCTGAAACCTGAACCCTATTGTCAAAGACGATCAATCTGACTCATCAATTCGAAGCCGGTCAGCGGCTCGTCGAAGTTCCGGGTCAATCCGATGACCTTGAACTTCTCGCCCATTTCGGCGGGGAGTGTCAGGCGCTTGAGTTCGCCGGCGAGCGCCAGGTGTTGCCGTTCGTCGGCGGCCTGCTCGACGAGTTCGTGCGCGCCGAGCGACAGCAGGAAGCCGGCCTGGCTGGTGAACCCGGCGACTTCCAGCCCGGCGTCGTGGCCGGCTTCGGCTACGGCGGTGAAATCGACGAAGGCCGAGATGTCGGTCAGGCCGGGCCAGGTGAAGGGATCGAAGTGCGCCCGATGCCGGTAGTGGCAGACCAGCGTGCCGCCGCTGCGGTCGGGGTGGTAGAACTCGGCGCGAGGGTAGCCGTAGTCGATGAAAAGCGCCAGGCCTCGCGAGAGCGGTTCAGTGACGGTCGAGATCCACCCGGGCAGGTCGATGCTGATCTCACTGGCGTAGCCGGCGCGCATGGGCTCGGGCAACTCGCGCTGGAGGCTTTCGACGGCGCGTCGCACGCGCTCGCGCGGCCGGCGTGTCGTCCAGGCGAGCCGGTCACCGTGGATCCCGACGCACTGTTCGAGCGGTTCGCCGTCGCCGATCTCGAACCGGGCAACCGGCAGGGCGTCGATCACTTCGTTGGCCAGGATCACGCCCTGGAAAGGCGTCTCGGGGGTTGCGCTGGGCTCGAGGATGAGGTAGCGCGACGGCGGCCGCGTCAGCTTCTCGAGAAGCGCGCGGGGCAGCGCGCCCGAGCCGGCCCCGAGCTCGAACAGGGTCCATTCATCGCCCAGCGTCGCGGCGACTTGGTCGCACTGCCGCGCCACCCCGGCTGCGAACAGACCGCCCTGTTCCGGCGCGGTCACGAAATCACCACCGCCGCCGAACTTGTGCAGCCCATTGACGTAGTAGCCCAGCCCGGGCTCGTACAATGCCAGCGACATGTAACGGTCGAAGGGTATCGGGCCGTCTCGCTCGATCGAGGCGGTGATCCGCCCGCCCAGCCGTTCGCTCAGGGCCGCCAGTTCGTCGGGCGGCGCGGGCAGTGACATCGAAGAGGATCGGGATGACGACACGAGAACAGGCCAGCGCGGAGCGTGTGGCGATTGTAACCGGCGCGGCGAGGCGCATCGGCGCGGTCATCGCCCGCGCCCTGCACGATCGGGGGCTGTCGGTCGTGATTCACTACCGCGGCTCGGCCGACGAGGCCGAGGCGCTGGCCGGGCAACTCAACCGGCAGCGTTCCGATTCGGCCCTGACCGTGCAGGCCGATCTCGCCCACCACTCGGCGCCCGAAACGATCCGACGTGCGGCGATCGATGTCTTCGGCCGGATCGACGTGCTGGTCAACAACGCGTCGGCCTTCTATCCGACCCCGGTGGGCGAGGCGACCCAGGATCAGTGGGACGAACTGATGGCGAGCAACCTCCGCGCCCCCTTCTTCCTTTCTCAGGCCTGCGCCGAGCCGTTGGCGGACGGCGACGGCGCAATCGTCAACCTCGTCGACATCCACGGGATCGTTCCGCTGCCTCGTCACCCGATCTACAGCCCCGCCAAGGCCGGCCTGATCGCGCAGACGCGCTCCCTGGCAAAGGATCTCGCGCCCGGGGTCCGGGTCAACGGGGTTGCCCCCGGCGCCATCCTGTGGCCCGAGCACGATGAGTCGCCGGAGGTCGGCCGGGAAATCCTCGAGAAAGTCCCGCTGCAGCGCCAGGGACGCCCGGAGGACATCGCCGCGGCAGTCGCCTTCCTCGCCCTCGACGCGCCCTACATCACCGGCCAGATCCTCGCCGTCGACGGCGGACGCTTGCTCAACATGTAGAGAATCACTAACCGCAAAGACGCAAAGACGCAAAGAGCGCAAAGAATCTACAAAGAAACACACCGGGCCTGATTTCCCTCTAAAGCCCCTTTTATCAACGTTCTTGGTGTGCTGATTCCAAGCGTTTCGAAAGGTGCCGGTACCCGACGGTCTCTGTTTCGTCGTTCGGTCTTCCTGGCGTTCTTGGCGTCTTGGCGGTTGGGCTTTTTCATTTGAGCAGCTTTGTGACGTCGCGGAAGCGCGGGTGGCCGGCGCCGTGCATGAGCTCGAACAGCACCATCTCGACGCAGCTCAGGTGGACGCCGGCGGCTGCCATGCGGCGCAGCGCGATGTCGCGGTTGAAGGCCGAGCGCGAGGACGCCGCGTCGGCGACGAGGTGAACCTCGTAGTCCGCCGCCCGAAGGGCCGCGGCCGTCTGCCAGACGCACACGTGTGCCTCGATGCCGCACAGCAGGATGCGGTCGCGGCCCGAATCGCGGATGGCCCGGCGCAGTGACTCGTCGCCCCAGCAGCCGAAGCTCGCCTTGGCGCTCGGCTCGAGGCCCTCGAGCCGGTCGGCCAGCTCGGGCACGGTCGGCCCCAGCTTGTCGGGCAGCTGCTCGGCCCAGACGGCCGGGATCTCGAGCAGCCGGCAGGCCTCGACCAGGACGCCCTGCTGCCGGATCATCGCTTCGGATTCGTGCATGAGGCGGGCGAGTTTGCCTTGCACATCGACCAGAAGTAAGAGGGCGTTGTCCGGGGTCGGGTGGTCTATCGATTGTGTTGCCATACGTGGCCTCGGAGTAGGGATGGATCAAATCCGAAATCCGAATATCGAAATCCGAAACAAGCACGAAGCACGAAATTCGAAACGAAAAGCATCAGGTCGCCGCGTTTCGTGCTTGGGTTTTCGAATTTGTTCAACTGCTTCCCCACCAGTTCGGCGAGGCGGGCTGCGTGTCCCCCATCCCGAACGGTTCCAGCGACCGATCCCCCTCGAATGCCGCCCAGTGCTCGGCGAAGGTCTTGCCGGTCTCGGGGTGCTTCAGGCTCGGCGCGAGGTCGGCCAGGGGCTTGAGGACGTGGGCGTACTTCAGGATCTCGTCGCGCGGTAGCGTCAGGCCGTCGAAGTCGCCGACCGCGTCGTCGTGCAGCAGGATGTCG
>JAAAPE010000138.1 GCA_009908385.1 Gammaproteobacteria bacterium
GCCCTGGCCGACGGCGAGCGCGCCCGCATCGACGCGCGGTTGTTCAACGAGTCCGACGGGCTTCGCAACAGCCAGTTCGCCGGCGGCTTCCAACCCTCCGTGGCGACCGGCCCGGAAGGCCGGATCTGGTTCCCCAGCCTGGCCGGCCTGGTGCGCGTGGCGCCCGAGCGCCTGGCCATCAACCGCGTCGAGCCGCCCGTGGTCGTCGAGGCGGTCGTGATCGACGGGCGGCCCGTGCCGGCCGGGGAGCCTGTCAGCCTGCCGCCGGGCAGCGACAACCTCGAGATCCACTACACGGCACTCAGCTTCATCGCTCCGGACCAGGTCGATTTCCGTTATCGGCTGCGCGGCTACGACCGCGACTGGCAATCGGTCGGCGGACGGCGCACCGCCTACTACACGCGGCTGCCGGCGGGCGAGTTCCGCTTCGAAGTCCGTGCCAGCAACAACGACGGTGTGTGGTCGCGCCAGGCGGCGGCCGTGCAGGTCGTGCAGGCGCCCTTCGTCTGGCAGACCACCTGGTTCAGGGTCCTAGCGGCGCTCGGCATCGCACTGCTGGCCTGGTTGCTGTACCGGCTCAGCGTGCGCCAGTTCCGGACGCGGGAGCAGCGCCTCTCGAGCCTGGTCCGCGAGCGGACCGAACAGCTCGAGCAGGCCCTCGAGGCCGTCGAGCGGAGTTCGCGTATCGACGGCCTCACCGGGGTGGCCAACCGCGGCTACTTCGACGAACGGCTGGAACGCGAATGGCGGGTCGCGCGCCGCGACCGGGCCCCGCTGGGACTGGTCCTCGTCGACATCGATCACTTCAAGCGGCTCAACGACAGCCGCGGCCACCAGGCCGGCGACGATTGTCTGCAGCGGGTCGCCGAGGCGCTGCTGGGCACCGTCCACCGGCCGGGCGACCTCGTGGCGCGCTACGGCGGTGAAGAGTTCGTCATCCTGCTGCCGCAGACCGACATCGAGTCGGTCGGCGTACTGGCCGAGCGCATGCGCTCGGTCATCGAGGCGCTGGGGCAGCCCCATGCCGAGGGCGGCAGCGAAGGCGTGGTCACGATCAGCGCCGGCGCGGTTTCGCTCGTGCCAAGGCCGGACCTCGAGCCCCGCGAGTTGGTCGAGCGGGCCGACCGGGCGCTCTATGACGCCAAGAAAGCCGGCCGGAACCGCGTTCGGGTGGCTGAAGCGGACTGAGCGCAGCGCGCTGAATTTCCGTCCATCCCGTTGATTCGACGACCAAAGCCGCCATATACGGCGCCGAGTGATGGTTTTTCGCCAAATCTTTAGCCACAAAGTTATTTTTTGGCATATAATTAGCCGCAAATGAGATCGAATCAGTCAGACAAGAGTCGGGCGAACGGCGCGCATCCGTCGCTCAAGACGTCCTCGGACGGTCCGGTGGTCAACGAGCCGGACGATCCGCGGGTGATGGGCGTGGTGCGGAACTTCCGCGTCGCCGTGCGCGCGGTCCAGGCGCACTCAGCCTGGGTCGAGCGGCAGTGCGGCCTCAGCGCGGCCCAGCTCTGGGCGCTCTGGGAGGTGGATCGCTCGCCCGGCATGAGCGTCTCCGAGATCGCGCGTCGCTTGTCGATCAAGCCGGCGACGGCCAGCAACCTGCTCGACAAGGTGGAAGGCAAGGGGCTGCTCGAGCGTTCGCGTGAGGGCCCCGACCAGCGGGTCGTGCAGCTGTTCGTGACCGACGAGGGCGCCCGTCTGCTGGCGGTTGCGCCGTTGCCGGCGCAGGGCGCGCTGCTGGATGCGCTGACGCGTTTGCGCGAAGGCGAACTCGACGAACTCAGCCAGGGGCTCGAGGCGCTGGTCGACATCCTCCACACCAAGGATGAGGGGTCGGCGCTGTCGCCCATGCACCCGGGCAAGAGCTGAATCGACTCAAGCTGCAAACCATAACTCTTACACTCAAATCAATAAGACGGTCGGAAAGATGGAAATCATCGTTCAAAAATATGGCGGCTCCTCGCTCGCGGAAGACGGACAGCTCAAGGCCGTTGCCGAGCGCGTGGCCAGGTGCCGGGAAGAAGGTAAGGGCGTCGTGGTCGTGGTTTCGGCGCGCGGCAAGACGACCAGCCAGCTGCTGGCGCGTGCCGGCAAGCTCAATTCCAACCCGGAGCACCGCGAGCTCGACATGCTGCTGGCGGCCGGCGAACAGGCCTCGGCCTCGATGCTGAGCCTGGCCCTGCATGACTTGGGGCACGAAGCCGTTTCGCTGACCGGCCCGCAGGCCGGCGTCAAGACCTGCGATGCGCACATGAACGCGCGCATCAACTGCGTCGACCCGCAGCGCATGCTCGAAACCCTCGAGGAAGGCAAGATTGCCGTGGTCGCAGGCTTTCAGGGCGAAAGCCCGGAAGGCGACATCACGACGCTGGGCCGCGGCGGCTCCGACACCACCGCCGTCGCGCTGGCGGCCGCCGTCGGTGCCGGTCGCTGCGAAATCTACTCGGATGTCGACGGTGTCTACACGGCCGACCCGCGCAAGGTGCCCGACGCACAGCGCCTGAACATGATCAGCCTGGCCGAGATGAAGACGCTCGCGCATCACGGTGCCGGCGTGCTCAACGAACGCGCCATCGACTACGCCATCGAGCACGACGTCACAATCGTCTGCCGGAGGGCGCATGGCGACGGCGGCGAAACGATCGTCCGGGCCGAGCCCGGGCTGGGCCGCTCGCGCGTCATCGGGGTTGCGTGCCACGACGAGCTGATGCAGGTCGAATTCGACGAGACGGCCGATCGCTTCAACCTGTCCGAGCGTCTCGACGATCTGGATATTTTCGTTCCGGAACTGGCGGAAGGCTCGTCCGGCCGATACCTGATCTCCATCGGGCAGCTGGCCGACGATGAAGGCTTGGCCCGATCGATCCGCGAGGAATTCACCAGGGGTGTCGAAGTTCGCGGTCCGGTCGCCAGCGTCTCTGCTGTCGGCTACAAGGCCGGCAGCGAGGCCGGTGCCGAGGAGATCGCGCGCGACGAGCTTCTGGCCGAAGGCATCGAAGTGCACGAGGTCATGCGCTTCGAACACGCAGTGACCTGCCTGATCGACTGCGACGCGGTCGAACGCGCCATGCAGATCTTCCACGATCGGTTCCGAATCACCGACACCGAGGTCGCGGATGTCGCATGAAGCGACACAGGCCATGAGCCAGCCGGCGTTCCGCAAGGCGCGTCCCGAAGACGGAGCCCGCATGTACGAGCTGGTCAGGGAGATGGGCGGGCTCGAGCTGAACACCGCGTACTTCTACGTGTTGTTCTGCATCGACTTCGCCGACACCTGCGTGGTGGCCGAAGTCGACGATCGACTGGCCGGATTCGTACTGGGGCATCGCCCGCCCGAGCGCCAGGACACGGTGTTCGTCTGGCAGGTGGGTGTCGCGCCCTTCATGCGCAAGCAGGGCATGGCCCGTCGCCTGCTGGAGGCGTTCCTGGAGCAGAACCCGGATGCGCGCTGGCTCGAAGCCTCGGTGACGCCGAGCAACACGGCTTCACGCAAGCTGTTTGGCGCCGTGGCCCGTGATCATGGCGTCGAGTGCAAGGTCAGCGATTTCATGCTGGCCGAGCATTTTCCCGACGGTCATGAAGCCGAAGAGCTTTTTCGGATCGGCCCGTTCGAAACGAATTCAAAGTGAGCAAGTGAGTAAGTTATGAGTCACAACCTTGAAACCATCAATCGACTCGAGTCGGAAGTGCGCAGTTACGTGCGCAGCTTCCCGACCGTGTTCACCCATTCGCGCGGTGCGCGCCTGATCGACGAAGAAGGTCGCGAGTACATCGACTTCTTCGCCGGCGCCGGCGTGCTCAATTACGGGCACAACAATCCGGAGATCAAGTCCGCGCTGATGGACTACCTGTCCGAGGACCGCATCGTCCACAGCCTGGACATGGCCAGCGAAGCCCGCGCCCGATTCCTCGAGCGCTTCGAGGAAGTCATCATGAAGCCGCGGGGCATGGACTACAAGGTCCAGTTCCCCGGGCCGACGGGCACGAACGCCGTCGAAGCGGCGCTGAAGATCGCGCGCAAGGTCACCGGTCGGCAGAACGTGATTTCTTTCACCAACGGCTTCCACGGCATGACCCTGGGGTCGCTGTCGGTGACGGGCAACGCGATGAAGCGTGCCGGTGCGGGTGTGCCCCTGTCCAATGCCTCCCAGATGCCTTTCGACGGCTACCTGGAAGAGGACAGTGATTACAGCCTGGAGCTGCTCGAGCACATGCTCAGCGACGAGGGTTCGGGCGTCGACAAGCCCGCGGCGGTGATTCTGGAGACCGTCCAGGCCGAAGGCGGCGTCAACGTCGCGCGGATGGAGTGGCTCAAGAAGCTCAAGGCGATCCTGGAGCCGCATTGCGTGTTGCTGATCATCGACGACATCCAGGTCGGCTGCGGCCGGACCGGCCCGTTCTTCAGCTTCGAGCCGGCCGGCATCAAGCCCGACATCGTCTGCCTGTCGAAATCGCTCAGCGGCTTCGGCCTGCCGTTGGCCGTCACCCTGATCAAGCCGGAGCTCGACCAGTGGTCGCCGGGCGAACACAACGGCACGTTCCGTGGGCACAACCTGGCCTTCGTGACCGCGGCCAAGGCACTGGATTACTGGACCAACGACGACCTCAAGCACGAAGTAGAGCGCAAGACGGAGATCATCGAATCCCGGCTCGATGCCGTCGTCGAACGCATGTCGGTCGAGGGTACGCGACGAGGCCGCGGCTTCATCCAGGGCATCGCTTTCGAGAACGCCGAGCTGGCCGGCAAGGTCTCCGAGGAGTGCTTCAAGCACGGCCTCGTGATCGAGACCGCCGGTATCGACGATCAGGTGCTCAAGTTGCTGCCCCCGCTGACCATCTCGGACGAGGACCTCGAGAAGGGTCTGAGCATCATCGAGGAAGCGGTGACCAAGGTGGCCAACGACGCGTCAACCGATCGCAAGGTGGCTTGACCGTCGCCCCAAGGCGGCGCCGTCGCTCGAGCAAGCGCTTTACCGAGCAGTCGCGCCGGGTCCGATCCCGGCGCGATCTTTTTCAGGAACAGGAATTCAGGAGACAATTTCATGATCGTCAAGAAACTGCAGGACATTCTCGGAACCAAGGACGATGTCGATACCGAGGGCTGGAACAGCCGTCGCCTCCTCTTGAAGGACGCCGGTATGGGCTACTCGGTGCACGATACCGTCATCAAGGAAGGCGCCGAGCTGCACATGCACTACAAGAACCATCTCGAAGCCGTCTATCTGATCGAAGGCAAGGGCGAGATCGAAACGGTCGAGGACGGCAAGGTCTACGATCTGGAAGCCTTCACCATCTACGCTCTGGACAAGCACGACAAGCACATCCTGCGCGCCAACAAGGGCTCGCACATGCGCATGGTCTGCGTGTTCAATCCGCCGGTCTCCGGCCGCGAAGTCCACGGCGAAGACGGTGCCTACCCCGCTGATCTCGACTGAACCAAGGACAACCAGACCACCGAAGACACTGAATACACCGGATTGAAGACGCGGTTCTTCGGTGTTTTCGGTGGTTCCAGGTTTTTTTATCCCGCCTTGCGAAAAGTCAAGTTGATGCGCCGCTCCCCCAGCAGGGGATGTTCGCCCTCGGGCAGCGGCAGGATACCGTGATAGCGTAATCTGTCCGGGCCGCCCCAGACCAGCACGTCGCCGTGCTCCAGCAACAGCCGTTTCGGTTTGTCCGCTCTACGGAACCCGCCCCATAGGAAAGTCGCCGGCAGGCCCAGCGAGAACGACACCACCGGATGGGAATAGTCCTGTTCGTCCTTGTCCTGGTGCAGCGACAGCTTGGCGCCGGGCCGGTACCGGTTGATCAGGCAGGCATCGGGGCGATATTCGGGAAAGCCGGCGTCTTCCGCCGCCGAGCCGGCCAGGTCGGAAAGCAGCGTCGGCATCGGCGGCCACGGTCGTTCGCTGTCCGGGTCGCTTGCGGTGTAGCGGTAGCCCTTGCGATCGGTCATCCAGCCCAGTTCGCCGCATGAGGTCATTGCCACCGACATCCTGTGGCCGCCCGGGGTGACCAGATGACGGAAGGGCGCTTCCCGCTCGACGGTCCGGATCGCCTCCAGTATGGCTTCGGCCTGCTCGCTCAGGCGGCCGTGGAACAGCACTGCGCCCTCGGACAGGCGTTCGCCTGAACCGTCCGGGCTGGCGTTGTCAAAAAGTTGACCGGAAAAGGACATCCTGTCTCTCGTGAAACGATTCCTCCAGCGTTCTGGGCCGAAGATCACGCTCCCGTGTTGCGTATTGCTCATTCTATCGTCGTGTCCGGCCGCCTTGCTTCACGCCGGCGCGATCGGGGAAGGGGAACGACAGGCGCTCATCGAGTACGCCGATTCCCTCCCGCGTCTTCACAGCCTGCTGGTGCTGCATGACGGGGAGGCGGTGGTCGAGCACGTCCGAAGCGGCCCGGGACTTTCTTCGCCGGCCAGCCTCAAGTCGCTGTCGAAGACCATCCTGTCGGCCCTCGCGGGCATCGCCATCGAGCGCGGGCTCGTCGAAGGCACGGACCAGCCGCTGGTGGACTTGCTGGGCGAGCCGCTGCCCGCCTCGGTCGACCCGAGGGTTGGCGACATCACCCTCGGCCACGCTCTGTCCCTGCAGGCCGGCCTGCGCAGCACCTCCGGCCGCTACTACGGTGCCTGGGTGCAGAGCGACAACTGGGTGGTGCATGCCCTGACCCGGCCCATGGTCGACCAGCCCGGCGGGGAGATGATCTATTCGACCGGCTCCACGCACCTGGCCGGTGCCGCGCTCGTGCGGGCGAGCGGGCGTTCGCTGCTGTCGATGGCCCGGGAATGGCTCGGCGAGCCCCTGGAAATCCGGATTCCCGACTGGATGCGCGACCCCCAGGGCATCCACTTCGGCGGCAACCAGATGCGCCTGAGTCCTCGCGCGCTGGCGCGGTTTGGCGAAGCCTATCGCCTGAACGGCCTGCATGACGGAAAGCAGGTGATACCCCGGTCCTGGATCGAGGCCTCCTGGACACCGAGG
>JAAAPE010000092.1 GCA_009908385.1 Gammaproteobacteria bacterium
CGAGGCGGCGCCGGGCGTAGTGGGGCTACGTCAAGCCGGCTCAACGCCGCAGGCGGGCGCGTCCGAAACTCCCGAAGGGCTCGCCGTGAAGCGCCCGTGGCAGCGCAGGCAGAACGCGAGGGCGGTTTCGCGAAGCGAATGAGCGTTCGCGTGGCGCCGTAGCGCGTGTTCTCGGCGCTTGATGTAGCGATGGCTACACCGGCGCACCGACGCCTTGCCACTAACGCTTCACGGCGAGCTGAGCCGTGGCCCAACCCGGTTCTCGATGGTCCTCGCGCAGGAAAAAAGTTACCCGGCGCAAGAGCCTGCGAAGCAGGCCGGCCGGAACCGCCTTTGACTTGTCGAGGGCGTCCGCGCGCTCGGTGCCGCATTCCGCGCTAGCGACAGACTCTTCGACCGACCTACGCCGAAGCTTCTTCCCGAACGAACTCCCCCTGCACGAGGATGATGCCGAACTGCCACAGCGTGGCCAGGTCGCCGGTGTTCTCGACCTTGGGCGCGATGACACGGGTGTCGTGCTCCCGGGCGTGGCTGACCAGGGTGGACAGCTTCTGGCGCAGATCGTCGTTGTCGCTGAGGTTCTGGATCATTTCCGGTGCCAGGCGCGCGAAATCGACCTCCATATGGCGCAGCAGGCTGTCGATGGGTGCGTCGGGCCCGACGTCGCAAAGGGCGAAGCGGCAGCCGGCCTTCCTGAACTGTTCGATGAAGGACTGCACAGGCCGCAGCTTTTCCCGGATTTCCGTTTCCCGGAACCCGAGGATCACCCTGGCCGGGTCGAGCGCGCCGTCGCCGAAGCGCTTGTAGAGGTCGAGGGCCGCCTGCTCGTCGCTCACGGTATCGAGACTGATCGGCACCAGCCACTGGGCGCCGTCGCCTTCGCGTTCGTTGATCAGTGCCTGCAAGCGGTCGATCATATCGGTGTCGAGCCGGGTCGCGAGACCGACGCGCGATGCCGGGCCCATGTACACGGAGGGCAGAACGACCTCGTCGCTGTCTTCCGGGCGCAGCCGGGTTTCGACTTCGCTGATCAGGAACTCATCGTCTTCCATGCTCGTGATCGGCGAGGTCACGAGGCTGAGTTCGTCATGGTCGAGGGCGTGGCGCAGCCTTTCGGCCCAGGCGCTGTCGTCTTCATCGCCTTCCGCCGACACCTTCGGTCGATAACGGACGTAGCCCTTGCCGCCGGCGCGCAGCGCCTCGGCCAGCGCCGACTCGGACTGCTCGATCAGTGCTTCGGGGTGAGGCAGTTCGCTGCCGGCCACGGCCAGGCCCACGCTCGCCGACACCGTGAGGCTGTTGTCGCGGACATCGATGATTCGCCCCGCGCACTGTTCCACGATTTCACTGGCCAGCTGCTCGGCCTCACCACGGTCTCGGCAGTTGGCGATCAGTGCGAAGGTATGGTCGCGGAGCCGGGCCATGATCCGTTCATCGCCGGCGGTCGCTCGAAACAGCTCGGCGGTTTCGCGGATCAGGTCGTCGGTCGCGCCCACGCCCACCTTGTCGAGCAGGTCGTCATGGTTGTCGAGCGACAGGGCGAGTACCGACAGGCCGGAGGTGTCCGCCCGCTCGTCGACGGACTGCTCGAGCCGGTCGATGAAGCTCTGGGCATTGAGCATGCCGGTCAGGAAATCGGAGGTGCGCAGCTTGCGCAGTTCTTCCTCGAGCTCCGGATCGGCCTGGGCGACCTTTTCGCGCACGAGCATCTGCGCGCAGTATTCGCCGCCGTAGCGGGCCGGCGAGAACGCCACCGATGCGGTAAAGGCCGTGCCGTCTTGCCGGTGTGCGTTCAGCTGCAGCGTCTCGTCGGGCAGCTCGTCGCGTGAAATCGCCTTGAGCACCTGCTTGAGATCGGGCACCTCGTCGCTGCCCGAGAACAGGTCGAGCATCGACAGGCCCTCGAGATCCTCGAAGCCGTCGTAGCCGAAAAGTTCCAGGTAGGCCCGGTTGGCATAGATGTGCAACCCTTCGTGGATGTAGGCGATGGCTTCGCTGGAGCTGTCGAGCAGCAGCGTGTAGCGGTCCTCGATATCGGCCAGGCTCCTGAGGGCGAGCCTGGCGTCCTTGCGGGCCCGGAGCGATTCGACCTGGCCCAGCGCGAGGCGCTTGAGCTGCCGCAGGCCGGCCTGGTTGACGATGCCCTCCACGCCGGCTCCGGCAACCGCGAGCGCGGCCGGGGCGTCTTCTCCGTCGACCATCGCCACGACGGGAACGAAGGCGTCCTGTTCGCGCGCTGCGCGAACGCTCGCTTCGAACAGACCGAGATCGGCCGAGTCGACGTTGACCATGACCATGTCCACGGGCTCCGAAGCGAAGATCCGGCTGACCGCGTTGGCAGTGTCCGCGAAGAGGGTGCGGACACCGGCGTCCTCCCCCAGCATCTGGGCGAGCTGCTTGGGTGCGGAAGGGTCGTCGGTGACCGTCAGGATGCGGATCTCGGTAGGCTGGTTCGCCATCGGGGCTACCTTGTCTAAGGACTCGTGAATCTTAGCGCTGCTGGAGGCTCGATTAAAGTACCGGAAGCTTGTAAGGTTCGCCGGCGACCTCCCGTACGAGCCTGGGAACGAGGTAGCCGGACAGTTCGCGACGTAGTGAATCCATCAGGTTCCCGAGGCGCGCGGCGTCGGTTTCGAAGCGCTGGGCGCCACTGACCGGGTCGAGCAGGTGGAGGTAATAGGGCAGGGCGCCCGCTTCGAATCCGCGGCGCATGAGCGCGCCCAGGGCGGTCGCCGAGTCATTGATTCCGGCCAGCAGAACGGCCTGGTTGAGCACATGTGCGCCGCGCCGGCGCAGTCTCAGGATGGCGTCGTCGACATGCTCGTCGAATTCGTTGGCGTGATTGGCGTGGACGACGAAGACGACGGGCCAGGGTATCGAGCCGACCCAGTCGAGGAGGTTGTTGGTGATGCGATCGGGCAGGATCACCGGCATGCGGGTGTGGATTCGAATGCGACGCAGATGGGCGATCGAGGCCAGCGCGTCGGTCAGCTCGCGCAACCGCCGGGTGGGCAGCATCAGCGGATCGCCACCGGAGAGGATCACCTCTTCGATGCTCGGGTCGTCGGCGATGTAGTCGAGCGCCGCCCGCCAGCGGTCGGCCCCGGCCCGCTGGCTGGTATAGGGAAACGCCTGCCGAAAGCAATAGCGGCAGTGAACCGCGCATGCACCGGTCGTGACCAGCAGGGCGCGTCCTTCGTACTTGTGCAGGATGCCGGGCCCCTTCGCGCTCGCGCGGTCGCCGACCGGGTCGTCGCTGTAGCCGGCTGCGGCGATCGACTCGGCGCGATCGGGCAGCACCTGGAGCAGCAGCGGGTCGCGGCGCTGCCCTGGCTGCATGCGCGCGATGAACGCCTGTGGCACGAGCGTGGGGAAGTGGCTGTCGGCGGGTTCGCCCAGCGGGTCCAGGCCGAGCTGTTCGAGCAGCCGGGCCGGTTTCCGGACGGCGGCCGAAAGCTGTTCGCGCCAGCGTGCCTGCTTGGGTGCAAACGCCGTTCGCGCTAAACTATCGGTTTGCATCAGCACTCTCGTCTCGAAGAATCTTCGCCTCGACCCCTGGTGGCCGGGGCGTCATTGTAATCCGGAGTCATCATGGCAACTTACAGTACCAGCGAGTTCAAGTCGGGCCTCAAGATCATTCTCGACGGAGATCCCTACAACATCGTCGAAAACGAGTTCGTCAAGCCCGGCAAGGGTCAGGCCTTCAGTCGCGTGAAGGTCCGCAACCTGCTCACCGGACGCGTGATCGAGCGGACCTTCAAGTCCGGTGATTCCGTCGAAGCCGCCGACGTGTTCGAAAAGGAGGTCCAGTATCTCTACAGCGACGGCGAGTTCTGGCACTTCATGGATCCCGACTCCTTCGAGCAGCTGCCCGCCGACGAGAAGGTGGTCGGTGACTCGGCGCAGTGGCTCAAGGAAGAGGACATGTGCCAGGTGACCCTGTGGAACGGTGCGCCGATCCAGATTCTCCCGCCCAACTTCGTCGAACTCAAGATCGTCGAAACCGACCCCGGGCTCAAGGGCGACACCTCGGGCAGCGGCGGCAAGCCGGCCCGCCTGGAAACGGGCGCCACCGTGCGCGTCCCCCTGTTCGTGCAGGAAGGGGAGGTGATCAAGGTCGATACCCGCAAGGGTGAATACCTCTCGCGCGTGAAGGACTGATCCGGTGGGCGACACCCGCGAACTGCTGCTTCCCCGCTGGATCGTTCCCGTCCGGCCCGAAGGGCTCGTGCTCGAAGCGCACGGCCTGTTGATCGAGGACGGCGCCATCGCGGAGCTCGCACCGGCGGCCGAACTGCTCGAAGCGCACCCGGAAGTGACGACGACAAGGCTGCCGGACCACGCGCTGATGCCGGGCCTCGTGAACATCCACACGCACAGCGCGATGGCCCTGATGCGCGGTCTCGCCGATGACCTGCCGCTGATGCGCTGGCTCGAGGATCATATCTGGCCGACGGAGCAGCGCTGGGTCGGTGCCGAGTTCGTGCGCGTCGGCACGGAACTGGCGCTGGCCGAGATGATCCGGGGCGGCACGACCTGTTTCAACGACAACTACTTCTTTCCCGACGTGACCGCGGTCGCGGCCGACCAGGCCGGCATGCGCGCGGCGATCGGCATTCCGATCATTTCGGTGCCGACGGCCTGGGCCCAGACCGAGGACGAGTACTTCAGGCGCGGGCTGGACATGCACCAGCAGCTGCACGACTTCCCGCTGGTCTCGTCGGCCTTCGCGCCGCACGCGCCTTACACGGTTACCGACAAGGCCTTCGAGCGGATTCGTTCCCTGGCCGAGGAAATGGACATCCCGGTCCACCTGCACCTGCTGGAGACGGCCGGCGAGATCCAGCTCAGCCACGATGAATTCGGCATGGCGCCGCTCGATCGCATGGATGCCCTGGGCCTGCTGACCGATCGCCTGCTCGCGGTCCACATGACGCAGCTCGACGATCCGGATATCGCGCGGCTGGCGCGCCGCGGTGTGCACGTCCTGCACTGTCCGGCGTCCAATCTCAAGCTCGCCAGCGGTACCTGCCGCGTCGCCGACCTGGACGCCGCCGGCGTCAACGTGGCGATCGGGACCGACGGCGCGGCGAGCAACAACACCCTGGACATGTTCGCGGAGACGAGGCTGGCCGCCCTTGTGGCCAAGGGTGCGAGCGGCAATCCCGAAGCCGTACCCGCGGAGCGGGCCCTGTCGATGGCGACGATCAACGGCGCCCGAGCGCTGGGCCAGCACGACCGTTTCGGTTCGATCGAGCCCGGCAAGCGCGCCGACCTCGCGGCGGTCGACCTGTCGGCGATGGAAACCGCACCCGTCCACCACGTCATATCGCATCTCGTCTATGCCGCCTCGCGGCACCAGGTCAGCGACGTCTGGATAGACGGACGACGGGTCCTCGAGCGAGGCGCCCTGACGACCATCGATGCCGAGCGCACGGCCCGCGAGACCGAGCAATGGGGCCGGCGCCTGCTCGAAAGCGACCGCCGCTCGGCCGGAACGTCGAATCCATGAGTGAACCGATCGAACACGAAAACGTCGACCCGCGCGAGGCGGGCCGCTTCGACGCCCTGGCGGCCCGTTGGTGGGATCCGGAAGGGGACTTCCGAACCCTGCACGACATCAACGGCCCGCGCGTGGAGTACCTGGCCGAGCGCGTGGCGCTGGACTCTTCGCGCGTTCTCGACGTCGGCTGCGGCGGCGGCGTGCTCAGCGAGGCGCTGGCCGAACGCGGCGCGCGCGTGACCGGCATCGACGCGGCCGCGCGCGCGCTCGAGGTCGCGCGCCTGCACATGGCCGAGTCGGGCCGGGAGATCGACTACCGGCACGTGACCGCCGAGCGTCTCGCGGAGACCGAGGCCGGGACCTTCGACGTGGTCTGCTGCCTCGAGATGCTCGAACACGTGCCCGATCCGGAGCGGACCGTAGCGGCCTGCGCGCAACTTTGCCGACCCGGTGGCCGCTTGCTTTTCAGCACGATCAACCGCTCGCCGCTGGCGTGGGCGACGGCCATCGTCGGCGGCGAGTACGTGCTCGGCCTGCTGCCGAGGGGCACGCATCGTTATGACCGGTTGATTCGCCCGGAGGAACTCGCCGCCGCCTGTCGGCGGAGCGGGCTGGAAGTTCGCGAGATCACGGGGATGGGCTACAACCCGGTGTCGCGCACCGTCCATATCGGTGGCACGCCGCGGGTCAATTACTTCCTCTTCGCCGCCAGACCCGAGTGATTGCGTGGTCCTGGCCGTGAAGACCGAGGCCGTTCTCTTCGATCTCGACGGCACACTGATCGACTCCGCCCCGGACCTTCTGGCGGCTCTCGATCACGTTCTCGCCGGGCTGGGCCTGCCCCCGGGCGACCCGGCGGGCCTGCGCGAACACGTTTCGCGCGGCGCCAACGGCATTCTCGCGGCCGGCCTGGCCGACTGGCACGACCGGTCCGAAGCCGAGCGGGACCGTCTGCGCGGCGGCCTCCTGGATCATTACGAGGCCCATTGCTGGGTGCGTTCGGCGCCGTTCGAGGGGATCGAGCCGTTGCTCGACGAACTGGCGGAGCAGGGCATCCGCCTGGGCATCGTGACCAACAAGATCAGCCGTTTTGCCGAGCCGGTGCTAGAGGGTGCCGGCTGGAGCAGCCGCTTCGGCTGCCTGGTCACCGGCGACCGGGTGGTCCGGCCCAAGCCCGATCCCGAGCCCGTGCTGGCGGCCTGCCGGTTGCTCGGCGTGCGACCGGAACGGTCGATCTTCGTCGGCGACGACCGGCGGGACGTCCAGTCCGGGGCGGCTGCCGGCACGCGCACGGTGGTCGCCGCCTGGGGTTACCTGCCCGCCGGCGAGCAATCCGCGGACTGGCAGGCCGACGCGGTCATCGACGTGCCGTCCGCGCTGGTCGAGCTGCTGGGTAGGCCGGAGGCCGGCTGATGGAGCGTCCCCTGGACTGGTGCCGGGAACGCATGCTGGGGCGAGGCAGTCCGCTGGCCGCCTCGCTTCACTTCGCCCCGGAACCGTGGCAGGACGCCATTGTGGCCCTGCGCGCGGTCGTCTCCGAGATCGCGGCGGTCCCGGATACGGTCAGCGATGCCGATATCGGACGCAAGAAGCTCGCCTGGTGGCGGAATGCGCTCGAGGAACGCGCCGCGCATCCGGCCATCGAGGCCCTGGTGGCGAGCGGTGCGGCGGACCGCCTCGCCCCGGAGCGTTTCGAGCCGCTCATCGCGCGCGTGGCCGAGACCCTCGAGAGCCCGCGATTCGAGCAGACGCAGGAAGCCTGGAATCATTGCGTCGCGCTGGGCGGGCCGGTGGCCCGCCTGGAGGCCGAGCTGATCGAACCCGATGACCTCGCCGCCGTGGACTGGGCCCTGCCGGGCGGCTTTGCCTATCTGGTGCGCCTCGTGCGGGATCTGGGGGTGGACGCGCGCGCCAACCGCTGGCTGGTGCCGCTCGATCTCCAGGCCGAGTACCAGCTGGCGCGGCAGGAGGTGGTCGATGGATCCGTCGGTCGTGGCTGGGACGGCATGGTCCGGGCCTGGCTCGAGGATTCGGGCAGGCGGGTGGTACCCGCGCTTGAAGCCCTGCCTGGCCCGGTCCGCTGGCGGCAGCGGCACCTGCTCATCCTCCACGCCCTGGATCGCCGGCTGGCGCGGGCGCTCGCGCGCCACCCCCGCCGGATTCTCGATCGGCGGGTGCGAACCGGCCAGGTCGGGAACGTCTGGCAGGCCTGGCGCGAGGCCAGACGTCTTCGGCGGCTCAGTCGGAACTGATGATGTCGGGCCCCTTTCCGGCCGACTTCTCGTAGACGCCCTTGCCGATCTTCCGGTACTGCGTGAATCCTGCCTTTTCCACGTCACTCGTCGAGGGCGC
Organism: Gammaproteobacteria bacterium; assembly: GCA_009908385.1. Classification (GTDB taxonomy): domain Bacteria; phylum Pseudomonadota; class Gammaproteobacteria; order Xanthomonadales; family Wenzhouxiangellaceae; genus Wenzhouxiangella. The sequence continues at coordinate 7,856 of JAAAPE010000092.1, forward strand.
TTTCGAGTGCTTTCCCGCGAGGTTGGGCGAAGAGATGACGCGCCGCACGGCATGGCCGCAGTAGGGACATTGCTCCATGGGGGGATCGTCGATCTTCTGGAGGATCGTCACCGGTTGGCTGCAGTAGTCGCAACCCCTGGAGGGCTCGGTGCTGACGTATTCGTAGAACGGCATGCGCCGATTGTACCGTCGCCTGCAGCCCGGCGGCAGCGATACCGCCCGGGTCGGTGGGGAATCTGCGACAATGCCGCCCCTGGATCGACCCGCAAGCGGAACGCTGAACGATGAACGACTCTCGCACGCCCGTATGGCTGGTGACGGGTGCCGCCGGCGCACTCGGCAGCGCGCTGGTCCGGCAGGTGATGGCCGGCGGTGCCGACTGCATCGCCCTCGACCGGCAGGCCGGGGCACTCGACGCGCTGCACGACCAGCTCCAGGAGAGCCTGGGCCGGGCCCCGGCGCTGATGCCCATGGACCTCGCCGGCGCCGGGCCGGAGGACTACCAGCGCCTGGCCGAGGCGGTGGAAGCCGAGTTCGGCCGGATCGACGTGCTGGTCCACAACGCCGCGACCTTCCAGGCGCTGCGCCCCTTGCTCCAGCAGGAGCCCGGCGAATGGCAGGAGATCATCCAGACTTCGCTGACCGCACCCTGGATGCTCTCGGCGGTGCTGTCGCCGCTCATGTCGGCCGGCTCGGCCATCGTGTTCGTCGCCGATCGCCACTGCCTCGAACATCCCGGCGGCTGGGCCGCGTTCGGGGTCGCCCAGGCCGGTCGCCGGCAGCTCGCCCGGGTACTCGAATGCGACCGTGCCCGGAACGGCCCCCGGGTGATCGAGGTCGATCCCGGACCTTTCTACAGCCGTTTGCGGGTGGCGGCCTGGCCGTCCGACTCGCCCGAGCATCTGCCGAGCGCGGATTCGGCGGCCGAGGGCGTGCGGGAAGCCGTCGAGCAATCCCTTCATTCCTGATCCCGAGCATCGCCGAGGAGGTGCAAGCATGTCAGACGACCTGTTCATGAAGATCATCGATCGGGAGATTCCCGCCGACATCGTCCACGAGGATGACGAACTGCTTGCGTTTCGCGATATCGATCCGCAGGCGCCGGTACACATCCTGGTCGTCCCGAAACGTCGGATTCCCACCATCAACGACGTCGAAGCGCAAGACGCCGAGCTGGTCGGGCGGATGGTTCTGGCCGCGAAGCGGATCGCCGCCGAGGAAGGTCTGTCCGGGGACGGCTACCGACTGGTGTTCAACTGCAACGAGCAGGGCGGCCAGTCGGTTTTCCACATTCACCTGCACCTGCTCGGCGGTCGCCGGATGAGCTGGCCGCCAGGGTGACGGTGGGGCGCTGAATCAGCTCGTCTGGGTCTCGGGCAGCCGGCTGCTCATCCATGCGCCGCTCAGGCCCATGACCGCCAGGACCAGGATGACGCCGGAAGTCGGCATGACCGTGGTCAGGGCGCCCACGCTGCCGGTCAACAGCAGCACGACCCCGATGACCGTATTGCTGACCGACACGTAGTCGGTTCGCTTGTTGCCGCCGGCCAGGTCGATGATGTAGGTCTTTCGCCCCAGGCGAACCCCGGAGTGGGTCACCGCGAGCAGGAAGAAGAACAGGGGGTAGAGCCAGGCGCTGCCGGCCAGGATCGGCAGTCCGTGGACCACGCCGACCAGGCCGATACCGACCAGCGCCGAACAGGAACCGGCCATGATCATGACGCGGCGGCTGGAGGCGTCGGCGAATCGCCCCCAGAACGGCGCCGAAACCAGGCTGGCCAGGCCGTCGGCAATCACGAACAGGCCGAGCACCAGCAGGGCGCCCTCGGTCCGCTCGTGGGCCAGCATGATGAAGAACGGCGCGCTCAGCGAGGAACACAGCAGCAGCGAGCGCGCGATGACGAAGCGGCGGAAGTCCGTATCGCTACGCAGCAGACCGAGGCGCTTGACGGCCTCGCCGAGCGCGTTCCCGCCGCCCTCGGTCGCCCCGGGGAACTCTCGGATCATGCCGTAGGTCGCGGAAGCGAGCAGCCACAGTCCGGCGGCGATGGCCAGCAGCACCAGGTACACGCCACGCTCGCCGCCGCCGTTGCCGTCGAACAGCAGGACCACGCCGACGCCGATGGTGATCGAGCCGGCCAGGAACTCCGACCAGCCGCTGACGCGCCCGCGCCGGGTCTTGGGGACGGTCTTGCCCAGGACGTCCTTGGAGGCGACCGAGCAGAGCCCGCGCGAGAGGCTGAACAGCACCAGGGCGGACAGGAGCGCCAGGCCCGCGGCCGTGCCGGTCAGGGTGACGGCGACCACAGCCATGCCCAGGACGGCGGCGGCCTGGAGCACGCTGCCGGTCACGAAGGTCCACTTGCGCACGGCCTGGCGCCGCACGAAGCTGGCGATGACCAGCTGCGGGATCAGCGACCCCGATTCGCGCACCGGGACCAGGAACGCGGTGAAAATGCCCGGCGCGGCCAGCGCGGCGAGCAGCCAGGCGAGGACCGTCTTGGGGTTGGCGATCGAGTCCCCGAGCTTGGTGAAGAACTGGGTGACTACCTGCAGGAAGAAATTGCCGGGAACGACGCGGCAGGCCTCTTCATCGATGTCCTTGCAGACGCGCGCGTCTTCCTCGTTGACGAGCTTGCGATAGACGCCCTCGAGCCTCGAACTGGCGAACAGGCGATCCCTCACGCCGGGTCCGTTCCGGGAGACGCGACTTCACTTTCCTCGTCTCCCGGCTCGGGCTGGAACGGCGTGATCCGCAGCAGCACACCGAGCCAGTCCGAGTCGAAATACTCGAAGCGCTCCGCCCGGACCGTCCGGCTCTGCTCGAGCCGGTGAACCTCGAAAGCACCCTCTGCGCCGATCGAGGGCCTGCTGGCGAATCCGATGGTTCCGGGCCGTCGCCAGGCCAGGTCGATGTCGGCGTGCATGAACTGCCGCTGGCGCAGCCGGATCGTGCCGTCGAGGCGATAGTCGAAAGCGGGCCACAGCTCGTTCGCCTCCTCGACGGGGCGCGAGTCGCGGAGCAGGCGCCCGTAAGGCGTGACCGAGACCCAGTCCGCCGCCACGACCACCTCGTCGTGGATTCGCACCGCCGCGCCGGTGGCGGAAAGCTCCAGCGGCTGATACCAGGCCAGCCGCGCCCGGATGGCGTAGGCGCCCGATCGCTCGAGCCGCTGTACCGCCTCGTCCATCGGCTCGGACAGCGTATCGAGCGCCAGCCAGGGCTCGGGATAGACCAGCGCTTCGGTGAGGGATTCCTCGCCGCTCTCCAGGCTGGCGATGACATCGACGGCGTCCAGCGCTGCCTGGAGCTCCGACGGTTCGCCCGCTTCCTCGTCCCGGGCCCGCTCGAGGGCCTGTTCCCGGGCGAAGCCGGCCCAGGCGGGATCCCGGGCCGTCGCGCGCCCGGCCAGATCGTCCACGGGCCATGCATCGCTGTCTCCGCCGGCCAGGGTGAAAACCACGGCCTCGACCCGGTAGAAAGGCCGTTGCCGATCGGATTCCTCCTCGGCGGGCTGGGCGGACAGCGTCGTGGCAGCCAGCAGCAGGAAAGCGGCGGCCAGCGGGGTTGTCTTCGAGGGGCGACTCATGGGCGAAAAGTGTAACCGAGTCCCGCGCAAGCCGGGTCGTCGCTCGTCTGGTATCTTTTCGGGCTGTCACTCACCACGCCGAGGAAGACCCATGCTGCAATCCAGATCGATCCTCGGGGCCGTGCTGCTCCTGCTGGCCCCGCCATTGCTCGCCGAAGGCATGAGCCTGGAGCAGATTGCCCGCCTGCAGTCCGTGGGCGAGATCAGCCCGAGTCCGGACGGCCAGTCGATCGCCTTCACCCGTTCCGTGCCGCGCGATCCGGCCGAGGAGGCCGATGGCCCGGCCTGGCAGGAGCTCCACCTGATCGACCACGAGGGCCGAGTCCGCGGCTTCGTGACCGGGGACGTTTCCGTGGGTCGCATCGGCTGGACGCCGAACGGCGGCATGATCACCTTCATCGCGAAGCGAGGCGAGGACGAGCACGATGCGCTCTACGGCATCCCGGTCGATGGGGGTGAAGCCCGGAAACTGGCTGGTGCCGGAGCTGGCGTGATCGACTACAGCTTCTCGCCCGACGGCAGCCGCGTCGCGCTGGTCGCCGGCGAGGCGCTGCCGACGGTTGACGAAGAGCAGCGCGAAAAGGGTTTCGACGCCGTCGTGTTCGAAGAGCAGTGGCGGCCGCGCGATCTCTGGCTGCACGATCTCGGGGGCGACAGCGAGCCCGACAGGATCGAAATCGAGGGGTCGGTGCAGGCGGTCGACTGGTCGCCCGCCGGCGATCGCCTGGCCCTGCGCGTCACACCGCGGCAGCTGGTCGACGACACACTGATGTATCAGCGGGTGCTGATCGTGGCGCCCGACGGCGAAGTGCTCGGACGGGTCGACAACCCGGGCAAGCTGGCCGGACTCGCCTGGAGTGACGACGGCAGCCGGCTCGCGCTGATCGCCACGGAGACGATCGAGGACACCCGGGCAGGGCGGCTGATGGTCACCGGCCGCGACGGCGGAGACTGGACCCATCTGATGCCCGGTCTGCGCGGTCACGTCATCGACATCGACTGGGACGGTGAAACGCTGCTCTTCCTCAGTCACGAGGGCGTCGAGTCGCGCATCGGCCGCATCGCCCCCGACGGCAGTGGCGAAGCGACCCTGCTTTCGCGTGCCGGCCTGATCGTCACGGCCTTCGAAGCTCGCGGCGGGCGTCTGGTGTTCGGCGCCTCGACGCCGGACTATCCGTCCGAGGTTCACGCGCTCAACGGCGAGAGCGCCGAGCGGCTGACCGACAGTAACCCCTGGCTGGCCGATGTCGAGCTGGCGCGCCAGGAGGTCGTCGAATACCCGGCCAGGGACGGGCTGACCATCCAGGGCCTGCTGGTCCGTCCGCTCGACTACGAAGAAGGGGAACGCTACCCGCTGATCCTGGCCGTCCACGGCGGACCCGAGAGCCATTATTCCAACGGCTGGCTGACCAGCTACAACCTGCCCGCCCAACATGCAGCGGCCGAAGGCTACTTCATGTTCTATCCCAACTACCGGGGGAGCACGGGCCGCGGGGTCGAATTCGCGCTGAGTTCGCAGGGTCGCCCGGCGAAGGAAGAATTCGACGACCTGGTCGACGGCGTCGACCATCTCATCGAGCAGGGCTGGGTCGACGGCGACCGGGTCGGCATCACCGGCGGCTCCTACGGCGGTTATGCGACGGCCTGGGGAGCCACCTACTACTCCGAGCGTTTTGCCGCGGCCGTCATGAACGTCGGCCTGTCGGACAAGATCGCCATGCTCGGCACGTCCGATATCCCGATGGAACTCTACGAGGTCCACTACAGGACATGGCCGTGGGAAGACTGGGATCTTTACCGCGAAGCCAGCCCGATCTACTACGTCGAGCGCGCGCAGACGCCGATACTGATCCTGCACGGCGACGCCGATCCGCGTGTCGATCCCACGCAGTCGCGCATCCTCTACCGCTACCTGACACTTCAGGAAGATCCGCCGCCGGCGCGGCTTGTGTTTTATCCGGGCGAGGGCCACGGCAATCGCCGCGCGGCCAGCCGCTGGGACTACAGCCTGCGGCTGATGCGCTGGATGAATCACTATCTGAAGGGTGAAGGGGGCGAACCGCCGCCGCACGAACTCGACTACGGGCCGTTCGAATAGCGCAGGGGACATGGAAAGAGGCGGGCGCCCGGCCCGCCTCTTTCCGGACCTGGCCGGGGCTCAGCCCAGCGGGTCGACGGAAACTCGGACCCGGATCGTATCGCCCGGAGGGTGTTTCATTGTGGTGCGATGCAGTCGTCCGCCGTATTCGTAGGTGACGCGATAGCCACCGTGGACGGTGCGTTCGCGCCAGTCGCGGCGAATTTCGCAGCGCTCGCGCGCAACCGGATAGACACGGTCTTCGCGGTAGCCGGAGGCATCGTGTCCGATCGCGCCGCCGAGCAGGGCACCGGCGGCCGTGGCTGCGTCGCGACCGCTGCCGCTGCCGAACTGGTTGCCGATGACACCGCCGATGATGGCGCCGACCACCGTCGGCGCGTGCGATCGACGCCGCTCGCGAACGTGGACGATCTCCTCGCGGCAGACCTCGTGGTCGACCGGTGTGCGATGAACCTCGCGAATCGGCTCGACGTCGACGACGCGGGCCAGTTCGTAGTCCACGCCACCCGCCAGGGAAAGGCTGCTGGCCGCCAGCGCGGCCGTCATGATCAATGATTTCGTTCTCATCGTTCGTTCTCCATCGCTTGGAAAGCAGCTGTCGATCAGCTTGGCAGGCAGCATATGCCGCGGCTGCTGAATCGCTTCTGAACCCCGCGCCGGGGACGAGGAGCCACGGGTATTTGCCGAATCCTTCACGGCTGGATTACGATGCAGTCATGGCTGCCGCTTGAGGAGGCAAGTATGGCGGAGCACGACACCGGCGCAATACGCAACGTGGCCCTGCTGGGTCACGCGGGTTCGGGCAAGACTTCGCTCGTGGACATGTTGCTGGTCAAGGCGGGCGTGCTCGGCGAGCCCGGATCGCTGGAGCGGGGGACGACGGTCAGCGATTTCGATCCGCTCGAGAAGGCCTACCAGCATTCGCTCAATTCTTCCATCGCTTCGCTGGCGTTCGAAGGCGTCCACGTCAACCTGCTCGACACCCCGGGTGATCCCGACTTCCGCGGCCAGGCCCTGGCGGCCATGGGGGCCGCCGAAACGGCCGCGATCGTCGTCAATGCCGCAAGCGGTATCGAGATGTCGACGCGACGCCTGATGCGCCGGGCCCGTCAGCGAAAGCTGTGCCGGATCATCGTCATCAACCGGATCGATGCCGAAGGCGCGGATCTCGAGCAGCTCGTGCGCGACATCCGTGAGGAATTCGGCTCCGAATGCCTGCCGATCAACCTGCCGAGCGGTAACGGCAGCACGGTTCGCGACTGCTTCTTCAAGACCGATGGCGAAACCGACATCCTGTCCGTCGCCGACGCCCATACCGAGATCATCGACCAGGTGGTGGAAGTCGACGAGGATCTGATGGCCCGCTATCTCGAGGGCGAGGACTTCGATGATCAGGTGCTCCACGATGCCTTCGAGAAGGCGCTCAGACAGGGTCACCTGGTGCCGATCTGCTTCACGTCGGCGCAGACCGGCGCCGGCTGCGGCGAGCTCCTGCGCTTCTGCCGCACGCTCCTGCCCAGTCCGCTGGAGGGCAATCCACCGCCTTTCCGAAAGGGACCCGACGGCGAGCGCGTGACGGTCACGCTCGGCGCCGACGACCATGTGCTGGCGCACGTGTTCAAGATCACCAACGATCCCTACGCGGGCAAGCTGAGCATCTTCCGCGTCTACCAGGGCACGCTCAGGCCGGATACGCAACTCTACGTCGGTGATGCGCGCAAGCCGATCAAGGCCTCGCATCTCTATCGCATCCAGGGCAAGGAACACATCGAGATTGACGAGGCAAGGCCGGGGGATATCTGTGCCCTGGCCAAGGTCGACGAGGTTCACTACGACGCCATTCTCCACGACAGCCACGACGAGGATCACTACTTCCTCAAGCCGCTGGATTTTCCGGAGCCGATGTTCGGCCTGGCGGTGGAGGCAAAGAGCCGCGGCAACGAGCAGAAGCTGGCCGCCTCCCTGTCCCGTCTGGCCGAGGAAGACCCGTGTTTCGTGGTCGAGCACCACCAGGAACTCAACGAGACGGTCATCCGCGGCCTGGGCGAAATGCACTTGCGCGTCATGCTCGAGCGGATGGCGCAGCGCTACAACGTCGATGTGGAGACCCACGATCCCCGCATCGCCTACCGCGAGACCATCACGCGGCCGGCCGAAGGACATTACCGGCACAAGAAGCAGACCGGCGGGGCCGGGCAGTTCGGGGAAGTCTTCATGCGGGTCCGGCCCCTCGGCCGCGGCGAGGGTTTCGTCTTTCGTTCCGAGGTCGTGGGCGGCGCGATTCCGACCAACCTGATTCCGGCGGTGGAGAAGGGCGTGCGCCAGCTGCTCGACGACGGTGCGATCGCCGGCTTCCCGCTGCAGGACGTGGAGGCGGTGGTCTACGACGGGAAACACCACCCGGTCGACTCCAAGGAAGTGGCCTTCGTGATCGCCGGGCGAAAGGCCTTCCTCGAAGCCGTGCAGAATGCCGGCCCGCAGGTGCTCGAGCCGATCGTCGAGATGGAAGTGACGCTGCCCGACGCGGCCATGGGCGACGTCACCGGATCCCTGGCGTCGAAGCGCGCGAGGATCCAGGGTACCGACAGCGTGCGCGGCGGCCTGACCGTCATATCCGCAGCGGTTCCGCTTTCGGTGCTGAGCGACTTCCCGACCGAGCTCAAGAGCCTCACCGGTGGAGAAGGGCGCTACACGGTGTCCCTTTCACACTACGAAGCCGTCCCCGCGAGCGTCCAGCAGGACCTGGTCAGCCGTTTCCAGACCGCCGGTTCCGGCGCCGACGACTGAGCGCGCGATAGCGGGCGTGCAACTGCTCGACCTGCTGGTCGAGTCGTTCGAGTGGGCCGCTGTTGTCGATCACGTCGCTGGCCGCCGCGAGGCGCTCCTCCCGGCTCGCCTGGGCCGACAGCATGCGCGCGGCCCGGCCGGCGTCGATGCCTTCCCGTGCCATGAGGCGCTCGATCTGGACCGATTCGGGGACGTCGACCACGAGCACGCGATCCGCATCCTCGAACAGCCCGGTTTCGACCAGCAGGGGGACGACCAGGATCACGTAGTCCGCGTCGCGGTGTTGCCGGACCTGCCTTCGGGCCTCGCGGGCGATGAGCGGATGGAGCAGCGCCTCGAGGCGACGCCGGGCCGCTTCGTCCGCGAACACCAGCTCGCGCAACCGGCCGCGGTCGAGCCGGCCCTGCTCGTCGAGCATCTCGCGGCCGAAGGCGCGCGCGATCTCGTCGAGCCCGGTCGAGCCGGGCTCGACCACCTGGCGGGCGATCAGGTCGGTGTCCACGATCGGCACGCCGAGCTGCGCGAAGCGGTCCGAAACCGCGCTCTTGCCGCTGGCGATTCCCCCGGTGAGGGCCACCAGCAGGATCGCGTTCTGGTCTTCGTCGGTATTCATGCGCCGGCGTCGGGATCGTCGTGTTTCGAGGGATTGTGCCCGTTTCGAGGCGGCGGGGCCAGCCGAACATCCGCGGGGCAAGAAAAAGCCCTGCAGGGCGCACCGTGCAGGGCTTTGCTCGATCTGGCTCCCCGGGTCGGATTCGAACCAACGACCTAGTGATTAACAGTCACCCGCTCTAACCAGCTGAGCTACCGGGGAATTGCTAAGCCGCGTATTGTGCGCACTTCGCGCTTGCGCGTCAAGGCATGCGGGCCGGATTCGGGTCGAAAATACGGCCGGTGCACTGCCGCGCCCGGCGGCTGCCAATCGGGCCGCTGCCGAGCGGTGTGGACGCGTCATTCCCCGCGACCGGGCTCGTGTCGGACAACCCGGTTCCGGCCCTCTGCCTTGGCCCGGTAGAGCGCCTGGTCGGCCTGGCGAAGCAGCGATTCGTAGCTCTCGGCGCTGCTGCTGTCGCTGACGCCGAAACTGGCCGTGATCTTCAGTTCGGGCGCGAGCTTTCCGAAATCGGCGGCGGCGATCGATTCGCGGATGCGCTCGCTGATCGCCGCGGCGTGTCGCCGGTCGGTGGCCCGGAAGGTAAGCGTGAATTCCTCGCCGCCCCAGCGCGCGGCCTGATCGCCGGCTCGGATATGCTGCCTCAGCAGCCCGGCGACCCGTCGCATGACATCGTCGCCGATCAAGTGCGAGTAGTCGTCGTTGACCTGCTTGAAGTGGTCGAGATCCATCACTACCAGGGCAAGCGTTTCGCCGGCCCGGTCGCTGCGCCTGAACTCCTCGGCGAGCCATTCGTCGAATGCCCGGCGATTGGCCAGGCCGGTCAGTTGGTCGATGCGGGCCTGTCGCTCGAAATCCTCGGCCTGGCGCTTGAGCTCCGCGGTCTTGTCATCCACCTGGCGGCGCAACTCTTCGGCGCGCCCGGCCAGCCGGCGCATGCGCCATTGGATGAACAGCAGGATCAGTCCGATGGCCGCGAGCGTAATGGCGATCCAGAACCAGCTGCGCTGCCAGGGCAGTGGAGCGATGTCGAAGCGGACGCTCGCCTGCGAGCCATTCCAGCTGCCGTAAGGATAGGCGGCGGAGACATGGAACACGTACTCGCCGGGCCCCAGGTTGGTAAATTCGGCGACGGTCTGGTTGCCGCGTTCGACCCAGTCCTCGTCGAATCCCTCCAGCCGGGTGCGATAGCGGATGCGCTGGGGCATGATGAAACCGAGGCCGGCGTACTGGATCGCCACCCGGCTGGTGCCGGCGGGCAGGTCGATCCGCTCCTCGATGGGCGCGCGCTCGCCGTCGGCCTCGAATTGTTCGATGCTGACCGGCAGCACCGTGTCCTCGTAGCGTGTGAGGTAGTCCGGGTCGACCGAGGCGACACCGGCGGCCGTGGCGACCCAGACCCGCTCGTCGTGCCAGGCCGCCGCGGGCCCGGCGCCGCCGTTGGCCTGGGCGCTGATCAGGCCGTCGCCCTCGGTGTAGAGTTCGAAATCGATCCGATCGAGTCGGCCTTCCGCCACTGCGATCGCCTGTTCACGGCGCACCCGGACCACGCCGCGATTACTGGTCAGCCAGAGTCCCCCCTGCCGGTCGTCGACGACCTGGAAGATCTTGTCGACGGGTAGTCCGGCCGCCCGGCCGATCAGCTCGTTGTCGCCGCTGCCGATGTGATGGCGCACGACGCCGCGATCGGTCGCCAGCCAGAGAAAGGGCGCCTCGAGATCCTGGTGCACGCCGTAGACGTACATCGCCTCGTCCAGGTGGTAGAGGGAGATCGGTTCGAAACGATCGCTGCCTTCGGTCAGCCGCGCCAGGCCGAAGCCCGTGCCCACCCAGAGGTTGCCCTGGCGATCCTCTTCCAGGGCGATGACGAAGTCGCCGGGCAGACCCTGCTCGGGCAGGAAGGTGCTGAGCTTGCCGTCGTCCAGTCGGGCCAGGCCGCTTGCCGTCGCGATCCAGATTCGGCCCGCCCCATCGACTTCGAGAAAGCGGATGTCGTTGGAGGGCAGTCCGCTGCGGCGATCGTGACGGGCCACGACGTCGCCTTCTCGCCAGTGGAGCATGCCATCGGAATGCGTGCCGATGAGTACGTCGCCGCCCGGCAGCTCTTCCAGGCTCAGGGTGGACAGACGCAGCGGGCGACCGTCGTCGGTGACCGGGCTCGCGCGGCCGTCCTCGAGGCGGCTTACGCCCTCGCTGGTGCCGACCCAGAGGCTGCCGTCGCTGTGGGGCAGGAGGGCGCGCACGAAGTTGCCGGCCAGCCCGCGCTCGCGGGTGATCGTGACGAAAGGCGCCGAACGCAGCCGGAACAGGCCGCCGTTCGTGCCGACCCAGAGGCTGTGCTCCGGATCCTGGTAGATCGATAGCACGCGGTTGTTGGGCAGGCCGGCGTCGGTGCCGAGGTGGGCGATTCGGCCCTGGATGAAGCGAAACAGTCCGGAGTTGATGGTGCCGATCCAGATGGCGCCGCTGTCGTCCTGGTGCAGCGCGCTCACGGCGAGATCGGCGAAGCGCTCGTGCAGCAGGTCGAACTGTCGCGGTCGCCCGTTCGCAACGTACAGGCCGCGCTCGGTGCCCACCAGCAAGCGTCCGTCGGCATCCTCCAGCAGGCTCAGTGCCGGCGCTTCGGGCAGTCCCTCGACCGGACCGAGCAGCCGGCCCTCCCCGTCGACGACGGCAAGCAGGCCCTCGTCCGTGGCGGCCAGCAGGCCGTCATCGACTTCGAGGAGCTGCGTGGCGGACGCGTCGGGCAGGTAGGTGCGGGCGCCGGCCTGGCGATCGCCGGGCTTCCGGCGGCGAATCACCCCGGCGCCCTGCGTCGCCGCCCACAGCGTTCCGTCCCGATCGATGAGGGCGTGCGAGATCATGGTCGGTGCCGATGGCAGCGGCTGCCAGTTCTGCCCGTCGGTCAGCGACAGGCCGCCTCGCGCCCCGGCGGCGAGCAAGCGGCCGTCGTGACCGACACTGAGCGAAAGCGTGCCGGCATCGGGCAGCCCGGTTTCCTCGCCGCGCTCGAACAGTCGGAAGCGGTGGCCGTTGAAGCGGGCGATCCCTTCCCAGGTGGCGAACCAGAGGTAGCCGTCGGGGGTCTGGCTGATGGCGTTGATCGTGTTGTGGGGAATGCCTTCGCGCGTGGTCCAGGTTTGCCGGTGAAGCTCTTCGATCGGGAGCTGCCCGACGTCGGCACGGCCCCCGACGGGCAGCAGCAAAAGTGGCAGCAGAACGGCCGCCAGGACACTGGATATCGATGTGCGCATTTCCCTTCCCGAAGAATGCGGCCGGACGGGGTCGGGGAGCCGGCACCCGTTCGGATGCGCACTGCCCGGGTCCCGATCCGCTTGTCTTCATTATGTGCGGGCCAGGCGGGGCGTGGCAAGCAAGCGTGGACCGCTCGTCGGCCGGAAGCGACCGTCCAGTCGTGATTCCGGACGGATTCGGGTATACAATGCGCGGCTTGGCCCGGACGCGCCTGAAAACCGCTGCGTCTGGCGGGCCGGCCATCTCCCCACAATACGTATCGCCTCTGAATAGTCGCCAAGGAGTTCGCATGGAGCGCACACTGTCCATCATCAAGCCCGATGCCGTCGCCAAGAACGTCATCGGCGAGATCTACACCCGTTTCGAGCGCGCCGGTCTCAAGGTCGTGGCCGCCAGGATGAAGCACCTCAGCCGGGAAGAAGCAGAGGGTTTCTATGCCGTCCACCGTGAGCGCCCGTTCTTCGCCGACCTCGTGGAATTCATGACTTCGGGCCCGGTCATGGTCCAGGTGCTCGAGGGCGAAGACGCCGTTTCCCGCAATCGTGAACTGATGGGCGCCACCGATCCCCGTCAGGCGGCGCCCGGAACGATTCGCGCCGACTTTGCCAGCAGCATCGACGCCAATGCCGTTCACGGATCCGACGGCGAAGATACCGCGAAAGAGGAAATCGCCTTCTTCTTCGGCGCCGATGAGATATACTCACGGTAATCATTAACGATCGAACGCAAATGCCCGCAGGGCTTCAGGAAAAAACCAATTTGCTCGGTCTCGACCGGGCAGGTCTCGAGCGATTTTTCGCCGACCTCGGCGAAAAGCCGTTTCGTGCCCGTCAGTTGCTCCAGTGGATCCATCAGCGCGGCGTGACCGACTTCGACGCGATGACGGATCTCTCGCTGGCCCTGCGTCAGCGTCTCGAGGCGGTCGCGCAGGTCGAAGCGCCCCGCGTGATGGGGGAACAGCTTTCCGACGACGGCACCATCAAGTGGCTGATGTCGGTGCCCGGCGGCAACGCGGTCGAGGCCGTGTTCATTCCCGAAGCGAGCCGCGGCACGCTCTGCATTTCCTCGCAGATCGGCTGCATGCTCAATTGCACCTTCTGCTCGACCGCGACGCAGGGCTTCAACCGCAATCTCGCGGCCGGCGAAATCATCGGCCAGGTCTGGCGCGCCGTCGCGCGGATCCGGGAGCTGCACGGCGAGAACCGGCGCGTGACCAACGTGGTGTTCATGGGCATGGGCGAGCCGATGCTCAATCTCGGTGCCGTGCGGCCGGCGCTCTCGCTGCTGCGCGACGACCTGGCCTACGGGCTGGCGGCCCGGCGGGTCACGATTTCTACGGCCGGGGTCATTCCCGGCATCGACGACATGGCCGACGGCGAGGAGTTCGCGCTGGCGGTGTCGCTGCACGCGGCGGAAAACGAGCTGCGCAGCCGCCTGGTGCCCCTCAATCGGAAGTACCCGGTCGAGACCCTGATCGAGGCCTGCAAGCGGTTCGTTCGCGCCCGTTCCCGCCGCTCGGTGACCTTCGAGTACACCATGATTGCCGGCGTCAACGACCAGCCGGAACACGCCCGGGCCCTGGTGCGGCGCCTGAGCTGCCTGCCCTGCAAGATCAACCTGATTCCGTTCAATGCCTTTCCCGGAACGCCTTTCCGCTGTTCTTCGGATGAGGCCATCTACGAGTTCCAGAAGATCACCCGGGCGGCCGGCCTGATTACCACCGTGCGCAAGACCCGCGGTGAGGACATCGACGCGGCCTGCGGGCAGCTGGTCGGCAAGTTGCTCACGCCCAGCCAGCGACGGCAGCTGGTCCAGCAGCAGCTGGCGAGCCAGGCGATCGCGTCATGAAGCGGTGCGGTCTCTCCATCGCGACCCTGATCGTGTTTGCCCTCGCGCTGGCAGGTTGCGCCACCCAGCCGGTCGAGTCCGACAGTTCCGGCCGCACGGGCCTGGATCGCGTCAGTCCCGTTCGTGCAGCGGACGTGAACACCCGGCTGGGCGTCGGGTATCTCGAGCGCGGCGACCTGCAATTGGCCATGGAGAAGCTGCAGCGCGCGATCGAGTTCGACGCCGCTCACGTGCCGGCTCACGTTACGCTCGCTCTCGTGCAGGAACGACTCGGGCGCGAGGTCCGGGCCCGCCAATCCTATCGGGAGGCGGTCAGGCTGGCGCCCGAAGACGGCGGCACGCTCAACAGCTATGCGGCCTTTCTGTGCCGTCAGGGCGAACACCGGCAGGCCGAGGAGTATTTCAGCCGGGCCGTCGCCGATCCGTTCTACGAAACCAAGGAAGTCGCGCACACCAATGCCGGTGCCTGCGCCATCCAGAGCCGAAACCATGACCGCGCGGAAGAACATCTCCGTGCCGCGCTGGCGATCAATGCAGAGTATCCCGATGCGCTGTACCATCTCGCCAATCTGTACTATCAACGGGACGACGCTTTCCGGGCACGAGCGTTCCTGCAGCGATTCGAAGCGGTCTCGGGCGACGATCCGGCCGCGCTCTCGCTCGGGTATCGCATCGAGCGTCGGCTCGACAACGAGCGGGAAGCCGCCCGTTATCTCGAGCGCCTGGAGTCCCGCTTTCCGGACTCCGCGCAGGCGCGTGACATCAGACGATTGACCAGCCAAGATGATTGAATCCCACAGCGAAGACAGCGCTTCTCGACAATCCGACGAAGCAGAGGTCTACTGCCGGATAGGACGCAAGCTCAGAAAGCGACGAGAAGCGCTCGGCTTGCGTCAGGACGAGGTGGCGCAGCGCCTGCACATGCCGGGCATGGTGATCAACGATCTCGAGACCGGACGTGTGGCGCACTTCTCCGGGCTCTATCGCAGGGGTTACCTGCGCAACTACGCGCGGCTGCTGGAACTCGACCCGGACGCCATCCTGGCCGAGGCCGGCGAGGACGTGCCGCCTGCGCTGCAGCAAGTCATGCCGGCTTCCGGCCGCGAGTGGCGCCTCGAGCGATACCTCAAGATTGCTACGTATGTGCTTGTTACAACTGTAATCGTTCCGCCACTCGCCTATTTCTTTATCGCGGGCGGCTCGCGCATTCTCGAGCGCGATTCGAGCGTCGTCGATTCGGCGCCGGTCGAGCGGGCCGCTGGCGCTTCTTCGACCGCCGACGCCGATGACGGTGCGGACAGCGGCCCCGAAGCCTTCGCCGAAAACGCCCCCGAGAAGCCGGCGCGGCACGTGTCCGCGTCGGTGCTGCCGGTCACGCCGATGCGCCCGGCCCAGTCCGCCGTGCCGGCCCAGTCCGATCCCGCGGGTGCCTCCGACGAGGTCGACTCGATCGCCCTGGAACTCGCGGCTGATCCGCGCAGCACGCTCAGCCTCGAACTGGTCGAGGACAGCTGGGTGGAGATTCACGACGCCGAGGGCAGCCGGCTGGAATACGATCTTCTTCGCTCGGGCCAGGTGCGCCAGTACGAAGGCCTGGCCCCGTTCAGCCTTCTCATCGGGCGAGCGAGCGCCGTCTCTCTCGAGGTAGACGGGCAGGCGGTGGTCTGGGAAGGACACGACTCCGGTGACGTGGCCCGAATCGAGATTCAGGCCGACGGCGCCGTGCAGCGATAGGGAAGCGCGCCCTCGCGGCGACGGAAACCGATCCGAGCCCGCCGTCGGCGGGCTCGTTCGTTGATACGGAAGCGGATAGATGAATACCATCCAGAGCATTCGCGGGATGCACGACATCCTGCCGGATCAGACGCCGATGTGGCAGTGGCTGGAAAGTCGCCTGCGCGAGACCTTCGGCGCCTACGATTTTCGCGAGATCCGCGTACCTGTGCTCGAGAAGGCCGAGGTCTTCAAGCGGTCGATCGGGGAAGCCACCGACGTCGTCGAGAAGGAAATGTACGCGTTCGAGGACCGCAACGGTGATCTGCTCAGCCTTCGGCCCGAGGGAACGGCGGGCGTCGTGCGGGCGGCCATCCAGCACGGTCTGTTGCAGACGCCGGGCACCAAGGTCTGGTACCAGGGACCGATGTTCCGTCACGAGCGGCCGCAGAAGGGGCGCCAGCGACAGTTCCACCAGTTCGGGGCGGAAGTCTTCGGCCTGGACGTGCCTGCCGCCGACGCCGAATTGATCGCGCTGGGAGAAAGGCTCTGGCGCGAGCTGGGCTTGAGCGGTCGGATCCGGCTGGAAATCAACACCCTCGGCGATCGCGAGGATCGGCAGCGCTATCGGCGCAAGCTGATCGAATATCTCGAGCCCAGGCGCGAGCAGCTCGACGCCGACAGTCAGCGCCGTCTCGAGACGAACCCGCTGAGAATCTTCGACAGCAAGAGTGAGACCACCCGCGAGATCATGGCCGATGCGCCGCGCCTGGCCGACGAGCTCGGCGATTCGGCCCGGGCGCATTTCTCGGAGCTGCGGACGCTGCTCGATGCCCTCGGCATCGAATACCGGCTCAACACGGGCCTGGTTCGCGGCCTGGACTACTACTGCCGCACCGTTTTCGAGTGGGTCACCGACGATCTCGGTGCGCAGGGGACGGTCTGCGCGGGCGGCCGCTACAACGATCTCGTGGCGATGCAGGGTGGACGCGACACGCCCGGAATCGGATTCGCGCTCGGCGTCGAGCGCCTGCTTTCCCTGCTCGAATCCGTCGGGGCGAGCCGGCGTCAGCAACCCCACGTGTTCATCGTCAGCCGGGTGGAGCCGGCCGACATGCTGCGGCTCGCCGAGACCCTGCGCGACGCCGCGCCCGGCCTGCGACTGGCCTGCGCCCTGGGAGGCGGCAGCATGCGCGCCCAGTTCAAGCGCGCCGATCGCAGCGGGGCGCGCTGGTGCGTGATCCTGGGCGAAGCCGAGTTCGAGCGCGGCGAGGCCGCGATCAAGGACCTCCGCGCCGAGCAGGGCGACCAGGAATCCGTGGCCATCGACGAGCTGCCGGGGCGCCTGGCCACTTTTCTTGCCGACGATCTCGGCGACTGATTTATCATAGACGGTCGATTTTCCCAAAAACGCCTACCGCAAGGACCCACTCAACATGGCTGTAGAGCTCTACGACGAACACGAACAGGGCGAACGTGTACGAGGCTGGATCAAGGAATACAGTCCGGCCATCATCATCGGACTGATCCTGGCCTTCGGCGGCATCTTCGGCTTCCGGTACTGGCAGGATCACCGCGCCAACCAGCAGTTCCTGGCGGCCGACTATTACCGTGCGGTAACGCAGCGGCTGGCCGGCCAGGACGCCGAGACGGCAGCCACCGAGTACCAGGCGATGGTGGATGCGGTCGGCCAGACGGCCTACACCGGACTGGCCGGCATGCAGCTGGCGGCCGGCTGGGTCGAGGCGGGCCGGCTGGCACCGGCCGAGCAGATCTACCGCGACATTCTCGACAACGGGCGTCTGGAGTCCCTTTGGCCGGTGGCCAGGCTGCGCCTGGTGCGCGTGCTCGAGGCCCAGGGCGAATACGAGGAAGCGCTGAGCATGCTCGATGAACAGGCGCCGACCGGCTACGAGGCGGCCTGGGCCGAAGCGCGTGGGGACGCGCTGTTCGAACGGGGACGCTTCGACGAAGCCCGTTCGGCCTGGCAGGAAGCGCTCGATCGCCGACTCGCCAACGGGGAGAACCCGCGCCTGCTCCAGGTCAAGCTCGATGCCGCCAGCAGCGGAGATCCTTCGTGATCCGGATGGGGCGCCTGCTTCTCGCATCAAGCTTCTTCGTTTTCCTGGCCGGCTGCCAGACCCTCGGGGGATGGTTCGGCGGTGAGGGGGACGAACCCGAACCCGCCGAGCTCAGAGAAATCCGCGACGGCATCCCGGTTACCCGCCTTTGGTCCACCGAAACCGGCGAGGGCATCAATCGCAGCCGGCCGGCTCTCAAGCCGGTCCGTTCCGGAGGGCTGATCTGGACGGCCGGGCATGAAGGCCGTATCACTGCCGTCGACGCGGCTTCGGGCCGGGTGGTGCGCCGTATCGACATCGAGCTCCCGATTTCCGCCGGACCGGCCGTCGCCGACGGCATGGTCATGGTCGGCACCTTCGATGGCGAGCTCGTCGTCCTCGACGAGGATTCGGGCTCGATTCGCTGGCGTGCCCAGCTGTCATCGGAGGTGCTGGCGCGCCCGGTGCTGCACGACGGCGTGATCATCGCCCGCTGCATCGACGGCCGCGTGTTCGGTATCGATCCTCGGAACGGCTCGCGCAACTGGGTCTATGACCGAAGCATTCCGCTCCTGACCCTGCGCGGCAACAGTCCGCCGCTGACCCGGGCCGGGCAGGCCTTCGTCGGTTATGACGACGGCAGCGTCGTTGCCCTGCGTGTGGGTGACGGTTCCGTGATCTGGGAGCAGCAGGTCAGCGCGCCGGAAGGCCGCACCGAGCTGTCCCGGCTGGCCGATATCGACGGCCCCATGATCGCCGTCGGCACCGAACTCTATGTGGTGACCTACCACGGTCGCCTCGCCGGCCTGGCCATCGAGTCGGGCCGCATCCTGTGGGTGAAGGAGCTGGCGTCGTCGACCGGGCTGAGCCTGAGCCGCACGCAGCTGGCCAGCGTCGACCGGGATGACAACGTCTGGCTCGTCGACAGGCGCAACGGCGCCACGCTCTGGCGCGACAACCAGTTGCTGCGTCGTGAGCTGACCCGCCCGGTTTTCGTGGGCAACCTGCTGGCCCTGGCCGATTTCGAGGGTTATCTGCACCTCTACGACACCGACAGCGGGCAGATCGTCGGCCGGGCGCAGGCGGGCTCGGACCCCGTTGCCGCCGCGCCGCTGGTCGACGGCAACGTCGTGTACCTGTTCAGCGAGGACGGAACGCTCAGCGCCTGGCGCGTCGGCGCCGCCAACTAGGATCCGGTCGATGTCCGCCGCGCCGGTCGTAGCCATCGTCGGCCGCCCCAACGTCGGCAAGTCGACGCTGTTCAATGCGCTGACCAACAGCCGCGACGCCCTGGTGGCCGATACGCCCGGCGTGACCCGCGACCGCATCTACGGTCGCGCCGAGATCGAATCCAGGACCGTCATCCTGGTCGACACGGGCGGGCTCGATGAGGCCGGTGACGAGGTCGAGCAGGGCGCGCAGGCGCAGACCCGGCTGGCGATTGACGAGGCGGACGTGGTTGTCATGCTTACCGATGCCCGCTCCGGCATCCTGCCGGTCGAGCACGACATCGCGCGGGACCTGCGGCAGCGCGGCAAGTGCGTCGTTCACGCCGTCAACAAGACCGACGGCCTCGACGCCTCGATCGCCCTGGCCGACGCCGCCGAACTGGGGCTGGGCGAAATCGTCGCCATCGCCGCCAGTCATCGGCGCGGCCTCGAGGGACTCCGGCAGGCGATCGCCGAGTTGCTCCCGGTCGCCGGGGATGACGCGCTGCCCGACGACGACGGCCTGCGCCTGGCCCTGATCGGCCGTCCCAACGCCGGAAAGTCGACGCTGCTCAACCGCCTTCTCGGAGAAGAGCGCGCCCTGGCGACACCGGTGGCCGGAACCACGCGCGATCCGATTCACGCCACGATCGAGCGCGACGGCGTGCGTTATCACCTCATCGATACGGCCGGCATCCGGCGGCGCCGCGGCAGTCACGAGGGCGTGGAACGGTTCAGCACGATCAAGGCCCTCCAGTCGGTCGAGCAGGCCCGCATCGTCTGCCTCGTCTGCGATGCGGTGGAGGGCATCACGGAGCAGGACGCGCGCCTGGCCGGCCACGTCATCGACGCCGGGCGCGGGCTGGTCATCGCGCTCAACAAGTGGGACGCCCTCGATAACGACCAGCGCCGCGCGCTCCTGGTCGAAGTGGCCGAGCGCCTGGATTTCGCCCGCTTTGCGCCGGTGGTGACGATTTCGGCGCTGCACGGCAGCGGCCTGGGCGAGCTGACCGATGCCATCGAACACATTCAGGCGGCCGGCGAACAGGAACTCGCCACCGGGGCCCTGACGCGGGTGCTGCGCGACGCGGTTTCCGCGCATCCGCCCCCGTCGGTGGATCGCAAGACGCCCAAGCTGCGCTACGCGCACAGCGGCGGGCATTTTCCCACCCGCGTCGTCATCCACGGCACGCGCACGCGGGGCATACCCGACCAGTACCAGCGCTATCTGGTCAATGCGCTGCGCAAGCATTTCCGGCTTACCGGGATTCCGGTCCGGCTCGTCTTTCGCGAGGGCGAGAATCCCTACGCCGGCCGGCGCAACGTGCTCACCCCGAGACAGCTGGAAAAACGCAAGCGGCTCAAGAAGTTCGTTCGCCGCAAGAACCGCAAGCGCTGATCCCGTCCCGCATCGTCCGCGCGGCCGATCTGAAGCCGGCCTTCAGATGCCGCCCAGCTGCTGGTTGATCTGCCGGATGAACATCGGGTCGTCAGGCAACACCTCGGGTTTCCAGTGTTCGGCGAGTTCGCCGCGGCGATCGAACAGGTACTTGTGGAAGCTGCCCCGAGGGAGAATTGCCGCTCCCTTCTCCTGCAGCATTTCCTTGAACAGCGGGTGAGCGCCGGGGCCGGTCACCTCGTAGCGCTGGGTCACCAGGTAGCTGTAGGGATAGTTTTCGCGCAGGAAGGACTCGATCGCCGCTTCGTCACGGGGCTCCTCGTCGAAATCGGTACAGGGCATGGCCACGATGACCAGGCCATGGCGCCCGAGCTGCGTGTGCAACTGCTGCAGCTGCCGAAGCTGAGGCACGAAGCGGCTCTCGGTGGCCACGTTGACGATCAGGAAGGGCTGGTTCCGGTAGCGTTCGGTATAGATGCGGACGCCGGAGAGGTCGATGAAATGATGATTGAAGAGATTCACCGCGGGTCGAACTCCATGCTCGGATTTTCTTTTTGATCCTACCTTACAATGTCGGCCATGACGAATCCCAGCGCGAGCATTCTCGACGGCCGCAAGGTGGCCGATCGGCTCATCGCCCATGTGGCCGAGGCGGTTTCCGCCCGGACGGACGCGGGCGGGCGGGCGCCCGGCCTGGCCGTCATCCTGGTGGGCGACGATCCCGCCTCCGAGGTCTACGTCAACAACAAGATTCGCGCCTGCGAGCGGGCCGGGATCGTTTCGAAGACCCACCGGCTCTCGCACGGGGTCGGCCGCGGCGAGCTGCTGGCGCTGATCGATCAACTCAACGACGACGAGGCGATCGACGGCATCCTGGTTCAGCTGCCCCTGCCGGCGCACCTCGACGAACGCGCGGTGACCCGCCGCATCCGCCCCGAGAAGGACGTCGACGGCTTCCATCCGGTCAACATGGGGCGGCTGGCGGTCCGCGATCCAGGCCTCCGGCCGTGCACGCCCCGCGGCGTCATGACGCTGCTCCATGCGCACGGCATCGATCCCAAGGGCCGGCATGCCGTGGTCGTGGGAGCCTCGAACATCGTCGGCCGGCCGCTGTCGCTCGAACTACTGCTGGCCGGATCGACGGTGACCGTGACGCATCGATTCACCCGCGATCTGGGCGTTCACGTGGCGCGCGCCGAGCTCCTCTGCGTCGCCGTGGGCAAGCCCGACATCGTTGATCCGGACTGGATCCCCGAGGGCTGCGTGCTGGTCGACATCGGCATCACGCGCGACAAGTCGGGCCGGCTGCGCGGCGACGTCGACTACGAATCGGCCGCGCGCCGGGCGGGCTGGATCACGCCCGTGCCCGGCGGCGTCGGCCCGATGACCGTCGCCACCCTGATGCAGAACACGGCCGAGGCCGCCGGGCTCGTCGTGCGCGCGCCGTGAACCGGCGACTCCTCGTTCTGGCGGCGATCCTGCTCCTGACCGGTTGCGCCGGGATGATGGAACGCGCGACCGAGCGCCTCGCCGGCGACCTCGAGTCGGCCATTCGCGAGTACGACGACCCGGCCACCGTCGCCGACGCCTTGCCGGCCTACCTGCTGCTGCTCGAGGCGCGCCTTCAATCGTCGCCCGATTCGGCCTCGCTCCGGCTCACCACGGCGCGCCTGACCGCTTCTCATGCGGCATTGTTCGGATCGAGCACGGAGGCGTCGGCCCGTCGCCTGACCCGCCGTGCGCTCGAGCATGCGCGCAGCGGCGCCTGCCTGGAATACGAGCCGCTCTGCGACGTCGATACGCTGACGTTTCCCGATTTCGAGGCCCGCCTGAAACGCCTCAGCGACGAGGCGCTTGTGCCGGCCTATGTTCTGGCCACCACCTGGGTGGGCTGGATCGATGCCCATTCCGGGGATTACTCGGCGCTTGCCGACCTGCCGCGCGTCGAGGCGCTGCTCGACTGGATCGCCGCACGCTCGCCGGAGCACGACGACGGGGCGGTCTGGCTCTATCTGGCCGTGCTTCATTCGCAGCGGCCGCCGGCCGCCGGCGGCCGGCCCGAGCTGGCGAGGCGATACTTCGAGCGCTCGCGCGAGGTGTCCGATGGCCGCAACCTGCTGATCGACGTCATGCTGGCCGATCACTACGCCCGACTGCTGTTCGACCGCGACCTGTTCGTCCGCGCGCTCGAGCGGGTTGTCGCCAGCGAGGTGGAGGCGGCCGAGTACCGCCTGGTCAATGCCGTCGCCCGTCAGCGCGCCAGAGAACTGCTCGACCAGACCGAAAGGATCTTCGACTGATGAAACGAATCACTGCCGCCTGCCTGGCCCTGCTGTTCGTCCTGCAGTTCGAGTCGTCGCCGGCCCGGGAACTGAAGCTCGCCACGATCGCCCCCGACGGTTCCAGCTGGATGGAGCGGATGCGGGAGGCCGCCGACGCCGTCGAGTCCCGCACCGATGGCTCGGTCTCGATCCGGTTCTTTCCCGGCGGCGTCATGGGTGACGCATCGGCCGTGTTGCGCCGCATGCGCATGGGCCAGCTGCACGGCGGGGCCTTCACGCTGGGTGAACTGGCGACCGTTGCGCCGGAGGCCAATCTCTACTCCATGCCGTTCGTGTTCCGCGATCTCGAAGAAGTGCAGGCCGTGCGCGAGACCTTCGACCCGATCGTCACCGAGGCGCTGGCCGAGGGCGGCCTGGTGGTGCCGGGGATCAGCCTGGGCGGTTTCGCCTACCTGTTCAGCGATCGCGAGCTGCCGACCAGCGATCCGGACGGCATCGACAGCGCATTGCGCATCTGGGTGCCGGCCGGTGACCGTCTGTCGCAGAGAACGCTCGAATCGGCCGGCGCCACGCCGGTGCCGCTTCCCCTGGCGGAGGTCTACACCGCGCTGCAGACCGGGGCGGTGAACACCTTCGCCAGCACGCCGTCGGCCGCCATCATCCTGCAGTGGCACACGCGGGCCAGGACGATGCTCGACATGCCGCTGCTGATGACCGCCGGCACCATCGGTCTGGATCGGCGCGCCCTCGAGCGGATCGAGCCGGCACATCGCGACATCCTGATCGAAGAGCTGGCCGGAGCGATCGAGCGCATCGAGGCGGGCAACCATGCCGACAATGCCGAGGCCCTGGCCGCCCTGAAGGACGAGGGCGTGACGATGCTCGAGCCGGCCCCCGAACTGGTTCGGCACTGGCACGAGCTGGCTCGCGATACCCGGCGGCGGGCGATGGCGGCCGGGGACGTGGTCCTGCCGCACCTCGAGCGGCTGGAATCGCGACTGGAGGCGCTGCGTGGCGGACCCTGATTCCGCCTTCCTGGCGGGGCTTGCACGCGCCATCCGCGACCTCGAACACTTCGTTCTGACGGTCCTGTTCCTGTCCCTCGTCGGCCTGGGTCTCGCCCAGATCGGCATGCGCAATTTCGGCGGCAGCGCCTTGCCCTGGGCCGATGGCGCGATGCGGGCGATCGTTCTCTGGCTGGCCATGGTCGGTGCGGTCGTTGCCACGGGGCGCCTGCGGCATATCCGGATCGACCTGATCGAGCGCCTGTTGCCCGGCCCTTGGCTGGTCTGGCTCAGGCGTCCGGTGTTCGCCGCCACGGCCCTGGTCTGCCTGGCGCTGACCTGGACCAGTCTCGACATCGTCGCGCTCGAGTACGAGTTTCGTGCCGTGGCGTTCCTGAACGTGCCGACCTGGGCGGTTCAGTCGATCGTGCCGATCGGATTCGGCATCATGGCCGCGCGCTTCCTGGCCTGGGCGCTTCACCCGCCGAAGGGCCCGCTCCATCCGGCCGAGGGCGGAGAGGGCAAGTGGTGATTCTCCTGCTGGTGACCGTGCTCGCCCTGCTGGGCATGCCGCTGTTCGCGGTGATCGCCGTCGCCGCGCTGAGCGGATACTGGCGGAACGGCCTGGATCCAGCCCTGGCGGCCATGGAGTTCGTCCGGATCGGCGAGCTGCCCATTCTGGTCGCGCTGCCGCTGTTCACCTTCGCCGGGGTCGTCCTGGCGCACAGCGAGGCGCCGCGGCGGCTGGTCGACCTCACCCGTTCGGCACTGGGCTGGATGCCCGGCGGGCTGGCTCTGCTCGCCCTGGTGCTGTGTTCCCTGATGACGGCATTCACCGGCGCTTCGGGCATCACCGTCGTGGCGCTGGGCAGCCTGCTCCTGCCCGCCCTCGTGCAGGGCGGTTATCCGCAGCGCTTCAGCCTCGGCATGGTGACCGCCGGCTCCAGCCTCGGGGTGCTGTTCGCCCCGTCGCTGCCGCTGATCCTCTATGCCGTGGTCGCCCAGCAGGTCGCGCCGCGCGCGGCCATCGGCGTCGACCAGTTGTTCCTGGCCGGACTGTTGCCGGGGCTGCTGATGCTGGTGCTGCTCGCCGGCTGGGCGGTGTGGGTGCGTCGCGGCCAGCCGCCCGATTCCGCTCCCCGCCCGAGCCTCGCCGGGACCCTGCGCGACAACCTGTGGGAGCTGCCGCTGCCCATCGTGGTGCTCGGCGGGATCTACTCGGGCTGGCTCCTGGTCGTGGAGGCCGCCGTGGTGACGGCCGCCTGGGTGCTGGTGACGCTGGTTCTGGTCCGGCGCGAGATTCCGCTTTCGCGCCTGCCGGGCATCATCACCGAGGCGATGGTCCTGGTCGCGGCGATCCTGGTCGTGCTGGGCATGTCGATGGCTTCGACCAACGTCATGATCGACGCCGGCGTGCCGCAGCGTCTGTTCGAGTGGATCGAGCCGAGGATCGACAGCCGACTGCTCTTCCTGCTGCTGATCAACGTCATGCTGCTGGTCGCCGGCATGATTCTCGACATCTTCGCCGCCCTGGTCATACTTGCGCCGCTGATCATTCCTGTCGCGCTCGCCTTCGGCGTGGACCCGGTGCACCTGGGCGTGATCTTTCTCGCCAACCTGCAGATCGGCTATTGCACGCCGCCGGTGGGTATCAACCTGTTTCTCGCCAGCCACCGGTTCGACAAGGACATCCTGACGGTCTACCGGGCGACCCTGCCGTTTCTCGGCCTGTTGCTGATCGCGCTGGTGGTGATCACCTGGTGGCCCGCGCTCAGCCTGGCCCTGCCCGGCCTGCTGGGCGATCGCTGAACGAACGCATGCTCCCGGCAGGGGGCGGCACGTCGGGATCGCCGCGACTGCTGTAGACTGGCGCCTGTCTTCCGGAAAGGGTGCCGTGAGCCGAATGTTCCAACTGGCCCGGACGGGTAGTCTCCTTGCTGTCCTCCTGATTCTGGGCGGCTGCCAACTGCTGCCGTTCTACGAGCGGCAGCCCGACGATCGTACGGAGACGCAGCCGCCGACGGAGCACCGGACGGAAGCCCGGGATCCGGCGCCCCCACTGGAAGGGGCCATGCGCCTGTTGCAGGACGGCCGGGAGGACGAGGCGGAGTCCCTGCTTGAACAAGCGCTCCAGGCCCGCCCCGACGACGCCGTTGCGCGGCTGCTGCTGTCCCAGATCCGCCAGCCCCCGGAAGTGATCCTGGGCGACGAATACACCGAGATCGAGATCGAGCCGGGCGACAGCCTGTCGGCGATCGCCGCCCGGTACACCGACAACGAGCTGCTGTTCTACGCTCTGGCCCGGCTCAACGGCATCGAAAGGCCGAGGCTGCTGCGACCCGGGCAAACGATCCGCGTGCCGGTGATTCCGGACGTCGAGCCACAACGGCCGGCTGTTGCCGAGACGCCGGCGCCGAACGTCGAGGACGAGCCGGGCGACTCCGTGGTGACGACCACGGTGGGCGAGCTCGTCGCGAAGGGGCGCCTCGCCCAGGCACACGCACTGCTGCTGAGCAAGGCGCGCGCCAATCGCCTCGAGGACGCCAATCGCGATCAGCTGGTCGAGATCGGGGCCCGGCTGGCGCGCGTGGCCTGCCGCAACGGTGAGCCCGAGCGCGCGAGCGCGATCCTGGACCAGACCCGGCCCTGGATCGGTTCACGCGCCGAGACGGGGGAGTTCGCGACGGCCCGGGCGCACGTGAATGCGCGACTGGCGCTGATCGAGGCGCGGCAGCAGTTCGACGCGGGCGACCACGATGGTGCGTTCGAGAGCCTGGCGCGGGCGCGCAGCGAAGACGAGGCCATCGGGCGTGACCATCCGGAGGAGATGGTCAGCCTCGAAGCGGGCCTGGTCGATCACTATCACGACCGGGCGCTCTCGGCCTGGCGCGACCAGGAGGTCGATGCCGCCGTGGCGCTGTGGCAGAAGGTCGTGCAGGTCAGCCCGGACTTCGAGCCGGCCCGCGTCTATCTCGATCGTGCCCTGAGGGTGCAGCAGGAGCTCGAACGCCTCGAGGAGGGCTGAGGGTCCCTGACCGCTCTATCGCCGGGGCGCCGCTCAGTCGCCGGGCCGGTTCTTCTTGCGCTCGGAGATTTCGAGCACGTTGGACTCCTCGGACCCGTTGTCCATCTCCACGGTTTCGTCGAGATCCTCCTCGTCGAAGTCGGGGGGCGGTCGAACCACAGGTGGTTGCTGCATGTGGCCGTAGCGCTCCTCGAGGCGATTGGCCATGTCGTTGAAGCGCTCGTAGAGCGTCGCCAGCAGGTCCTGCTTTCCGGGTTCGAGCCGCGCGTCGTACT
Source organism: Gammaproteobacteria bacterium (assembly GCA_009908385.1). Classification (GTDB taxonomy): domain Bacteria; phylum Pseudomonadota; class Gammaproteobacteria; order Xanthomonadales; family Wenzhouxiangellaceae; genus Wenzhouxiangella. The sequence goes on from JAAAPE010000092.1 coordinate 35,013, forward strand.
GGCCGCGGGCGATGCGCTGAAGGCCGCGGCTGATTCGCTGCACGGAACGTCTCTGCTGGCGCATGAGCAGGCTGAATCCCACCCCGACCACGATCAGTGTGACGCTGAAGACCAGCGCCAGCATGGTCATCGTTGTGCGCCCCGCGGCTTCCAGTCCGGCGCTGTCGATGCCCAGCTGCACTTCCCCGATCCGCCGTGCCTGGAAGCGAATCGGGGTCTGGAACTCCAGCGTTCCGTCCTCGCGCGAGAGCAGCCTGACGCCGCCCTGTTCACGTTCGATGACCGCCCGGACCGGTCGGGGCCTGGGTTCGCCCTGCAGGAACGGGTCGGTGCTGGCCTGGACGCGGCCGTCGCGGTCGCTGATGTGGAGGAAGGTGATGCGCGGATTGATCGAGAAGTCGGAGACCAGGTTCGACAGCGCCGTCGTATCGTCGAGCATCAGCGCCTCGGCGGTTTCCCGGGCGATCACCGAGGCCAGCGCATCGCCGTAGCCGTAAGTCGATTCGGTCATGGCCTCTGTCTGGCTGTGGAAGATCCAGGCCAGCCCGCCGCCGAGCACGACGACGAGCGCCAGCGCCAGGGAAGCCAGCCAGCGCCAGTGACCGGGCTGTCCGCGCACCGTCTTGATCAGGCCGCGCTCCATGTCGGCGCGAATCTCGTGCAGCTCCTCGAGGACCAGCGAACCGGTGGCGGGTCGCAGTTCCGGATCCTTGGCGAGCAGGCGGTGGACGAGTTCGATGAGGTCGATGGGGGTGCGATCGTCGCTCGGCCGCAGCGGCGCCGGCACGCGATGGCTGATCTGGTGGATCAGCGCGCCGATCGAATCGGCGGCAAACGGGGTCTCGCCACCGACCAGGCGGTAGAGGACCACCCCGAGCGCGTAGAGGTCGGAGCGGCCGTCGAGCTCGCTCCCCTGCAGCTGTTCGGGGGCCATGTACTTGGGCGTGCCCGCGATGGTGCCGGCGGCCTCCTCGTCGCCCCTGCGGTCGACGATCGCGGCGATGCCGAAGTCGACCAGTTTCACGAGGCCGGACTGGGGGTCGAAATAGATGTTGGACGGCTTGACGTCGCGGTGGATGATGCCGCGTTCGTGGGCGTAGTGCAGGGCGCCGGCCAGCTGGGTGCCGATGTCGATGATTTCGGACGTCGACAGTTTGCCCCCGTCTTCGAGATATTCCTCCAGGCTGTGGCCCTTGAGGCGTTCCATGACAAGGAAGGGCAGGCCTTCGTGCTGCCCGACGTCGAACACCGTGACGATGTTGGGGTGGCTCAGCCCCCCGGCGGAGCGGGCCTCGCGCAGGAATCGCTGGCGGCTCTTGATGTCTCGCGCGTAGCGCTCGCGCAGCACCTTGACCGCGAGATGGCGATTGATGTGCGGATCGAAGGCCTCGTAGACGATGGACATCGACCCACGTCCCAGTTCCCTTTCGATCTTGTAGCGGCCGATTCGCTCCATGACGTCCCTTCGTCGCGAGCCTTCGAAGGCCCATGGTACTCCATCGCGGTCGTCAGCCCCGGCACTCGCCCTGGACGGTCAGGCGTGCCCGGCGCGACGTCCGAGATAGAAGTGGATGGCGATCCAGTCGTAGAGCGCGTGGACGAGTATCGGCACCAGCAGGTTGCCGGTCCAGTGGTAGAGGAGGCCGAGATACAGGCCCATCAGGGTGGCGAGCGCCCAGTAGGCCATGGAGACGGCGTGCGCCGCGCCGAACAGGATCGAGGCGACCACCAGGCCGATCGCGGGAGACGACAGCTCGATCAGGCCGGCCTGGACGACGCCGCGAAACAACAGCTCCTCGCCGATGCCCGCCAGCGCCGCAACGGCGACGACCGCGCCGGGCCAGGCGTTGCGAAACAGCAGTTGGAGAAAGCGGCGCACGAGTCCGGTCAGCTCGTCCGCCCACCGCCAGCGACCCGAGGGCAGGGCGAGCAGGCTCGCGGCGATCGGCATCGTGGCCGCCACGCCGATGGCCAGGGCCGTCCAGGAGAACTCAAAATCCTGCCAGGGTCGCAGGCCGAACAGCCAGGCCAGTCCGACGGCCACTACGATCAGGCCGCCCTGGAAGGCCAGGGCGGTCGTCAGCGGGCGCGCGCGACGGGTCAGTTCGACTCGTTCCCGGACGCCTCGCCGACTTGTTCGTCGCCGGACGGGGGCGCGGCCGTCTTGCGAGCCGCCTTCTTCTTGCCGGTCTTCTTCGACGCCTTCTTGCGGCTGCTCTTCTTGCGGGCGGTCTTCTTCGAGCCGCCACCGGAGCCGTTGTTGTCACGCTCGACAATCGCGGCAAGGCCCATGCCCCCGGCCGTGCACACGGAGATCAGCCCGCGGCCCGAGCCCGCTTTCTCGAGGACGTGCGCCAGCGTGCCGACGATCCGCGCGCCGGTGGCGGCGAACGGATGGCCGATCGCCACCGAACCGCCGTGGACGTTCATCTTGCTGCGGTCGATCGCGCCGAGCGCGCCGTCGAGTCCGAGCCGCTCGCGGCAGTAGGTCTCGTTCTCCCAGGCCTTGAGCGTGCACAGGACCTGCGCGGCGAAGGCCTCGTGGATCTCGTAGAAATCAAAATCCTGCAGGGCCAGCCCGGCACGCTGGAGCATTTCGGCCACGGCGACCGTCGGCGCCATCAGCAGGCCCTCGTCACCATCGACGTAGTCGACCGCGGCGGTGCGCGAATGGGTCAGCCAGGCCAGCACGGGCAGGTCGTGTTCGCGCACCCATTCCTCGGAGGCGAGCAGCACCGCGGCGGCGCCGTCCGACAGGGCGGTCGAGTTGCCGGCCGTCAGGGTGCCGTTCCTCGATCGGTCGAAAGCGGGCTTCAGGCTGGCCAGCTTCTCCATCGTCGTGTCCGGGCGCACGATGTTGTCGCGCACGACCCCGTTGAAGGGCTTGACCAGGTCGTCGAAGAAACCCGAGTCCCAGGCTTCCGCGGCCTTCTGGTGGCTCTCCAGGGTGAGCTCGTCCTGTTCCTTGCGGCCGATGTTCCATTCGCGCGCCATGCGTTCGCAATGCTGTCCCATCGACAGCCCGGTTCGCGGCTCGGAATTGCGCGGCGGCTGCGGCGCCAGCTCGGAGAAGCTGAACCCCTTGAAGGCCTTCAGCTTCTGGCCGAAGGTCTTGGCCTTGTTGAGTTGCATCAGGCGCTGGGCGAATCGGCGCTTGAAAACGATCGGCACATCGGAGGTCGTGTCGGTGCCCCCGACGAGCGCGCACTCGATTTCCCCGGCCGCGATCTGGCTGCCGGCGAGCATGGCCGCCTGCAGACTCGTGCCGCAGGCCTGCTGCATGGTGACCGCCGGCGTCAGCGGAGACAGCCCGGTCGACAGGACCGCTTCGCGCGCCAGGTTCCAGTCCTTCGAATGCGTCGTGACGGCACCGGCAATCACCTGGTCGAGCTTCTTGCCGGCCAGGCCGTAGCGATCGACCACGCCCCGGAAGGCCGCCGTCAGCATGTCGAGATTGGTCTGATCGGCATAAAGGCTGCCGGAGCGGCAGAACGGGATGCGGCTGCCGCCGACAATGGCGATTCGGCGCAGGTTCTTGTCGGGCATCAGGACGCCTCCTTGTCGGCTTGGGCGTTTTCGAGATAATGCATCGGGCCACCGCGGAACGGCGCGAAGCCGGTGCCGAAGATCATGCCGGCATCGAGCAGGTCCTTGTCTTCAACGACCCCGTCGTCCAGGCAGGACCGGCATTCGTCGAAATAGGGCTGCATGAGCTGTTCGGCCAGCTTGTCGAGATCGTGGCCCTGGTGCGCGTCCTTGTCGCGCTCGGGTTTGCCGTCCTTCCAGCGATAGAAGCCCTCACCCGACTTCTTGCCCAGCTTGCCGGCCTCGACCATCTCCTCGAGCACCTTGCGGTCTTCGCCGGCGTCGTCGCCCATGAGCGTCTTGATCACGCCCAGCCCGACGTCGAGGCCGACGGTGTCGGCCAGCTCGACCGGACCCATCGGCATGCCGAATCGTTCGGCCGCCTTGTCGAGCGCTTCCTTGGGCACGCCTTCGCGATGCATCTTCATGGCGTTGCGCATGTACGGGGCCAGGACGCGGTTGACCAGGAAGCCGGGCGTGGACGTGACCGGCAGGGCGTACTTGCCGATCTGCGTGGCAAAGCTCGATCCGTCATCGACCCGGCCGGAATCGGACAGTTTGGCGTCGTAGACGACTTCGACCAGCGGCATCTTCGCCACCGGGTTGAAGAAGTGCAGCCCGATCAGCCGGGAGGGGTTGTCGAACACGTCGGCCAGTTCGGACAGGGGGATCGCCGAGGTGTTGGTCGCCACCAGCGCACGCCGCGGTGCTTCCTTGTTGATGCGCTTGAACAGCTCGCGCTTGGCGTCGCGGTCCTCGAAGATGGCCTCGATGATGACGTCGGCCCGGCGAATGCCGGCGCCCTCGACATCGGCCAGCAGCCGGCTGCGACCGGCGGCTACGGCGGTCGGCGTCTTTAGCTTGCGCTTGAACAGCTTCGCGGCGCGCTTGAGTGCCGGCTCGATATACTTCAGTTCGCGGTCCTGGAGCGTGACCTCCATGCCGCGCGATGCGCACCATGCGGCGATGTCGCCGCCCATCACGCCAGCGCCGATGACGTGCACGCGACGCGCCTTGAAATCGCTGCGCTTGCCCTGCGCCTTGAGCGATTCCATCAGCCGGAACACGCGCCGCAGGTTGCGCGAGGTGTCGCCGGCCAGCAGGCGGGGCACCTCCTCGGCTTCGATGCGGATCATGCCCGCGGCGGAGTCGCCCGCCGCCTCGAAGGCGTCGATCAGGGCATAGGGCGCGGGATAGTGTTCCTTGCGCGCCTTCGCGGCGGTCTGCTTTCGCATCTGGCCGGCGAGGAACTTGCGCACGGCGCCCCAGGTGGTCGCGCGTGCGATCAGGCCGGGGCGTCGCGACTTGCGCTTCTTGAGCACGGCGTTGCGCGCCGCCCAGCGCAGCGAACCGTGCTGGTCCACCGTCTGGTCGACGAGGCCCTGGGCCTTGGCGGCCCGGGCTCGGAGCATCTTGCCCGTGAGCATGATCTGCATGGCCTGGAGGCCACCCATTTCCCGGATGCTGCGACCGGAGCCGCCGAAGCCGGGGTAGATGCCGAGGTTGACCTCCGGAAACCCGATGCGCGTGTGATCGGCGTCGAGGGCGATCCGGTAGTCGAAGCACAGCGACAGTTCCAGCCCGCCGCCGAGACAATAGCCTTCGAAGGCGACGACCGTCGGGAAGGGCAGGTCCTCGATCCGCTGGAACAGCTTGTGAACGTTGCGGACGTTGCTGCGCAGCTCCTCGACGTCGTCGGTGGCGTCGAACTCGCGCACGTCGGCGCCGACGATGAAGGACTTCGGCTTGCCCGACATCAGCACCAGGCCGGTCGGATGATCGGCTTCGAGCCGGCCGATGATGGACTCGAGTTCCTCGAGCACGACCGAGCCCAGGCTGTTGACCTTTTCGTCGTCGCGGTCGAGGTAGAGCCAGGCGATGCCGTCGAGATCGGATTCCAGCCGCCAGTGCCTGCCGGCGCTGCTTTGCGAGGCGGTTGATGCCATCCGGAAGTACTCCATTCTGGTGCGTATGGTTAGCTTATCACCATGCTTGCCGCCTTGTGTCGGCGCCCGTCGATTCAGGGCACCTCGACGCCGAAGTGCTGGAGCAGGCTCACCACCCGGGTCAGGGGCAGGCCGACGAGCGCGGTCGGGTCGTCGCTGCTGATTCGCTCGGCGAGGCTGATGCCCAGCGCTTCGCTTTTCATGGCGCCGGCACAGTCGAAGGGACGGTCGGCATCGACGTAGCGCTCGATGCGCTCCCGCTCGAGCGCGCGCATCGCGACCGAGGTCGGGACCAGGTCGACGTGCTCGTCGGGCCCGGACCGGACGCACACGGCGGTATGGAAAACGATTTCCTCGCCGCTGCAAAAAGCGAGCTGCTCGACCGCCCGCTTGCGATCACCCGGCTTGCCGAGGAGGCGGCCGCGGCATTCGGCAACCTGGTCGGAGCCGATCACGATGGCGTCGGGCCGTGCCTGCGCCACGGCCGCGGCCTTGGCCCGGGCCAGACGCATCGCGAGTTCGCGGCCCGATTCGCCGTCCAGCGGCGATTCGTCGACGTCCGGGGAGGACCGCTCGAATTCGAGCCCCAGCCGCGCGAGGAGTTCGGCTCGGTAGGGGGAGCTGGAAGCGAGGATCAGGCGGGGCTGTGAGCGCTTTTCGTTCATGCGTTGGAAGCTGTTGCAGAGGCAATTGCAGTGGTACAATGCTCGGCTTATGTCGCGAGACTTTCCAGACTGGATCGATCCGGACAAGGCGGCTGCGGCCGGCCGGGAGTTCAGCGGAACGGTTCCGTTGTCCCGACTCCGGCGCCTGGACGGCATGATAGCCGATCCGGGGTCGGCCGAAATCGCCTTCGAAGTGATGTTCGGTCTGGACGATCAGCGCGAGGTGCGGGTCGACGTGCACGTCAGTGGCCGCGTGCCGTTGCGCTGCCAGCGTTCGCTGCGCCTGTTCTGGCACGCGATCGACAGTCGTTCGACGGTCGGCATCGTGCCGGACGATCGGGCGGCCGATCGACTGCCGGAAGACTACGAGCCGCTGCTGTGCCCGGACCGGAAGGTCGAGTTGGTCAGGCTGATCGGCGAGGAAGTGCTGCTCGGGCTGCCGTTGGTGCCCATCGATCCGGATTCGAGCCGGGTGGGTGGCGACGAACGGCCGCCGGACACGCATCGGCCGTTCGCCGAGCTGGCGGAAATGCGCAAGCGTCGCGACACGGACAACGATCAAGGAGATTGAGAAATGGCTGTTCAAAAGAGTCGCAAGACCCCGTCGAAGCGCGGCATGCGCCGTTCGCACGACCGCCTGACCGGCCCCGCGCTGTCGGAAGAGCGGAGCACCGGCGAAGTCCACCGTCGCCACCACGTTTCCGCCGAGGGTTTCTACCGCGGCCGGCAGGTCGTGGAAGTCGCGCCGGAAATCGACGAAGAGGATCTCGAGGAAGCCCAGGGCTGAAGCCCGGGGCGGATCCGTTTTGGGTCAGCAGCGCACGACGATCGCCGTTGACGCGGTGAGTGGCGACGGCGGGCCCGAAACGGTCCTCGCCGCCGCCCGCCTGGCGCTCGCCAACGATCCGGACGTCCTGCTGCGGCTGGTCGTCGATCCCGCGGGTGCCGGACGGCTTTCGGCCTTCGGCCTCGACCGGGACGAGCGTGTCGAAATCGTCGAGGCCGGGCACGTGCTGCCGATGGACGTCGGCACGTCCCAGGCCATTCGGCGCGGACCGGGCAGCAGCATGCAGCTGGCGCTCGAGGAGGTCGAGAGCGGTCGCGCCGGGGCGATGGTCAGCGGCGGCAACACCGGTGCCCTCATGGCGCTTGGCCGGCAGTGCCTCGGCATGCTGCCCGGCGTGGAACGGCCCGCGCTGATGGCGGCCCTGCCTTCTGTCGACGCATCGGTCTGGGTGCTCGACCTGGGGGCGAACGTCGGCGTCAACGCCCATCGATTGTGCGAGTTCGCCCAGCTCGGCAGCACGGCCGTTCGGGTGTTGACCGGCCGCCGGCCGCGAATCGGCGTGCTCAACATCGCGCGCGAGCCGGGCAAGGGCCCGGATGTCGTGCGCGAGGCCGCCCGGCTGATCGAGGCCCAGCCCGGACTCGAGCTGTCCGGTTTCGTGGAAGCCGACCAGCTCTTCGCCGGAGCGGTCGACCTGGTGGTCTGCGACGGGTTCGCCGGCAATGTCCTGCTCAAGGGAGCCGAAGGCATGGCCCGGTTGATGTTCGGTCAGCTGAGCAAGGGGCTCACCGGATTGCCGGGGCTGATCTGTCGCCGTGCGGTCGCCAGGCTGTATGACAGACTCGAGCCATCCCGGCATAATGGGGCGCCGCTGCTGGGCGTCCGCGGCATCGTCATCAAGAGTCACGGAGGCGCCTGCGAACGCGGATTCGCCTCGGCCATCGAGCTGGCAGCCCTGGAGGCGCGGCGAAACCTGATTCCGGAGCTCGAAGACGCGCTCTGGGGCAGCGACTGATCGAAATACGGGAAGCAGCATGTACGCGCGCATCATCGGAACCGGCCGTTATCTGCCCGAGAAGATCCTCACCAACAAGGATCTCGAGCGCATGGTCGACACGAGTGACCAGTGGATCCAGGAGCGCACCGGGATCCGCCAACGCCATGTCGCCGCCGAAGGCCAGACGACCTGTGACCTGGCCGAACAGGCGGCGCTCCAGGCGATGGAAGACGCCGGGCTCAAGCCCGCCGACATCGACCTGTTGCTGGTCGGAACGACCACGCCGGACCTCATCTTCCCGTCGACCGCCTGCCTGTTGCAGCATCGGCTGGGCATGGCCGAGTGCGGCGCCTTCGACGTCAACGCCGCCTGCTCGGGCTTCATCTACGCCCTGTCGGTCGCCGATCAGTACATCCGCAACGGCACGGCGCGCAACGTCCTCGTCATCGGTGCCGAAACGCTCACGCGCATGCTCGACTGGAACGATCGTTCCACCTGCGTGCTGTTCGGTGACGGTGCGGGGGCGGCCGTGCTGACGGCGGACGAAAACCCCGGCATCATGTCGACCCACATTCACGCCAATGGCGGCTACAGCGACCTGCTCAAGGTCGACGTGGGCGTGTCGCGAGGCTTCCGGGCCGAGGAGCGCGGCGGCGTGTCGGTCTCGATGAAGGGCAACGAGGTCTTCAAGGTGGCGGTCAACACGCTCGGCCGCATCGTCGACGAAACGCTCGCGGCCAACGAGCTCGACAAGGAAGACCTCGACTGGCTGATTCCGCACCAGGCCAACCTGCGCATCATCAAGGCCACCGCGAAGAAGCTCAAGATGTCGATGGACCAGGTCGTGGTGACGGTCGACCGTCACGGCAACACCTCGGCGGCGTCCGTACCCATGGCGCTCGACGAGGCATTGCGCAGCGGGCGCATCCAGCGGGGAGACAAGCTGCTGCTGGAAGCCTTCGGCGGCGGCTTCACCTGGGGCGCGGCCCTGATCGCCTACTGATCGCCGTTCCGGCGCTCGATTTCATTCTTCTAACATGCATGCCATCGCCAGGGGAGGACGCATGACGGATTTTGCATTGCTGTTTCCGGGCCAGGGCTCTCAATCGGTCGGGATGCTGGCCGGCCTGGCCGAGAGGCACGATCGCATTCGAAGTACTTTCGAGGAAGCATCCGAGGTGCTCGGAACCGACCTTTGGCAGCGGGTCACCGAGGGTCCGGACACCGAACTCAATCGCACCGAAGTCACGCAACCGGCCGTGCTGGCCGGATCGGTCGCGGTCTGGCGGGTCTGGAAAGACCTGGGTGGGCCCGCTCCGGCGCGGCTGGCCGGTCACAGCCTGGGCGAATACTCGGCCCTGGTCGTCGCCGGCGCCCTGGACTTCTCCACGGCGGTCGCCCTGGTGGCCGAGCGGGGACGCCAGATGCAGGCGGCCGTGCCCGAAGGCGTGGGGGCCATGGCCGCCATTCTCGGGCTCGAGGACGAAGTGGTGGCCGCGATCTGTCGAGAAGTGGCGGAGGATCAGGTGGTGGTGCCGGCCAACCACAACTCGCCCGGACAGATCGTCATCGCCGGTCACGCCGCGGCGGTCGAGCGCGCACTGCACAAATGCAGCGAGGCCGGCGCGCGCCGCGCGGTGAAGCTGCCCGTCAGCGTGCCCTCGCACAGCCCGCTCATGCAGCCGGCGGCCGAAGCGATGCGCGAGATTCTCGCCGGCACCGAGATCCGCGAGCCTTCGGTCCCGGTCGTCCACAACTGCGACGTCGCCGTTCACGACGACGCGCAAGGCATCCGCGAGGCCCTGGTCGCCCAGCTGACCGCGCCGGTTCGCTGGACCGAGTCGGTGCGGGCCATATGCGAGACGGGTATCATGGACCTCGCCGAATGCGGTCCGGGCAAGGTGCTGTGCGGCCTCGGTCGCCGCATCGAACGGCAGGCGCGCTGGGTGGCGCTGGAAAGCCCGGAAACGCTCGAGGAAACGATCAGGAGTTTCGAGGAGTCGGAATGATGACGCCCGATACGGCGAACCGAATCGAAGGCCGCGTGGTTCTGGTGACCGGCGCGAGCCGTGGGATCGGCCAGGCCACGGCCGACTGGCTCAAGGCGATGGGCGGCGAGGTATTCGGCACCGCGACATCCGACGCCGGCGCCGAGCGAATCTCGGCGCGGCTGGGTGAAGGCCGGGGCCTTGTTCTGGACGTCACCGATCCCGACGCCATCACCGACGCGGTGGCGACCGTGAACGATCGCGCCGGAGCGGTCACGGTGCTGGTCAACAATGCCGCGATCACGCGCGATCAGCTTCTCATGCGCCTCAAGGACGACGACTGGGATGCGGTGCTCGACACCAATCTTCGCGGCGTCATGCGCATGACCCGGGCGTGCCTGCGCGGCATGCTCAAGGCGAAGTTCGGTCGCATCATCAGCATCTCCTCGGTGGTCGGCTACAGCGGCAATCCGGGGCAGAGCAACTACGCCGCGGCGAAGGCCGGCCTGGCAGGGTTCTCGCGCTCGGTCGCCCACGAACTGGGCAGCCGGGGCATCACGTCCAACGTCGTGGCGCCGGGATTCATCGAAACCGACATGACGGCCGAGCTCGACGACAAGCAGCGACAGCGGCTGACCGACTCGATTCCGCTGGCGCGACTGGGCGGCGTCGAGGACGTCGCCGCGGCCGTCGGCTTCCTGGCCTCCGGGGCCAGCGCGTACGTGACCGGCCAGACGCTGCACGTCAACGGCGGCATGTACATGACGTAAAGATTTAGAATAATTCCTTAAATTATTGTTTTATAATGAAACGTTTGCGCCAGGGCCGAGGCGGTTCGACCGAAGATTCGGTGCCTGGAAACTGGCAGTGAGCGAAATTGTTCACTACAATGTGCCCGCTTTGGGCAACCCTTATCAACGAGGAAATCACCAATGAGCAGCATTGAAGAACGCGTCAAGAAGATCGTGATCGAACAGCTGGGCGTCAAGGAAGAAGAAGTCACCCCCAGCGCCTCCTTTGTCGATGACCTGGGTGCCGACTCGCTGGATACGGTCGAGCTGGTGATGGCGCTCGAAGAAGAGTTCGAGTGCGAGATTCCCGACGAGGAAGCCGAGAAGATCACGAGCGTTCAGCAGGCGATCGACTACATCAAGGCCAACGTCGACAAGTAGTCGACGCCGGCAGGATCTGTTCGTACCGTCTCGCCAATGAACTACGGAGTCGCACATGCGTGGTGACCGTCGCATCGTGATTACGGGAATGGGCTGCGTCTCGCCGGTCGGCAATGACGTGGCCTCGGCTTGGGATGCCGTGTGCAACGGCCGCAGCGGAATCCGGCCGCTCGAGGCCTTCGACGCCGAGAAGTTCCCGGCCCGGATCGCCGGTGAAGTGCGTGATTTCGACATCGGGGACTACCTGTCGCCGAAGGAAGCGCGCAAGTGCGATACGTTCATTCACTACGGCATGGCTGCATCGATGCAGGCCATCGCCGATGCGGGCCTGAGCGACAGCGAAGCCGATGCCGAGCGCATCGGCCTGGCGATCGGTTCGGGCATCGGCGGTATTTCGACGATCGAGCAGACCTACAGCACCTACCTCGAAAACGGTCCGCGCCGCATCTCGCCTTTCTTCATCCCGGGCGTGATCATCAACATGATCGCGGGCAATCTCTCGATCAAGTACGGCTACCAGGGTCCGAACCTGTCGATCGTGACCGCCTGCACCACGGCCACCCACAACATCGGCGACGCCGCGCGCATCATCGCCTACGGTGATGCCGACGTCATGGTGGCCGGCGGGGGCGAGTTCGGCACCACGCCGACGGCTTACGGCGGCTTCACCTCCGCCAAGGCGCTGTCAACCCGTAACGACGAGCCCGAGAAGGCCAGCCGGCCCTGGGACGTCGCACGCGACGGGTTCGTGCTCAGCAACGGCGCCGGCGTGGTGGTGCTCGAAGAGTTCGAGCATGCCCGCAAGCGCGGCGCCACGATCTACGCCGAGGTGGCCGGTTACGGCATGAGCGGCGACGCCTATCACATCACGTCGCCGTCCGAAGGCGGCGAGGGTGCGGCCCGCTGCATGGCCAACTCCGTGCGCGATGCCGGCCTCGAACCTTCTGACGTGGATTACATCAACGCCCACGGCACGTCCACCCAGCTCGGCGACCGAGCCGAGTGCGCTGCGGTGCGCCGCTGCTTCGGAGACCATGCCGGCGAGTTGATGATGAGCTCGACCAAGTCGATGACCGGCCACCTGCTCGGTGCAGCCGGTGGCGTGGAAGCCATCTTCACCGCGCTGGCGCTGCACCACGGCATCATCCCGCCGACCATCAATCTCGACGAAGTCGATCCGGATTGTCGCGATATCGACCTCGTTGCCAAAGAGGCGCGCGAGAAGCCGATCCGTGCCGCTTTGAGCAATTCCTTCGGTTTCGGCGGCACCAACGGCACGCTGTTGCTGAAACGATTTGAATGACGGGCGCGGCGCGTGAGCTGGCGTCGCCTCCGACCCTGCTCGCTGTCCACCGTCACGCTCCCGAGCGCTGGCCCTTCATGCTGGCCAGTTCGGCCTCGGCCGGCAAGCTGGGACGCTGGTCCCTGCTGCTGCGGGCGAGCGACGAGCCCCCGCTGACCCTCGATCGGGCGGCCGCGGGTGAGGCCCCGGGCTTCCTGGCGCAACTCGAGCGACGCGTCCACGAGAGCGCCGTCGACGGGCTCGACACGCGTTTCCCGTTCCGCGGTGGGTGGTTTCTCTACCTGGGCTACGAGCTGGCCGCCGAGATCGAACCCGGCCTGCGCCTGCCCCCGGCCGACGACGGCCTGCCGGTCGCGCTGGCCCGGCGCTGCCGGTCGGCCTTCCTGCACGATCACTTCGAGAAACGCTTCTGGCTGGTGGCCGAGGACGACGCGGAGCTGGCGGCCGCGCTGCATGACATCGAAACGGCCGCGCAGCAGACCGATCCCTTGCCGGAACTGCCGAAGCGACTGACGCTCTCGGCTGATCCGGGCGAGCGGTTCAAGGACGGGGTGGGGCGGATTCGCGACTACATTCGCGACGGCGACGTCTTCCAGGTCAACCTGTCGCGCGGCTGGGAAGCGCGCAGCGATCAGGCCGTGGATCCGGTAGCCCTCTACGCTTCCCTGGCCGGGACCAATCCCGCGCCGTTCGCGGCGCTGGCCCGCCTGCCGGGGGGCACGGTCGTTTCCTCCTCGCCCGAGCGCCTGGTCAGCGTCGACGGCCGGCGGGTCCAGACCCGGCCGATCGCCGGAACGCGTCCGCGCGGGACGTCCAGCCGGGCGGACAGCGAACTCAGCAGCGAGCTGGTCTCGCATCCCAAGGAGCGCGCCGAACACATCATGCTCATCGATCTCGAGCGCAACGACCTCGGCCGCGTCTGCGAGACCGGTTCCGTCGAGGTCGACGAACTGATGGTGGTCGAGTCCTACGCCCACGTGCACCACATCGTGTCCAATGTCCGCGGCATGCTGCGCAGCGACGCCGGCGCGGCCGACGTCATTCGGGCCGTGTTTCCCGGCGGGACCATCACGGGTTGTCCCAAGGTCCGATGCATGGAAATCATCGCCGAACTGGAAGGGCGCGGGCGCGGCTGCTACACCGGCGCGCTCGGCTACCTGGGGCTCGACGGTCGCATGGATCTCAACATCCTGATCCGGTCGATGGTGGTCGGCGACCGGCGCATCGCCTTCCGCACCGGCGCGGGCATCGTGGCCGATTCCGATCCTGACGCCGAACTGGCGGAAACCGAAGACAAGGCCCGCGGCCTGCTCGCCGCCATCGGTCATGGTTGACGCGCTCGTCAACGGCGAACCGGCAACCGCCGTCGCGCTCGACGATCGCGGTCTGCTCTACGGCGATCACCTGTTCGAGACGATCGCCTTCATCGGCGGCCGGGCGCCGCTCTGGCGGCTGCACATGGCGCGGCTGACGGCCGACGCGTCGCGGCTTCTGATTCCCCCGCCGGACTCGGAGCTTCTGGCCGCCGAATGCGATCGGCTGCTCGACGGGCGCGACCGGGCCGTCATCCGCATCACGCTCACCCGCGGCAGCGGCGGCCGGGCCTACGAGCCGCCCGCCGAACCGCGCCCGCGTCGCATCCTGCTGCGAAGGCCGTACCCGTCCGACCTGGACACCGCGCGCGAGCAGGGGCTGTGGCTCGTGACCAGCCCGGTGCGGCTCGCCAGCCGTTCGGTCTTGGCCGGAATCAAGCACGGCAACCGGCTCGAGCAGGTGCTGGCCGCCGAAGCGGCGCGGCGCGCGGGCGCGGACGAGGCGGTCCTTTTCGATGCCGAAGGCCGGCTCGTGGAAGCGATCGCCGGCAACCTCGTGCTGTTCATCGGCGAGCGGGCCGTGACGCCCGCGGCGTCCGGGGCGGGAGTGGCCGGCGTCGGCCTGCGCGCCCTGAAGGAACTGCTCGGTGACCGGCTGGTCGAGGCCGAGCTCGACGCTCGAAGCCTGGAGCAGGCGGCGGGCATCTTGGTGATAAACTCGGTCGCCGGTATCCGGCCGGTACGCCGGCTCGACGATCGGGCGCTGGCGATCGGCGAGCCCTGCCGAAGCTGGCAGCGACTGTGGAGCGAGCGGTTCGAATGCGAAAACTGATCACCGTGATCCTGCTGACCGCCTTGCTGGCCGGCGCGGCGGCCGCCTGGCTGCTGATCGACTGGCAGCGCTTCCAGCAACGCCCCCTGAGCACGGCGGGGCCGGTGAACCTCTGGCTCGACGAGGGCAGCAGCTTTCACGGCATGGTCCGGCAGTTCGAGCGCCTCGGCCTGACGCGGCTGGACTGGCGCTGGCGCCTGCTCGGCCGCCTGCACTCTCCCGTCCTCCAGGCCGGTGAGTACCGGATCGCGCCGGGAACGAGCGTCGCCGAACTGGTCGAGCAGATCGTTGCCGGGCGCGTGCGCAAGCACCGCTTCACGATCGTGGAAGGCTGGACGCTTCGGGAGCTTCGCGCCGCCCTGACCGCCGATCCCCGCCTGCGCAAGGTCGCGGCCGACTTCAGCGAGGACCGGCTCATGGACCAGCTCGACTGCGCTGGCTGCCAGGCCGAGGGGCGCTTCCTGCCCGAGACCTATTTCTTCGTGCGCGGCTCGAGCGATCTGGCACTGCTCGAGCGGGCCCATGCGGCGATGTCCGAAGCCCTCGAGGCCGCCTGGGCCGGTCGTGATCCGGACTTGCCCCTCGACGATGCCTACGAACTGCTGGTCCTCGCCTCGCTCATCGAGCGCGAAACCGGTCAGGCGACCGAGCGTGCAAGGATCGCCGGCGTTTTCGTGCGGCGTCTCCAGAGCGGGATGCGCCTGCAGACCGACCCGACCGTGATGTACGGCCTGGGGGAGGACTTCGACGGTCGTCTGCGGCGGGTTCACCTGCGCACCGATCACCCCTGGAACACCTACACGCGCCACGGCCTGCCGCCGACGCCCATCGCCTTGCCCGGTCGCGCGTCGCTGGAGGCGGCGGCCCGGCCCGCCGCCGGCACGGCGCTCTACTTCGTCTCCCGCGGAGACGGCAGCCACGCGTTTTCGGACACCCTGGCCGAGCACAACGACGCCGTCGACCGCTACATCCGGGGGCGGCCGTGAGCCGGGGGCGGTTCATCACGCTCGAGGGCGGGGAGGGGGCCGGCAAGAGTACCGCCATCGACACCGTGCGCGACTGGCTCGAGGATCGCGGCCGTGGAGTGATCATCACCCGCGAGCCCGGCGGCACGGCGACGGCCGAGCGAATCCGCGAACTCCTGCTCGACCCGGGCACCGGGCCGCTCACCCCGATGAGCGAGCTGCTGCTGATGTTCGCCGCCCGCCAGGAAAATCTCGCGGGCGTGATCCGGCCGGCGCTGTCGCGCGGCAGCGACGTGATCTGCGACCGGTTCACCGACGCCAGCCGCGCCTACCAGGGCGCCGGCCGAGAGCTCGGCGAGGCCGCCGTGGAGACGCTGGCCGACCTGGTCCATCCCGACCTGCGCCCGGACCTGACCCTGTTGCTCGACGTGCCCGTCGACATCGGCCTGGGTCGTATCGGCGGCCGCGACGGCGGTCCCGACCGGATGGAACAGAGCCGGCCGGAGTTTCTCGAGCGGGTCAGGGCGGCCTACCTGGCCCAGGCCCGCCGCGAGCCCGAGCGATTCGTGGTCATCGACGCTGCCGACGGCCTCGACGCGGTGAGGACGGCGATCCGGCTTGCCCTGGAGGAGCGGCTCGGCTGATGCTTCCCTGGCTCGAACAGGCACGACGATCGCTACGTACCCGTTTCGATGAGGGGCGCCTGGGGCACGCACCGCTGATCCACGGCCCGGCCGGGATCGGCAAGCAGGAACTCGGCGACTGGCTGGCCCGTCTGCTGCTGTGCCGCGAGCCTGTCGAGGCGGGTGCCTGCGGCGATTGCCAGAGCTGCCAGCTGGTGGCCAGCGGCGCCCATCCGGACCTGTTCGTGATCGACGTGCTCGAGGACAAGCAGGGCATCGCGGTCGACCAGGTCCGCGGTCTCATCGAGGGACTGCAGCTGACCGCCAGCATGGGCAAGAATCGCGTCGGGCTGATGCCGCGGGCCGACGCGATGAACCGCAATGCCGCCAACGCCCTGCTCAAGACGCTCGAGGAGCCGCCGCCGGGCGCCTGGCTCATCCTCCTCAGCGAGCAGCCGGCGCGCCTGCCCGCCACCATTCGCTCTCGCTGCCAGCAACTGGCGCTCAGGGTCCCGGAGCGGGAGCCGGCCGAATCCTGGCTGGCCGGGCAATGTCCGGAGTCGAGCCGGGGCGACCGGGACGCGGCGCTCGAGCTCGGCGGCGGGGCGCCGCTGGCGGCCCTCCAGATGCTGGAATCCGGCGGTCTGGACGCGGGGCTCTCGCTGCTCGAGGATCTCGCGACCGGGACGGCGCACGGCGAACTGATCGAACGCTGGCAGGCCGAGCCCGCGGCGTGCTGGCAATGGCTGGCGCGCTGGATGGCGGTTCTCATGGCCCAGGCGAGCCGGGCCGGCGGCTGGCGTCCGGAGGGACAGCGGCTGCCCCCCGTCCCGCCCGGGCGCGATGTCGCCAGGCTCTGGCAGATGGCCCTCGACGGTCACCGCGAGGCGGAGCGGGGCGTGGTTCGCCAGGACCTGCTGCTCGGTCGCTGGCTGCTAGAATGGGAGGCGTGTCAACCGGCGCGGAAATGAGTTCATGGCCCAGAAAGGCATTCTGTCCTACAACATCGAAAGCAAGCAGGAGCTCTACGGCGCCTATATGCCGTTCCTGATCAACGGCGGCTTGTTCGTCCCGACGCGCAAGCAGTTCAAGCTCGGCGACGAAGTGCTGATCCTGCTCGGCCTGATGGGCGAGGAACGCATTGCCATTCCCGGCAAGGTGGCCTGGCTGACGCCTTCGGGCGGGCGCCACACCGCCAACAGCGGCGTCGGCGTGCAGTTCGCCGACAGCGCCGAGGGGCAGCAGGCGAAAAGCACGATCGTGTCGCTGCTGGCCGGCATGCTCGACAGCGACAAGCCGACAAGAACGATTTAGTCTTCAATTTCCAAATGGCAATTTTCAAGCAAGGACCAATGAGTCAATGACCGAATGATCGAAACGAAGTCTTGGCGTGCAGGCTGTCTCAATTCGTTTCGATCATCGAATGTTCTGTCATTGGGATTTGTTTGGCAATTGGTGCTTGGTCATTGAGAATTGAGTAACCGCTCGATCATCCACGTCGACATGGATGCGTTCTACGCGAGCGTGGAGCAGCGCGACCGCCCCGAGCTTCGCGGTCGACCGGTCATGGTCGGCGGGGGCAGCAGCCGCGGCGTGGTCGCGGCCGCCAGCTACGAGGCCCGTCAGTACGGCGTGAGATCGGCCATGCCCGGTGCGCGAGCGCGGCGGCTGTGTCCATCGGGTGTATTCGTGTCCGCGCGCTTCGATCGTTACCGCGAAGTGTCTCGCGAAGTGTTCGAGATCTTCGCGCGGTTCAGCGACCGGGTCGAGGGGCTCAGCCTCGACGAGGCCTTCATCGACGTGAGCGAAGCGGTCATCGAGCAGGGCGGGTCCCCGAGCGAGATCGGCGCTCGCCTCAAGCGGCTCGTCGCCGAGCAGACCGGGCTGACCGCCTCGGTCGGCATCGCGCACAACAAGCTGCTGGCCAAGATCGCTTCGGACTACGACAAGCCCGATGGCCTGATCCATATCCCGCCCGACCGGGTCAAGCAGTTCCTCGATCCGCTTCCCGTCCGCCGCCTGTGGGGTATCGGGCCCCGAACCGAGCAGCGCCTGCACGACATCGGCGCGTTCACGATCGGCCAGTTACGTCGCACGCCCCCGGATCTGCTCCGCCAGTTGTTCGGCGACCACGCCATGGCGTTGATCGAGCGCGCCACCGGCATCGACGAGCGCGAGGTGGGAAGCCGCCGGCCGCGGCGTTCGGTCAGCCAGGAGACGACGTTCCGGGACGACCGTCACGACATCGCCGAACTGGTCGACGTCATGACCGGCCAGGCCGCCCAAGTCGCCGGACGCCTGGCGAGCCGCGGCTGGTACGCCCGGACCGTCACCATCAAGCTGCGCTCGAGCGGATTCTCGACGATCACCCGCAGCCGTTCACTCGGAGGATACACGCGCAGTCCGGATCGCATTCTCTCGGTCGCCAGAGAGCTCCTCGAGGACTGGGCCGGCTGGCGTCGACAGTTCGCGGTGCGCCTGATCGGCGTGGGCGTTTCGGGCCTGTCGGAGCACCCCGACGAATCGGAGCTGCTCGACTCCGGACGCTGAAGGCGTGCGCGGCCGTCAGTCCTCGGAGCTGCGCGCCTCGCCGTACATGTCGCGAAGCTCCCGCCGGAGGATCTTGCCCACGTTGGTCTTGGGCAGTTCAGCGACGAACTCGACGTACTTGGGCACCTTGTAGCCGGTCAGTTCCTCGCGGCAGAACTCCCGAAGCTCCTTGACCGTCAGCGAGTCGTCCTTTCGCACGACGATGACCTTGACCACCTCGCCGGACTTCTCGTCGGGTGCGCCGATGGCGCCGACCTCGAGCACCTTGGGATGGTTGGCCACGATGTCCTCGACCTCGTTGGGATAGACGTTGAACCCCGACACCAGGATCATGTCTTTCTTGCGGTCGACGATGTAGAAGTAACCGTTCTCGTCCATCTTCGCCATGTCGCCGGTGCGCAGCCAGCCGTCGTCGTCGAGTACCTTCGCGGTCTCCTCGGGGCGATTCCAATAGCCCTTCATGACCTGCGGCCCGCGCACGCACAGCTCGCCGGTTTCTCCGCCCGGCAAGGGGTTGCCGTCCGCATCGATCACCCGACACGCCGTCGACGAAATCGGCAGCCCGATCGCGCCGTTGTACTCCTGGAGATCCATCGGATTGATGCAGGCCGCCGGCGAGGTTTCGGTCAGGCCGTAGGCCTCGACCAGCGTGACGCCGGTGGCCTTCTTCCAGCGTTCGGCGACGGCCCGCTGCACGGCCATGCCGCCGCCGAGCGTCATCTTCAGGCTGGAGAAGTCCAGCTGGTCGAAGCCGGGAGTGTTGAGCAGGCCGTTGAACAACGTGTTCACGCCGGTGATCGCCGTGAAACGGACCTTGCCGAGCTCCTTGACGAAGCCGTGCATGTCCCTCGGATTGGTGATCAGCACGTTGCGGCCGCCGAGCTTGACGAAAACCAGACAGTTCGCCGTCAGGGCGAAGATGTGATAGAGGGGCAGGGCAGTGATGATCGTCTCCTCGCCGATGTCGAGGCGACGGCCCAGCCAGGCCGAGGCCTGCTGCATGTTGGCGACCATGTTGCCGTGGGTCAGCACGGCGCCCTTGGACACCCCCGTCGTGCCCCCGGTGTACTGCAGGAAGGCGATGTCTTCGTGCTCGAGTTCGACCGGTTGGAAGCGCTCGTTGCCGCCCTCCCGCAGGACCGTGTTGAACGGCCTGGCGTTGGGCAGGGTGAAGGAAGGCACCATCTTCTTGACGTGGCGCACGACCAGGTTGGTCATCATGCCCTTGAGCGTGCCGAGCATGTCTCCCATGCTCGTGAGAATCACGTGCTCGATCTCGGTATCGTCGATGACCGCCTCGAGAACGCTCGCGAAGTTCTCCATGATGACGATCGCCTTCGCGCCCGAGTCGATCAGCTGGTGCTTGAGTTCGCGCGCGGTGTAGAGCGGGTTGGTGTTGACCACCACGAGGCCGGCGCGCAGCGCTCCGAATACGGCGATCGGATACTGCAGCACGTTGGGCATCATGATCGCGATGCGATCCCCCTTCTCCAGACCCATTGCCTGCAGGTGCGCGGCGAAGGCGGCGCTGTGCCGGTCCACCTGACCGAACGTCAGCTCGGCGCCGAAATTGACGTAGGCCACCTTGTCGCGGAATTCGTTGCAGCTCTTGTCGATCACATCGACGACCGAGTCGAACTCGTCCATGTCGATCTCGGCGGGCACGCCCTCCGGATAGTGCTCCAACCAGGGCTTTTCGCTCATCGGGTCTCCCTTTTATTGTCGGTCCGATTGTCCTCCGGCAAGCTTGGCACAGGAAGTCAACCGAGACAAGCTTGCGCGGGGCGCGCGGGCGTTCGATTTGCCCGTTTCACGGGGGACGTTTATTATCCCCGGAAAGACAGGCCGGGGTCGTCGTCGCGATGGGCGAACAGAATGTAGAGCAGACCGCAGACGAGCAGACGCGCAGGGCATTCATGAAAGCGCTGCTCGACGAGGTCCGGGCGCTCGAGGACATGCTCGACGCCGGCATGATCGAGTCCGGCATCCGCCGGATCGGGGCCGAGCAGGAAATGTTCCTGGTCGACCGGGCTTCCCGCCCGGCGATGACGGCCATGCAGGTTCTCGAGACGATCGAGGATCCCCGCTTCACGCACGAGCTCGGCCTGTTCAACCTCGAGGCCAACCTCTCGCCGCTGGAGCTCGGCGGCGACTGCCTGCGCCAGCTCGAGCGCGAAGCCGATGAAGTCCTCGCCATCGCCCGCGAACACGCCGCGCGCGCGGCCGACAGCCGGGTCGCACTGGTCGGGATCCTGCCGACGCTGACGCGCGAGCATCTCACGCTCGACTCGATCGTCCCGACGGCCCGCTATTTCGCCCTCAACGAAGCGCTGCTGCGCCTGCGCGGAAGCAAGTTCCAGTTCACGATCAAGGGCATCGACCAGCTCAACGTCACGCACGACAACCTCATGCTCGAGGCGTGCAACACCAGTTTCCAGGTGCATTTCCAGGTCGGCGCCGAGGAGTTCGCCCACCTCTACAACATCGCGCAGGCTGTCACCGGCCCGCTGCTGGCAAGCTGCGTCAACTCGCCGGTCCTGCTCGGCAAACGCCTGTGGCACGAAACGCGCATCGCGGTGTTCGAGCACTCGATCGACGCCCGATCCGAGGCGCACGCCGCGCGCGGCCACAAACCGCGCGTTCACTTCGGTGATCACTGGATCGAGGAATCGGTCATCGAGATCTTCAAGGAGGACATTGCGCGCTTCCGGGTCATTCTGACTACCGCCTTCGAGGACGATCCCATCGGCATGGTGGCTCGTGGCGAGGTGCCCCGGCTCAAGGCCCTGTGCCTCCACAACGGCACCGTCTACCGCTGGAACCGTGCCTGCTACGGCATCTCAGACAACGGCAAGCCGCACCTGCGGATCGAGAACCGGGTGATTCCGTCGGGCCCGACCGTGCTCGACGAGGTTGCCAATGCCGCGTTTTTCTTCGGCATGATGTCCCAACTTTCCCACAACCTCGACGACATCCGCGACCACCTCAGTTTCAGCGACGCCAAGAGCAACTTCCTGGCCGCCGCCCGCGAGGGGCTCCGTGCCCAGCAGGTCTGGTTCGGCGGACGCCAGGTCACGGCGCAGGAACTGATCATCGACGAGCTTCTCCCGCTGGCCCGGGACGGGCTGAACGAAGCGGGAATCGACGAGCGCGATATCGATCGTTATCTCGGCGTGATTCGTGCGCGCGTCGAAAACCGCCGAACCGGCGCCCGCTGGCTGCTCGAGTCGCTGGAGAACATGCGCGGCGAGGGGACCGAGCACGAGCGGCTGCGCGCAGTGACGTCGAGCATGATCGAGCAGTCCGAAAGCGGGCAGCCGGTGGCCGATTGGGAACTCGCCGGGTTCTGCAACAAGCAGGACTGGCGCGACAGCTACCGGACGGTCGGACAGTTCATGGCGACCGACCTGTTTACCGTCCGACCCGACGACATCGTCGACTTCGCCGCCAGCCTGATGGAATGGCGCTACGTGCGGCACGTGCCGGTCGAGGACGACTCCGGCCAGCTCCTGGGCCTGATCTCGCATCGCCAGCTGCTGCGGCTGATCGCCCGCGGCAACCGGAACGACGGCATCATCACGGTGCGCGACATCATGCGACCCGATCCGGTCACGGTCGGCCCGGAGACCACCACCGTGGAGGCGATTCGCCTGATGCGGGAACATCGGCTCAGTTGCCTGCCGGTGGTCGAGGACGGCAAGTTGCTGGGCCTCGTGACCGAGTACGATCTCGTCGTGGTCGCCGGGAGACTGCTGGAATCCTACCTGGCCGAGGACCCGATCGGATGAGTCGTCGCGCGCGCCTGCTCGCAGCCGCCCTGAGCGCGCTCATGCTGGCTGCCTGCGGCCCCGGGGCGCCCGACGAGGAGCAGATCCGGCAGCGCATCTCGGACATGCAGGCCGCCTTGTCCGAAGGGCAGGTGGGAGACTTCATGGAACCCGTCGCCGAGGACTTCACCGCCGCCACCCGAAGTCTCGATCGGCGGGCGGCCCGGTTCCTGCTGCGTCGCGAGATGCTGGCCCACGAGCAGCTCAGCGCCCGGCTGTTCGACATCGAGGTCGAGCTCAGCGGTGAAGACCGCGCCACCGCAACCCTTCACGCCGTCGTCTCCGGCGGCAGCGGCCTGATTCCCGACACCGGGGGCTGGTACCGTCTGACCACCGGCTGGCGCCGCGACGACGGCGACTGGATGCTGATCTCGGCGCGCTGGGAGACCGTTGCCGGTCGGGGATGACGGGGCAAAGAAAATGCCGGCGCGGGGCCGGCATTCTCGTTGCTGAATTGTCGTCCCTTCGTCAGAGGACGTAGACGAAGACGAACAGCCCCAGCCAGACCACGTCGACGAAGTGCCAGTACCAGGCCACGGCTTCCCAGCCGAAGTGTTGCTTCTTGGAGAAATGCCCGGCCATACAGCGCAGGGTGATCACGATGAGCATGATCGTTCCGAGCGTCACGTGCAGTCCATGGAAGCCGGTCAGCATGAAGAAGGTCGAACCGTAGATGCCCGAGCCCAGCGTCAGCCCCAGGTCCTGGTAGGCGTGCACGTATTCGGTCGCCTGCAGGTAGAGGAAGACGATACCGAGCACGACCGTCGCGATCATCCAGCCGATGAGCGCGCCGCGCTGGGCTTTCTTCAGCGCCCAGTGGGCCAGGGTGATGGTCAACCCGGAAGTCAGCAGGATGAGGGTGTTGAGCAGCGGCAGGCCGAAGGCCGGTATGGTTTCGAAGCCGCCACCCAGGTTGGCCGGGCCGGCGGTCGGCCAGGTGGCGTCGAACTGCGGGTAGAGCAGTTCATTGGTCATCGCGCCGGTGCCTTCACCGCCCACCCAGGGCACCGAGAGCACGCGGGCGTAGAACAGGGCGCCGAAGAACGCCGCGAAGAACATCACTTCCGAGAAGATGAACCAGATCATGCCCTGGCGGAAAGAGATGTCCACGGCCTGGTTGTAGAGTCCCTGCTGCGATTCCCGGATGACGTCGGCGAACCAGCCGAAGATCATGACCAGCACGATCACCGAGCCGGCCAGCGTCAGCCAAGGGCCGAAAGCGGCTCCGTTGAGCCAGCTGGCCGCGCCCAGCATCATGATAAATAGCCCGATCGAGCCGACGATCGGCCACTTGGCCGTGTGCGGTACGTAATACTGTCCTTGTGCCATGGTTGTTCCCTGCTTCAGTTTCTTTTTCGGGGGCGGCCCGCCGGCCGGTCCGTTGCTTTCATCGTTGCTGGCGACGCGCCGCCGCTTCGCTGCCCGTATCCCTTATCCGCCGCCAAAGAATCCGCGGCCGATAAAGCCCAGGTAGATCAGCAGCACGACACCCGCGAGGACGAGCGCCGTGCGAATCGCACGGCGACGCTTCTCTTCGTTCGTTTGCTGGTCATCTCGCAAGTCTCGACTCCCGGGATCAGACCAGGCGGTCGGCGTGTGCCGTCACGCTGTCGTCGACCTTCGGGGGCGTGTCAAAGGTATGCAGCGGAGCCGGGGAGGGGACGGTCCACTCCAGTCCGCGTGCGCCGTCCCAGACCTGGTCGGTGGCGCGCTCGCCGCCGCGCGCGGCCTGCCAGATGATGTAGATGAACAGCAGCTGCGCGAGCCCGAAAGCGAAGCCGCCGATCGACGAGATCATGTTGAACTCGGCAAACTGCACGGCATAGTCGGGAATACGTCGGGGCATTCCGGCCAGGCCCAGGTAGTGCTGCGGGAAGAACAGCACGTTCACCGAGATGGTGGACCACCAGAAATGGATCTTGCCGAGGCGTTCGTTGTACATGTGGCCGGTCCACTTGGGCAGCCAGTAGTAGACGCCGGCCATGATGGCGAATACCGAGCCCGTCACCAGCACGTAGTGGAAATGCGCCACCACGAAGTAGGTGTCGTGGTACTGGAAGTCCGCCGGCACGATCGCCAGCATGAGGCCCGAGAAGCCGCCGATGGTGAACAGTACGATGAAGCCGAGCGCGAACAGCATCGGCGTCTCGAAGGTCATCGATCCACGCCACATGGTCGACACCCAGTTGAAGACCTTCACCCCCGTCGGAACGGCGATGACCATGGTCGCGTACATGAAGAACAGGTTGGCGCCAAGCGGCATGCCGACCGTGAACATGTGGTGGGCCCAGACGATGAACGACAGGAAGGCGATGGAGGCCGTGGCGTAGACCATCGAGGTGTAGCCGAACAGCGGCTTGCGCGAGAAGGTCGGCAGGATTTCGGAGATCACGCCGAAGGCCGGCAGGATCATGATGTAGACCTCGGGGTGACCGAAGAACCAGAAGATGTGCTGGTACATCACCGGGTCACCGCCGCCCGCGGCGTTGAAGAAGCTCGTGCCGAAGAAGCGGTCGGTCAGCAGCATCGTCACCGCCCCGGCCAGCACCGGCATCACGGCGATCAGCAGGAAGCCGGTGATCAGCCAGGTCCACACGAACAGCGGCATCCGCAGGAGCGTCATGCCCGGGGCGCGCATGTTGAGGATGGTCACGATGATGTTGATCGCGCCCATGATCGACGAAATGCCCATCAGGTGGATGGCGAAGATCACGAAGGCGATGTTGGTGCCACCCTGCAGCGACAGCGGCGGGTAGAGGGTCCAGCCGGAAGCCGGCCCGCCGGACGGCAGGAACAGCGTCATCAGCAGCAGGAAGAAGGCGAAGGGCAGGATCCAGAAGGACCAGTTGTTCATTCGCGGCAGCGCCATGTCCGGCGCGCCGATCATCAGCGGCACCATCCAGTTGGCCAGGCCGACGAACGCCGGCATGACCGCGCCGAAGATCATCACCAGCGCGTGCATCGTGGTCATCTGGTTGAAGAACTCGGGATTGACCAGCTGCAGGCCCGGCACGAACAGTTCGGCGCGGATGACCATCGCCATCGCGCCGCCGATCATGAAGGCGGCCAGCGAGAAGATCAGGTAGAGCGTCCCGATCTCCTTGTGGTTGGTGGTGAACAGCCACCGCTTCAGACCCGTCGGATGGTCGTCGTGGTGGTCGTCGTGGCTCATGGTTGTGGCATGACTCATGATTCTGTTTCCTCTCTAGGAAGCTTGGTCTGCTTGTCAGCCCTGATCGCCGGACGCGGCGGCCCGGTCATCGACTGAGGTCAACTGCTCGGAATCGGACGGCGGGTCTCCGGCCATTTCGGCTCGCCGCTGTTCGACCCAGCGGCGATAGTCTTCGGGCGAGACGGCCTCGACCACGATGGGCATGAACCCGTGGTCCTTCCCGCAGAGTTCCGCACACTGGCCGCGGTAGACGCCTTCTTCCTCGATCAGCGTCCACGCCTCGTTGACCATGCCCGGAATGGCGTCCCGCTTCCAGCCCAGCTCGGGCACCCACCAGGAGTGGATGACGTCGCCGGAGGTGAGCAGAAACCGGATCTTGGTGTCGGTGGGCACGATCAGACGATTATCGACCTCGAGCAGGTAATTCTCGACGGTGCGCACGTCCACGCCGGAGTTGATCTGGCGAGCGCGGTTGCTCTCGCGATCGAGCGTCGAATACAGGTTGATCCCGTCTTCGAGGTACTCGTACTGCCAGAGCCACTGGTAGCCGGTGACCTTGATGTTGATTTCGGCGCCGCCGGTTTCTTCCATGTCGATCAGTACGCTGGTGGCCGGAATCGCCATGACCACCAGGATCAGCACCGGAATCGCCGTCCAGGTGATTTCGGCAACCGTCGAGTGGCTGAACTTGGCCGCCTCGTAATTCTTCGACTTGCGGTGAACGACGATCGACGTGAACATCGCGGTAAACACCAGAACGCCGATGACCGTCACGACGGCCAGGATGACGTTGTGCAGCTGATAGACATCCTTGCTGAAGGGCGTCACGCCGCTCGGCATGTTGTCACCGACGGCATAGATGCCCCACGTGACCACGATGATGACTGCCATCACCGCCAGCGCCACGATCAGTTCATTGGTTCTCTTCATCCTCGACTCACCTGTGATTGCCAGCACGACCCCCAAGCCCAGCGGCTCCGAGGCTCTCCTTGAGGGCATCGGCCAGCGCCAGCTTCTCGTGGGTCGGCAGGAACTGCCCGACCGCCTGGCGCCGTCCATGGCAGGTCACGATCACCTGCCTTTCACCCATTCGCCGTTCCTCGACCAAAACCCGGACCCAGGCGACCGGCCACTCGCTGCGAGTCCGTTGCCTGGCGTCGAAATGATCGATTGCAAGCGTGTCGCGGTCGATGATCATGCACTCGCGCGCCCAGTTGCCGCGCCAACCCAGCCGCAGGCACCATCCCACGACGATCAGGTGAACGACGGCGGCCAGCATGATCGGCCAGTAGCCGAGCAGCAGGGGACCGAGTGCAACGAGCAGGGTGACCGCACTCAAACCCAGAAACACCAGCGCCAGCCGATCGAGCGTCATGGACAGGTTCGAGCGTGCCTCGATGATTCGAGCCGGGCACGCCTCCGAACTGTGTCGGACATCGATCACGGACTCTGCACCGCGTTTCTTGATTTTCGGCCGCCTATTCTAGCCCAAAGGGGGCTCACGTGGCAGTGAAAATTGCCTTTCCGGACGCGAACGAGCGCTCGATTCACGTCACCTGGCTGCATTCGGTTACACTTGCGTATTGCCTTCATTCCTAGTCTCCGAGGCCCCAATGAGCCAAGCTTTCAGCCGATTCGTCATGGATGAACCCGCCGCGTCGAACACGCTGCGTGACGCCCTCGACGAGGCCTGGCAGAAGGACGAGCCAGGGCACGTCCGTTTCCTGCTCGAGCAGGTCTCGCTGGACACCGATCAACGCGGCCGTATCCGTGAGCATGCGCTCGATCTGGTGCGCGAGGTGCGCGAGAAGAGTCGCGACGCCGGCGTGATGGAAGCCTTCATGCGAGAGTACGACCTCTCCTCCGAAGAAGGCGTGATCCTGATGTGCCTGGCCGAGGCCCTGCTGCGCATCCCCGACAACGACACCGCCGAAGCGCTGATCTCCGACAAGCTCTCCGACGCGGACTGGGAGTCGCACCTGGGCAAGAGCTCGTCGGTGTTCGTCAATGCCGGCACCTGGGGCCTGATGCTCACCGGCCGCCTGGTCAGCGTGCGGGGCTCCGAGAAGCGCAGCATCGGCACTGTCCTGTCGAAGATCGCCAACAAGTCCGGCGAGCCGGTCGTGCGGACCGCCATCCGCCAGGCGATGCGCATCATGGGCCACCAGTACGTCATGGGGCGCACCATCGAGGAGGCCATGGAGCGTTCCAAGAAAAAGACCAACCGGCGCTTCCGCTACTCCTTCGACATGCTCGGCGAGGCGGCCCTGACCGCGGCCGACGCCCGCCGCTACTACGATTCCTACGCCAACGCCATCGACGCGATCGGTCGGGTGACCGAGGGCGACAACGTCTTCGCGCTGCCCAGCATTTCGGTCAAGCTTTCCGCGCTGCACCCGCGCTACGAGCACGCCCAGCATCATCGCGTGATGGAAGAGCTGGTGCCGCGCCTGCTCGAGCTGGCTCGGCGCGCCCGGCGCGCGGGCATCGCGCTCACCGTCGATGCCGAGGAGGCCGACCGCCTGATGCCGTCCTTCGACGCGTTCGCCGCCGTGCTGGCCGATCCCGAGCTCGAGGGCTGGGACGGTTTCGGGCTGGCCCTGCAGGCCTACCAGAAGCGGGCCTGGGCGGCCATAGACTGGCTGGCCGAGGAGGCCCGCCGGACCGGGCATCGCATTCCGATTCGCCTGGTCAAGGGCGCCTACTGGGACACCGAGATCAAGATCGCGCAGATCGAGGGCGTCGACGGCTACCCGGTATTCACGCGCAAGGCCAACACCGACCTGAGCTTCATCGCCTGCGCGCGGAAGCTGCTGTCGATGCCCGATCGCTTCTACCCGCAGTTCGCCACACACAACGCCCACACCATCGCGACCATCGCGGAGCTGGCGGGCGACAGCACCGAGTTCGAATACCAGCGCCTGCACGGCATGGGGCAGCAGCTGTACGAGGAAGTCCTCGAAAGCGACCGCTACAACGGCCAGTGCCGCGTCTATGCGCCGGTGGGCAATCACAAGGACCTGCTGCCCTACCTGGTGAGGCGACTGCTCGAAAACGGCGCCAACACCTCTTTCGTCAACCGCATCGTCGACGAGAAACTGCCGGTCGAGAAAGTGGTCGACGATCCGATCGCCGAGGTACAGTCCCACTCGAGCATCGCCCATCCACGCATCCCCCAGCCTGCCGACCTGTACGGCCGTGAGCGCCGCAACAGCCGCGGCATCAACATGGCGCGCGATTCCGAACTCGACGCGCTCAAGCAGGGCATGGAGCGTGCCGCCGCCGGCGGCGGCTGGTCGGCCGCGCCCAGCGGCAAGGCCGCCCGCGTCGAGCGGGAGGAAAGCACGAGCTCGCCGGTCGACAAGAGTGTCTCGGTCGGCAAGGTGGCCTGGACCGCGCCCGATTCGGTCGCCGACGCCGTCGCCGCGGCGGTTGCGGCCCAGACCGACTGGGACGGCCGCGGCGCCGCCGAGCGGGCCGACATCCTCGACCGCATCGGTGACCTCTACGAGAGCCACTGCGCCGAACTGATGGCGATCTGCGCCCGCGAGGGCGGCAAGACCCTGCTCGACGGCATCGCGGAGGTCCGCGAGGCGGTCGACTTCTGCCGCTACTACGCCATGCAGGCCCGCAACGAGCTGGCCGAGCCGGTCGAACTGCCGGGCCCGACGGGCGAGTCCAACACGCTTCGGATGCACGGCAAGGGCGTGTTCGTCTGCATCAGCCCCTGGAACTTCCCGCTGGCGATCTTCACCGGCCAGGTCGTCGCCGCCCTGGTCGCCGGCAACGCGGTGCTGGCCAAGCCGGCGGAACAGACCCCCCTGGTCGCCGCGCGCGCCGTGGGCCTGATGCACGAGGCCGGCGTGCCGGACGACGTGCTCCAGTGCCTGCCCGGCGACGGCAAGGTGGGGGCGGCCCTGACCGGGGATCCGCGCATCGCCGGAGTCGCATTCACCGGCTCGACGGAAACCGCGCGCATCATCAACCGCACGCTGGCCGAGCGCGAGGGGCCGCTGGCCACCCTGATCGCCGAAACCGGCGGCCAGAACGCCATGATCGTCGACTCCTCGGCGCTGCCCGAGCAGGTGGTCAAGGACGTGATCCATTCGGCCTTCCTGAGCGCCGGGCAGCGTTGTTCGGCGCTGCGGGTGCTCTACGTCCAGGCCGACGTGGCCGATCGGATGCTCGAGATGCTCGCCGGCGCCATGGAAGAGATTGCCGTCGGCGACCCGGGACTGCTCGAGACCGACATCGGGCCGCTCATCGACGCGGACCAGCTCCGGATGCTCGACGAGCACGCCGAGCGGATGGACCGCGAGGCCAAGCTGATCGCGAAGACGCCGCTTCGCGACGACCTGCCGGCGGGGCACTGGTTCGCGCCGCGCGCCTATGAAATCGAGGGCATCGATCGGCTCGAGCGAGAGATCTTCGGCCCCATCCTGCACGTCGTGCGCTACAAGGCGAGCGAGCTCGACCGGGTCATCGACAAGATCAACGGGACCGGCTACGGCCTGACGCTGGGCGTGCACAGCCGCATCGACCGGGTCTACCGCCACATCGCCTACCGCGCCCGGGTGGGCAACGCCTACGTCAACCGCAACATGACCGGCGCCGTCGTCGGCGTGCAGCCCTTCGGCGGCGAGGGCCTTTCCGGCACCGGTCCGAAGGCCGGCGGCCCGCACTACCTGCACCGATTCGTCACCGAGCGGACCTTCACCAACAACACCGCGGCAATCGGCGGCAACGCATCGCTCATGGCGTTGTCGGACTGAGCAGGCCCTGGAGCGGAATCGGGAGACGGATTGAACGAGCACACTGACGGAATCGCGAGCTGATGTATGAGCAGTTCTATGGACTGACCGAGCGTCCGTTCTCGATCACGCCCAACCCGCGCTTCGTCTACCTCAGCCAGCGGCACCGCGATGCGCTGGCCCATCTGCTCTACGGCGTCGGGCAGGGCGGCAGCGGCGGTTTCGTCCAGCTCACCGGCGAAGTCGGCACGGGCAAGACGACCCTTTGCCGGGTCGTTCTCGAGCAGGTGCCGGAGAATACGCAGATCGCGCTGATTCTCAACCCGATGCTCTCGCCCAAGGAGCTGTTGCGCGCGGTCTGCCACGAACTCGAGATTCCCCTCGACGGCACCGACGGCAGCCTCCAGCAGCTGCAGGAAAGGCTCAACCGCTACCTGCTGGAACGACACGCCGAGGGCAAGCGGGTCGTGCTCATCATCGATGAAGCGCAGAACATGAGCCGCGACGCCCTCGAGCAGATCCGGCTGCTCACCAACCTCGAAACGGCCACCGACAAGCTCCTGCAGATCATCCTGATCGGGCAGCCGGAGCTGCGCGATCTGCTGTCGCGGCCCGAGCTGAGGCAGCTGGCCCAGCGCATCACGGCCCGCTACCATCTCGACCCGCTCAACCGCGACGAAACCGAGGCCTACGTGCGCCATCGTCTCGAGATCGCCGGCTCGCAGCGCTGCCCGTTCAACGCCGACGGAATCAGGTCGCTCTACCTGGCCTCCGAGGGCGTGCCCCGCCTGGTCAACATCATCGCCGACCGGGCCCTGATGGCCGGCTATGCCCACGAGAGCGACCGGATCGGCGCCGGCCTGGTGCGCGCCGCGGCACGCGAGGTCGCCGGAGAGGAGAGCGAACGAGGCGGCGGCTGGTTGCGCGGCGCCATCGCCGTGATGGCCCTGGTGGTCGTGCTGGCCGGCGGCGCCGCGCTGTCCTGGGCGCTTCTTCACCAGGGCGAGCCCGCGGCCGACAGCGCCTCTCCCGCCTGGCAGTCGATGCTCACCGAGGCGACCGCGCCGTCGGCCTGGATCGAACTGGCAGCCGTCTGGCCCGCGCTCGACAGCGAGGACATCGCCCCGGCCTGCGGCGGAGAGGAAATCGCGGGCGTGGCCTGCCTCGCCCTGCGCGGCAACTGGAGTTATCTCCAACGGATCAACCTGCCCGTGGTGCTGCGCCTGGCCGATCCGCCGGCCGGTCACG
Organism: Gammaproteobacteria bacterium; assembly: GCA_009908385.1. Classification (GTDB taxonomy): domain Bacteria; phylum Pseudomonadota; class Gammaproteobacteria; order Xanthomonadales; family Wenzhouxiangellaceae; genus Wenzhouxiangella. Next base: position 66,737 of record JAAAPE010000092.1, read on the forward strand.
TCATGCTGGCCGGATTCAGCCGCGACGACGTGATCCTGCGCCACGACGGACAGGACTGGCGCGTGCCGCGCGCCCAGCTCGAGCGCCGCTGGCGGGGCGACCTGCTGGTGGCCTGGCCGGACGAAGGCCGGCTTCTGAAACAGGGCGATTCCGGGCCGTCGGTCCTGAGAATGAAGCAGCTGGCGGCAGCCGCCGAGCCGTTGCCGTGGACCGGACCGGTCGACGCGGACTATGATGAAGCCTTCCAGAACTGGGTCGCCGACTTCCAGCGCCTGCACGGCATCAACGACGATGGCCTGATCGGCCCGGCCACAAGATTGTTCCTCGGCGTGCCGCACGAAGACGCGCCGGCCCTGCTGAATGACGACGATGGAGCCTAGACGGTGTCTTTCATTCTCGATGCATTGCGCAAGTCCGACGCGCGCCGCCAGCAGGGCGGTCCCCCCGGACTGAACTCGCCGGAACCCTCGCCGCCGAAACGCCGGCGCCGCGGTGGTTGGGGGGTAATGATCCTGTCCTGCCTCGTGGTGGTTGCGGTTGCCGCCGGCGGTATCGCCGTTCTCAGGCCCCAGTGGCTGCCGCAACAGCTGGCCGGCCTGGTCAGTGATCCAGCGGAGCGCTCGGCGCAGCCCGCGCCGCCGGAAGGCTCGCCGGGCGAGGCTGCCTCGCAGGATGGGCCGGAAGCGTCCGAATCGCTGACCGCCGCCGAGATCAGGGAACGGATGACGGGCCGCCGGGCCGGCAATCGGCCGGCGCGGCAGCAGGCGTCGGAAGCCGGTCAGGCGCAGACGGTGGCCGAGGCCGAGCCGGTCGGGCCGGCTTCGGAAAGCTCGTCCGCTGAAGCGCAGGCCGCCGAAGAGCCGGCCGAACGGGCCGTGGTCGATCGGCGCCAGCCGCGCGGGACGAGTCCGGAGCGTTCGGTCAGCCGCGAGGCGCCGCAGCGCGAGACCGCGCCGATGCCGCCCGAGCAGGGTCTCGAGGAGCTCGAGCGTCGCCTGGCCCAGGGGCAGCAGCAGGCGGACCAGTCCGGCAGCTCGCGGAACGCGCGCTCGGACGTGGCCGAGGGCGGCCCGGCCGACCAGGCCCGACGGCGCAGCCAGGCCGACTCCCAGGCGGCCCCCGCGGAGGGTTCATCGTCTTCCGCGCCCCTCAGCGACGGAGTCGCCGAGTACGTCAGGCAGTGGGAACTGCCGCTGGCGGTAAGGCGCAATCTGCCCCAGCTCGTCCTCAACATCCACGTCTTTTCGCCGAGCGAGGAGGAGCGCTTCGTGCTGGTCAACGGCGAGCGCTACGTGGCCGGCGATTCCCTCGGCCAGGGGGCGAAGCTGGTGGATATTCGTCGCGAGGGCGCCATCGTCGACTTCCGTTCGCATCGGTTCCTGCTCGAACCGCGATGAGTCGCCGGCGAGCCGCCGGCCGACGGGGCCCGGCCTGGCCCTGGGTTCTGACCCTGGTCAGCGCCGTCATGCTCGCCGCCATGGTCTACGCCGCGTTCTACCACGGCGCCGTCGATGACTGGCTGCTGGCCTGGGGCTTCGTGCCCGCCGACATCAACGCTTTGTTTCAGCGCTCGCCCGCCGAGTGGCTTGATCCGCGCCTGACGGGCCTGTTCACGGCGCTCTTCGTTCACGGCAGCTGGACCCACCTGGCGGGAAACCTGGCCTATCTTTGGGTGTTCGGCGTCACCGTCGAACGCGCCATGGGCCACTGGGGCATGGCCGCGGCCTTCCTCCTGCTCGGGGCACTGGCCAACCTGTGCCTTTCGTGGCAGATGGGCGACAGCACCACGCCGGTGATCGGCGCGAGCGGCAGCGTATCGGCCATCATCGGCATCTACCTCGGCCTGTTCCCGGTCAGCCGCATGGGGCTGTGGCTGCCGCTGGGCCTGTACCTCCAGTTCGCGCGGGTGCCGGCCATCCTCGTCATCGGGTCGTGGTTTACACTGCAACTCATCTATACGGTGGTCGGACCGCAGTCCGGTGCCGTGGCCTGGTGGGCGCACGTGGCCGGTTTCCTCGCCGGGGTAATCGTGGCGCTGGCGCTTCGGCCGTTCCCGGGCCTGGTCGATCTGCGACTACAGGACGAATGACGACCACGACGCGCGGAGCTTTCGATGTCGACGATGTACAAGATCAGCTTCCTCAACCAGGGCAAGGTCTACGAAATCTACTGCCGCAAGGTCACCGGCAGCGACATGGCCTATGGCTTTGTCCAGGCCTCGGAGCTGGTGTTCGAGGAAGACGAGGGTGTCGTCATCGATCCGACCGAGGAACGCCTGCGCGATGAGTTCGCCGACGTCGAGGTGCTGCACCTGCCGATGCATTCGGTGATCCGTGTCGAGCAGGTCAAAAAGCGCGGCACCGCGGTCATCCGCGACAGCAAGAGCGGCGAGAAGGTCACGCCGCTGCCGCTCGACGACTCGCGCCGCAAGCGCTGAGCGCCCGCGCCTGCACGGTGGCCGGGGCAGGGCGGTTGTGGTAGTGTTTTCGCCGCCCGTCAGCGGCGCCTCCAGCGCCCGGCCGGGCCGTCGCCAACATCACAACAAGACTTTCCACGGGGACCCATCGCCATGAATACCAACGAAACGCAACAGGCCGGCCGCAAGGACGGAGGCGGCGGCTGGCTCGACCGCGCCCTCAACGTCATCGAGGTCGTCGGCAACAAGCTGCCCGATCCGGCCATGCTGTTCCTGCTGCTGATGATCGTGGTCTGGATCCTGTCGTGGCTGCTGTCCGGTGTACAGTTCGGCGCGCAGCATCCGTCCACGGGCGAGGCGATCTCGATCACCAACCTGCTCACCGGCGAGCAACTGGTCAGTTTCCTGACCTCGATGGTGAATACCTTCACCGGATTCGCGCCGCTCGGGGTCGTGCTGGTGGCGATGCTCGGTGTCGGCGTGGCCGAGCAGAGCGGCTACATCAACGCCCTGCTCAAGAAGCTGCTGGCCTTCACGCCCAAGCTGCTGCTCACGCCGATGCTGATCCTGATCGCCATCGTCAGCCACACGGCGGTCGACGCCGGTTACGTGGTGGTCATCCCGCTCGGCGGCATCATCTTCTACGCCGCGGGCCGCCACCCGCTGGCGGGCATCGCGGCCGCCTTCGCCGGCGTGTCCGGCGGCTTTTCGGCGAACTTCGTGCCGTCGGCCATCGATCCCTTGCTGATGGGCTTCACGCTGCCGGCGGCGCACCTGGTCGACCCCACGGTCGAACTGCACCCGCTGATCAACTACTTCTTCACCTCGGCCTCCTGCCTGGTGATCGTGCTGCTCGGCTGGTGGCTGACCGACCGGGTGATCGAACCGCGCCTGGCCGATACGCCGCTCGACGGCGACGAAGACGACATGCCGGAGATGCACCCGATCGACGCGAAGGAAAACCGCGCCATGTGGCTGGCGACCAGCGTGATGGCCATCGGTTTCGTGCTGCTGATCGTCTCGCTGATTCCCGAAACCTCCCCCTTCCGCGATTCCGGCACCGGCAAGCTCACGGAATTCTCCGCGCCGATCATGCAGTCGATCGTGCCGCTGATCTTCCTGTTCTTCGTCATTCCCGGCGTGATCTACGGCTTCATGACCGGCGCGTTCAAGAAGAGCAAGGATGTCGTCGATGCCATGTCCGAAACCATGGGCTCGATGGCCTACTACGTCGTCATGGCCTTCTTCTGCGCCCTGTTCGTGGCCGAGTTCGGGCGTTCGGGCCTGGGCGTCCTGATGGCCGTCGAGGGCGGCAACTTCCTGGCCGGGCTGAATATGCCCGGCGGCGTCACCCTGTTCGGCATCATCTTGCTGGTCGGCTTCGTCAACCTGTTCGTCGGTTCTGCCTCGGCCAAGTGGGCCCTGCTGGCGCCGATCTTCGTGCCCATGCTCATGCAGATCGGGTTCTCGCCCGAGTTGACCCAGGCGGCCTATCGCGTGGGCGACTCCTCGACCAACATCGTCACGCCGCTGATGCCTTACTTCCCGCTGGTCGTGGTCTATTGCCAGCGCTACGTCAAGGGCACCGGCATCGGCACGCTGGTCTCGATGATGCTGCCTTACTCGGTGGTGTTCCTGCTGGTCTGGTCGATCTTCCTGATCGGTTACTGGATGCTCGGCATTCCGCTCGGCTTCGGCACCAGCTACGTCTACCCCGCGCCCTAGTGGCCGGCTAGCGTTCGATCCAGGCGGCCGGATCCACCGGCCGCCCGTCGTAGCGCAGCTCGAAGTAGAGCGCCGGCTCGCTGACGCCGCCCGATCGCCCGGTCAGGGCGATCAGGTCGCCGGGAGCCACCCAGTCGCCTACGTCGCGCATCAGTGCCTCGTTGTGGGCGTACAGGCTCATGTAACCGTCGCCGTGATCGAGGATGAGCAGCAGTCCGTAGCCACGCAGCCAGTCGGCGTAGGCGACCCGGCCGTGCGCGACGCTGGCGACCTCTTCGCCCGGCTCGACGTCGATCAGCCAGCCGGTCCATTCGAGCTCGGCGCCGCGGCTTTCGCCGAAGCCGTGCAGCACCGCACCCTCGACCGGCATCGCCAGGCCCCCTCGCAGGTCGGAGAAAGGCGGGATCGAGACTTCGGGGGGCACGTCGGCCAGGACGCCGGCGAGCTGGTCGAGCAGCCGCCCCAGCTCCTCGGCGTCGGACTGCAGGCCGGCCAGGCGTTCGCGGTCGGTTTCGAGGCGCTCGTCCAGCGCCGCCAGCGCTCGGGAACGCTCGTCCATGGCCGCTTCGAGGCGTTGCGTTTCGGCCTTCCTGACCTCCAGCAGCTCGGCCTGTTCGCGCGCTTCCTCGTCGAGCCGTTCACGGGTGCGGGCGAGATTCTCGACGCTCTCGCGCAATGCATCGATCGCCTCGACGCGGGCCCGCGTCAGGTAGCCGTGGTAGGCGAGCCGGCGCGACAGCCGCCGGGGGTCGTCCTGGTCGAGCAGGGTCTGCAGGCGTGAGGGATTGCCCTGGCGGTAGGCGGTGGCAAGCTGCCGGGCGAGTTCTCCGGCCAGCCGGCCGATGCGCGATTCCAGCTCGGCGCGGCGCGTTTCGAGCGCGTCGATTTCCTGCCGCACGCGTTCGAGCGCCTGGTCCGCCTCGGCCTGTGCCCGGCGCGCGCTGCCGACGCTTCGCTCGGCCTCGGCCAGCGACTCGAGCAGGCGGTCGCGGCTGCCGAGGTTCTCGTCGATGCGCGACTGGATTTCGGCGATCTCGCCGCGCACCCGTTCGAGTTCGGCCGCGACCGCCTCGCGGTCGTCCTGGGCACGCAGGGGCATCAGCGGCGCCGCCGTGAGCGCCGCGGCGACGACGATGGACAGAAGCGGCCCGAGCGGACGCACGCGAGGCTTATGGGGTCCGGATCAGCGCGCGGCCGGTCATCGCGTCCGGATGAGGCAGGTCGAGCAGGGCGAGCATCGTCGGGGCGATGTCGCGCAGGCTGCCGCCGTCGCGCAGTTCGACTCGGCGCGGCCCGAAATACACCAGCGGCACAGGATTGGTCGTGTGCGAGGTATGCGCCTGGCCGCTTTCCGGGTCGCTCATCTGTTCGACGTTGCCGTGATCGGCCGTGATCAGGGCCTCGCCGCCGGCGCGTTCGAGCGCCGGCAGTATCTCGCCCAGCACCCGGTCGACGGCCTCGACCGCGGCCACCGCGGCGTCGAACTTGCCGCTGTGGCCCACCATGTCGGGGTTGGCGATGTTGCACACGATCACATCGTAGGCGCCGCTGTCGATGGCGGCCCGCAATTCCTTCGACAGCGTCGGCGCGCTCATCTCGGGCTGCAGGTCGTAGGTCGCCACCTTCGGCGACGGAATCAGCTTCCGGTCCTCGCCCTCGAAGACCCGTTCCTGGCCGCCGTTGAAGAAGTAGGTGACATGGGCGTACTTCTCGGTCTCGGCGATTCGCAGCTGCCTGAGGTCGGCCGCCGCGAGTTCGGCGCCGAAGAGGTGGTCGAAGCGCTGCTTGTCGAAGGCGACGTCGACCGGCAGGTCGTCCTGGTAGCGGGTCATCGTGACCATGGTCGACAGGGTCGGGCGGCGGCATTCGAAGCCGTCGAAGCCGGCCTCGACGAAGGCGCGCGTGAGCTGCCGGGCGCGGTCGGCCCGGAAGTTGACGAACACGACCACGTCGTCGTCGGCGACCTTCCGGCCGCGGTCGATGACCGTCGGCTTGACGAATTCGTCGTCCTCTCCGCGCGCGTAGGCGGCCTCGAGCGCGTCGGAGGCGCTGGCGGCCGTGAACTCGGCCTGCGCCTCGACGATCGCGTCCCAGGCCAGGCGGGTGCGGTCCCAGCGCTGGTCGCGGTCCATGGCGAAATAGCGGCCGCTCACGCTGGCAATGCGCGCGCGCTCGTCAGCCGCGACTGCCGCTTCCAGCCGCTGGAGCGACTCCGCGGCGCTGCGCGGCGGAACGTCGCGACCGTCGAGAAAGGCATGCACGGCCACGGCCGGTGCACCCTGCTCCAGGGCCAGGTGCAGGGTCGCGAGGAGGTGATCCTCGTGGCTGTGAACACCGCCGGGCGAGAGCAGGCCCATGATGTGGATGCAGCCGCCCGAGGCCTTCGCTTTGTCGATGCCGCCGAGCAGCGCCGGATTCTCCTCGAAGCTGCCGTCCTCGATCGCCTGGCCGATGCGGGTCAGCTCCTGATAGACGATGCGGCCGGCGCCGAGGTTCATATGGCCCACCTCCGAGTTGCCCATCTGGCCGGCCGGCAGGCCCACCGATTCGCCGGAAGTGTCGAGCAGGGTATGGGGGCGTGAGGCCCACAGCTCGTCCCAGTTGGGCGTGCGGCCGGCGGTGATGGCGTTGTCGTCGGCAGCTTCGCGCTGCCCCCAGCCATCGAGAATCAACAGCATCAGCGGTCGGGGTCGAGGCATCGTTCCTTCGCTCTGGCGTTTGTCGGGTCAATCGAGGATTTGCCAAGTATCCCACAGGCGGCGCGCACAATGCTGGCAACAAAGCGCCCGATCAACGATAATGGGCGGCTTTGACCCGAGCCGATTCACTCCATGGAACAAGTCCTCGAGTTCACAGGCAACCACCCGTTGCTGACCGGCGCGCTGGGCGCGGCCATCGTCGCCCTCATCGTCTACGAGATCAGCCGCCTGTTCCGGAAGTGGAAGGAGTTGAGCACGCTCGAAGCCGTGCAGCTGCTCAATCGCGAGGATCCGGTGGTGCTCGACGCCTCCAACAGCACGGATTACGCGAAAGGCCACATCAGGGGCGCACTGCACATGCCGCAGTCGCGCATCGAATCCGGCAACCAGCAGCTGCTCAAGTACCGCGAGCGTCCGGTGCTGATCTACTGCCGGAACAACCAGACCGCGCCGCAGCTGGCCTCCCGCCTGGTCAAGATGGGCTTCACCAACGTCAACGTCCTTGCCGGCGGCCTGAGCCAGTGGATCAGCGACCAGCAGCCCGTCTCGCGCCACAAGGGCGCGGCCAAGGCCGAGGAGGGCAAGGGCAAGGGCAAGGGCCGCAAGAAGTCCAGGGACGAGAAAAAGTCCGGGACGAACGAATCGGAACAGTGAGCCGATTCGTCGGGCCAGAATCATTCAATCAATTCAGATAATTGCAAAGGAAATTTAAAGTCATGGCAGAAGAAAATCAGCAGGCCGCGACCGGCAACAACCAGGAAGCGCAGATGATCGTCCAGCACATCTATCTCAAGGACGCCTCGTTCGAGGCGCCCAACGTGATGGAACTCGACCAGCGCGGCAGCGAGCCGGACATCAGCCTCAACCTGTCGCAGCGCACCGACCAGCTCGCCGACGACCGCTACCAGGTCGTGCTTTCGGTCACGGTGACTTCCAAGCAGGGTGACAAGACCGCCTTTCTGTGCGAAGTCCAGTTCGGCGGCTTCTTCCAGTTCAGCGGCTTCAGCGAACAGCAGCTGCCCTACGCGATCAACGTGCTGGCCCCCAACGTCCTGTTTCCTTACTGCCGGTCGCAGATCGGTACGCTGGTCACCGCCGGCGGCTTCTACCTGCCGCCGCTGCAGCCGGTCAACTTCGAGGCCGTTTTCCGCCAGCGCCTGGAAGAGGCCCGCAAGCAGCAGGAAGGCCAGGGTGAGGGCAACGGCGAAGGCAACGGCCAGCAGCCGCCGGCCGACAACTAGGATCGCCGCATGACGGCCGTCCGTATCGCGGTCCTGGGCGCCGGCTCCTGGGGCACGGCGCTGGGCATGCAGCTCGCCCGCATGGGGCACGAGGTGCGCCTGTGGGCGCGCGACGCCGAGCGCGCCTCCGCCATGGAGCGCGACCGCGTCAATGCGCGCTACCTGCCCGACAGCCGGTTCCCCGACGGCCTCCACGTCACCGCGGACCTGGAGGCGGCCTGCCGCGACGCGGACCGCCTCCTGGTCGCCACGCCCAGCCACGCGTTCGGCGAGACCCTGGACCGGGTGGCGCCGTTCGTGACCGCCGAAGCCGGCCTGGCCTGGGCCAGCAAGGGTTTCGAACCGGGTACCGGGCGATTGCTGCACGAAGTCGCCGGCGAGCGCTTCGGTGACGACATCCCCCTGGCCCTGATCACCGGACCTTCGTTCGCCCGCGAGGTCGCAGAAGGCCTGCCCACGGCGGTGACCGTGGCCGCCACGGATCCGGACTTCGGCCAGGCCTGGGCGGAGCTGCTTCACGGCAACAACTTCCGCGCCTACTACACGGCCGACCTGGTCGGCGCCGAGCTCGGCGGAGCGATCAAGAACGTCCTCGCCGTGGCCTGCGGCATGGCCGACGGCATGGGCCTGGGCCACAACACGCGGGCGGCGCTGATCACCCGCGGCCTGGCCGAGATGCGCCGGCTCGGACGTGCGCTGGGCGCCGACGACCATACCCTGATGGGCCTGGCGGGCATCGGCGACCTGGTGCTCACCTGCACCGGCGACCAGTCACGCAACCGGCGCCTGGGCCTGGCGCTGGGGCAGGGCCGTTCGGTCGACGAGGCGGTCGCCGAGATCGGCCAGGTGGTCGAGGGCATC
>JAAAPE010000012.1 GCA_009908385.1 Gammaproteobacteria bacterium
TTACCGCACTTCCAGGCGCTCCACCCCACCCATGTAGCGGCGCAGCGCTTCGGGGACGACGACCGACCCATCCCGCTGCTGGTAGTTTTCCAGCACGGCGATCAAGGCGCGGCCGACGGCCAGGCCGGAGCCGTTGAGGGTATGCACGAGCTCGGGCTTGCCGGTGTCGGGATTGCGCCAGCGCGCCAGCATGCGCCGGGCCTGGAAGTCGCCGCAGTTGGAGCAGGACGAAATCTCGCGGTAGGCCTGCTGGCCCGGCAGCCAGACTTCGAGATCGTAGGTCTTGCAGGCGGAGAAGCCCATGTCGCCGGCGCACAGCGCCATCACGCGGTACGGCAGCTCGAGTGCCTGCAGCACCTTTTCGGCATGGCCGGTCAGTTCTTCCAGCGCCGCTTCCGACTGGTCGGGCCGAACCACCTGCACAAGCTCGACCTTGTCGAACTGATGCTGACGAATCATGCCGCGCGTGTCCTTGCCGTGCGAGCCGGCCTCGCGACGGAAGCAGGGGGTGTGCGCGACGAAGCGCATGGGCAGGTCGTCGGCGTCGAGAATGTCGTCGGCGACCAGGTTGGTCAGCGGGACCTCCGCCGTGGGGATCAGGTAACTGACCGGATCGTCCTCGGTGGCGAAGGCATCGTCGCCGAACTTGGGCAGCTGACCACTGCCGAGCATGGCATCGGCATGAACCAGGTAGGGCACGTACATTTCGCGGTAGCCGTGCTCGTCGGCTTGCAGGTCGAGCATGAACTGGGCGAGCGCGCGATGCAGCCGCGCCACCTTTCCTCCCAGGACGACGAAGCGGCTGCCCGAGAGCTTGGCTGCACGCTCGAAATCGATGCCGTCGAGGCCTTCGCCGATCTCGACGTGATCGCGCGGCTCGAATGCCAGTTCGGTCGGCTCGCCGAAGCCGCGCACCAGGGCGTTGTCGGACTCGTCGTCGCCGTCGGGCACGGAATCGTCCGGCAGGTTGGGCATGTCGAGCTGGACGCGTTCGAGTTCGTGTCGCAGCTGCTCGAGTTCCTCGCTGACGGCCTTCAGGTCGTCGCCGAGCTGGCCCACTTCGGCCAGCAGCGGCTCGATGTCCTCGCCTCTGGCCTTGGCCTGCCCGATCGACTTCGAACGCCGGTTGCGCTCGGCCTGCAGTTCCTCGGTCTTCGTCTGCAGCTCCTTGCGCCGCGCCTCGAGGGAGGCGTAATTCTCGATATCGAGATGGTAGCCACGCCTTGCAAGGCGCGCGGTCACGGATTCCAGTTCGTTTCTCAACAAGTGTGGATCAAGCATGACATCTCTTCTTCAGTAGTTGGGCGCGCCAAATTCGAAATACGAAGCACCAAATCCGAAACAAATCCAAAATCCCAAAACCCAAACAGAAACTAAGGCCTCGATGCGTCGTGCAGGAAGGACTCTCTAACATTGCCCCGATCACGGGCTGGTTTCGAATTTCGTGCTTCGAATTTGTTTCGTATTTGAGATTTCGAATTTCGAATTCTAGCCCGTTCGGCGCCCTTGGTCGGCTTTGAAGGGATGCCTGAGGATGACATTGGCATCCCGTTCGGGGCCAGTCGATAGCATATGTACCGGCGCTTCGATCAGTTCCTCGAGCCGGTCGAGGTAGGCACGGGCCTCGGCCGGCAGCTTGTCCTGGTCGGTAAGACCCTGGGTGGAGGCATCCCAGCCCGGCATGTCCTCGTAGACCGGTTCCGCGCGTTCCCACTCTTCGGCGCCCACGGGAAAGCCGTCGACGCCGTCGTAGTCGACGCAGATCCGGACGCGGTCGAAGGCATCGAGCACGTCGAGCTTGGTGATGCAAAGCCCCGACACACCGTTGATGCGGACCATGCGCTTGAGCGCGACCGCGTCGAGCCAGCCGCAGCGGCGCGGGCGGCCGGTCGTCGCGCCGAATTCCACGCCGCGCTCGGCCATGAGCCTGCCGTCGTCGTCGTGCAGTTCGGTCGGGAACGGGCCCGAGCCCACGCGCGTTGTATAGGCCTTGGTGATGCCCAGCACGTAATCGATGTCGCCGGGTCCGACGCCGGTTCCGGTGTAGACGCCGCCGACGGTCGTGTTCGAGGAGGTCACGAAGGGATAGGTACCGTGATCGATGTCGAGCAGGCTGCCCTGCGCGCCCTCGAACAGCACGTTCTTGTCTTCGCGGCGAAGCTCGTGAAGCTCGCCGGTGACGTCGGCGAACATCGGCTTGAGCTCGGCGCCCATGGCCGCCGCTTCGTCGGCGATGCGATGACCGTCGACGGGATCGGCATGGTAGTACTCGGTCAGCAGGAAGTTGTAGTAATCGACCAGTCCGCCCAGCTTCTCCTGCAGACGCACCGGATCGGCCAGGTCGGCCAGGCGCAGCCCCATCCGCGACGCCTTGTCTTCGTAGGCCGGTCCGATGCCGCGGCCGGTGGTGCCGATCGCCTTCTTGCCGCGCGCGAGCTCCTTGGCCCGGTCGAGGGCCTCGTGGAAGCCCAGGATGGCCGGGCAGGCCGGCGAGATTCCCAGGCGCGAACGCACGTCGATGCCTTTCTCTTCCAGGCCGTGGATTTCGGCCATCAGCGCGTGCGGCGCGACGACCACCCCGTTGCCGATCAGGCAGCGCGCACGGTCGGTAAGGACGCCGGATGGAATCACGTGCAGGACGGTCTTTTCCCCGCCGACGACCAGGGTATGGCCCGCGTTGTGGCCGCCCTGGAAGCGCACGACGGCATCGGCATCATGGGCGAGCAGATCGACGATCTTGCCCTTGCCCTCGTCGCCCCACTGGGTGCCGAGAATCACGACGGATCGAGACATTAGGTAGTTCCCCGAATGAAAGTCAGCCGACGAGGTGGAACATCACCGCGCCGACGATGATCAGCGCCACGCCGCCCGCCCGCAGGCTGCGGTCGGGCAGTTGCGCGGCCTGGCCGACCATGTTGCGCCAGCCCGAGGGGCTGATGGCCGGCATCAGCCCCTCGATGATCAGAACCAGGCTGACGGCGAGCAACAGGTCGCCCCACATGACTAATCCTGTTGCTGCGAATCCAGGAAGCGGAAGAAGTCCGACTCTGCATCCAGCAGCATCACGTCGTTCTGCGTGCCGATACTGGCGTTGTAGGCCTCGAGGCTGCGCCAGAACGAGTAGAAGCCGCGATTCTGATTGAAGGCCCCGGCGTAGATGGCGGCCGCCTGGGCGTCGCCCTCACCGCGGAGCCGCTGGGCGTCGCGCTGGGCCTCGGCGAGCAGGATCCGCACGCGGCGATCGGCATCGGCCCGAATTCTCTCGGCCTCTTCCCGGCCGAGCGAACGCAGTTCGTTGGCGTACTCGGTCCGCTGCGTTTCCATGCGGTCGAAGACCGAGCTGAGTACCTCGTCGGTCAGCTCGATTCGCTTGATGCGCACGTCGATGACGTCGATGCCGAAATCCTCGAAGCGCTGGTCGGCTCGTCCGACCAGCTCCTCCATCATCTCGCGTCGCTGCTCCGAGACGACCTCGCTGAGGGTCCGCTGCGCGAACTCGTCACGCAGGTCGTTTCGAATCAGCTCCGACAGACGGGCCCGGGTGAACACCTGGTCGCCGCGGGTGGCCACGTAGTAGTCGCGCGGGTTCATGATGCGCCACTTCACGTAATAGTCGACCTCGACGAACTTCTGCTCGGCCGTGTTCATCTGCTCGGGCCGCATGTCCATCGTCATGAGGCGGTTGTCGAACTTGCGGATGTTGTTGATGAACGGCACCTTCGGGTGCAGGCCGGGCTCGTAGTCGGTCTGCACGACTTCACCGAGACGGAAACGAATCGCGAATTCGGTTTCCTTGACGATGAACAGGCTGTTGAGGCCCACGAACACCAGCGCGATCAGAACGATGGGAATCAGTACTCTCATCTCAGCGGTCCTCCCGGCTGGTGCGGCTTCGCGGATCGTTCTGGGTCTGGGTGGTTCCCGACCCCCTCTGGTCGTCCTGCAGGGACATTGGCGGTGGCGGCGCGAGCGGCGAACCGCCCTGTCCGAGCCGGTCGATCGGCAGGTAGAGCATGTTGTTGCTCGAGGAGGCGTCCATCAGGATCTTGGCCGAGCGGCCGAAGACCGTCTCCAGGGTCTCGATGTAGAGACGCTCGCGGGTGACTTCCGGCGCCGCCTCGTACTCGGTCAGCAGGGCGAGGAAACGGTCTGACTCACCCGTCGCCTCGGCGATCTTGGCGTCGCGATAGCCTTCTGCTTCTTCGAGGATGCGGGCCGCGCGACCGCGCGCTTCCGGCACCACCTGGTTGGCGTAGGCCTGCGCTTCGTTGGCGAAGCGGATCTGATCCTCGCGTGCCCGCACGACGTCGTCGAACGCCTGTCGCACCTGGGCCGGCGGCCGGACTTCCTGCAAGTTGAACGAGGTGATCTCGATGCCGACATCGTAGCGCGCGATGATCTCCTCGAGCAGCGCCTGGGTGTCCAGCGCGATCTGGCCGCGCCCGATTTCGAGGATGAAGTCCATGTTGTTGGTGCCCACGATCTCGCGAATGGCACTGTCGGCGGCGTGCGAGAGCGACACCTCGGGCTCGCTGACGTTGAACAGGAAATCCTCGGGTGTCAGCACGCGGTACTGGACCGCGTAAGCCAGGTCGATCAGGTTCTCGTCGCCGGTCAGCATGCGGCTGGAATTCTCCAGCGAACGCACGCGGCTGACGTTGACCTTCTGCACTACCTCGACGGGCTGGGGCATCGTGAATTTCAGGCCCGGATTCACCGTCCGGTGGTAGTCGCCGAAGCGCAGGACGACGCCGCGCTCGGACTCGTCGATGATATGGACCGAGCTCCAGGCGATCCAGATGACCGCCAGCAGCACGACCAGGCCGATGATCGGCGCGAAGGAACCACCGCCGGAGCCGCCCTTGCGGCCACCGCCGTCGTCTCCACCACCGCCGCCCATGATCTTCTTGAGTCGGCGCTGCACGTTGGCAAACACTTCATCCAGGTCAGGTGGCTGCTGGCCGTTCCCCCCTTTCCAGGGGTCGCGATCTCCACCGCCGCCGCTGCCGCGTCCGGGTTCATTCCAGGGCATTGATCTCTCCGTGAGTTCGTCCTTGCACCGGGCCCCCGGCCGGCCTCATGCCGACCGCGTTCATTCGCTGCAGATTTCCCGCGCGGCGCCCGTGCTCAGAATGGTTTAGTTTAACAGGAGTTGCTCAGCCAATTGTCCATCCGCGCCTTTCAAGCGCGCGAGTTTTCGGGCGTCGCGCTGATCGAGGTCGACGTCCAGCCGGCTGGACCCATCGTCCTCGACCTGCTCGTCCAGCACCACGCCCAGATCGAACAGGCGCGAGCGCAGTCGCTGGCCCTCGACCGGCACGTGGATACGCCGACGGATACGCCCCTCGGCCAGCCGCTCGGTCAGCGCCGTGGCCAGGTCGTCGAGGCCGTCGCCGGTCGCGGCCGACAGCCACACGGCGGTGATCCGCCCGGCGGCATCGCGCTCCAGCCCGGCCTCGCGCTCGGCCAGGTCGACCTTGTTGAACACCTTGAGCGTCGGCAGCTCGCCCGCACCGATGTCGTCGAGCACTTCTTCCACCACCGACTGCTGCTGGAGCCGATCGGGATCGGCGGCATCGATGACGTGCACCACCAGGCTGGCCGAGAGCGTCTCTTCGAGCGTGGAGCGAAAAGCGGCGACCAGCTCGTGCGGCAGATCGCGGATGAAGCCGACCGTGTCCGACATCAGCACGGCCGAACCGGCCAGCCCCTCGATACGGCGCACGGTGGGGTCGAGCGTGGCGAACAACTGGTTGCGCGCCATGACCTCGCCCGAGGTCAGACAATTGAACAGCGTCGACTTGCCGGCGTTGGTATAGCCGACGAGGGCCACCAGGGGCACTTCGCCGCGGTTACGCGCCCGACGCCCCTGCTCCCGCCGCGCCTGGACCTTCTCGAGCCGGGCGGTAAGCTGACGGATGCGGGTGCCGAGCAGGCGACGGTCGGTCTCGAGCTGGGTTTCACCGGGACCGCGCATGCCGATGCCGCCGCGCTGGCGCTCGAGATGGGTCCAGCCGCGGACCAGGCGCGTGGACAGATGGCGAAGCTGGGCGAGCTCCACCTGCAGCTTGCCCTCGTGAGAGCGTGCGCGCTGGGCGAAGATGTCGAGAATCAGCGTGGTCCGGTCGAGAACCCCGCAGCCCAGGCTGCGAGCGAGGTTGCGCTCCTGGACGGGACTGAGCCTGGCATTGACCAGGACGAGATCGGCTCCGCAGGCCCCGGCGCGCTCGCGCACCTCGTCCACCTTGCCGCTGCCGACGAGATACCTGGGGTCGGGCGTGTCGCGCGGGGCGAGCACCTCGTCGACGACGTCGAGACCGGCCGAACGGGCCAGCAGGCGGAATTCCGTGCGCGACTCCTCACCCTGCTCCGGACCCAGCAGCGGGTGGAGCAGCAGCGTTCGGGAGGCGCCGGCGGCCGCGGCTGGCGCGAAGTCTTCTATCAGGGCTGCTCGTCCTCTGCCATGTCACCGATGTGCACGTTGCGTGCCGGCACGACGGTGGAAATGGCATGCTTGTAGATCATCTGGCTGACCGAGTTCTTCAGCAGCACCACGAAATTGTCGAACGACTCGATCTGTCCCTGCAGCTTTATTCCGTTGACAAGGAAGATCGACACCGGGACGCGTTCGCGGCGCAGCGCATTGAGAAACGGATCCTGCAACGACTGACCCTTGGACATCTTGACTCTCCTTAGGAAGTTCTTATTGGCCTGTTAATCATTCTTATGGGGTCGACGCCAGGTCGGAACCGGCCGGAGCCGGGGCACGGTCAAGCGGACGTCTGCCGCGCTTGTGCTCGTGCGAAAAATTCACCTACCTGCCTGAAAATCAAGTCAATTGTACGTTCTCGCAGCGAATCGTGCCAGAGCGTGCCCGTCATGCCTCGCAGCGCGGTGAGCTGACGCTTGGCCAGCTGCCGCGTGGCCGCGACGGCGCGATGGCGGCACTCGGCCGGATCCCGGCCGTCGTCGAGACTCCACCAGACTTGACGATAGCCCACGCTCTTCATCGAAGCGTGAGCGCCCGTCAGCCCGGGTCGCGCCCTGAGACGCTCGACTTCCTCGATGAAGCCCTGCTCGAGCATCGCGTCGAAGCGCCGGACGATGCGCTCATGGAGGATATGGCGGTCGCGAGGCGTCAGGACAAGGCGCAGGGTCTCCAGTCGCGGCAGGCGGTTGTGGCCGTGGTGGGCGCTCGGACCCCGGCCGGTCAGCCGCAGGATTTCCAGGGCGCGCTGGATCCGCTGGGTGTCGGCCGGCCGGATCGCCGCCGCGGCGGCCGGATCGTGGCGCCCCAGCTCTGCGTGCAGGGCCCGCCAGCCGCGCTCCTCGGCCTCGGCGGCGATGATTCGCCGCAGCGCCGGATCGGCCGGGGGCAGCGGATCGAGCCCGAAGAGCAGCGCGCGGTAGTAGAGCATGGTGCCGCCGACGAGCACGGGCCAGCGCCCGGCCTCGTGAATGCGGCGAATTTCCGCGCCCGCGTCGGCCGCGAAATCCGCCGCCGAATAGGTTGCTTCCGGCTCGCGGATGTCGATCAGCGCGTGCGGATGGCGCGCCAGCGTGGCCGCGTCGGGCTTGGCCGAACCGATGTCGAGCCCGCGATAGACCTGTGCGGAATCGACGCTGACCAGCTCGACCGGAAAGCGCTCGTGAAGCGCGAAGGCCGCCGCTGTCTTGCCCGCGGCCGTCGGTCCCATGAGGAAGACCGCCGGGGGCAGCTCCCGGACGAGCGCTTCGCTACTGGCCACGCAGGAACAGCCGGTCGAGCGCCTTCATGTCCATCTGCACCCAGGTCGGCCGGCCGTGGTTGCACTGATCGGATCGCTCGGTTCGCTCCATGTCCCGCAACAGGGCGTTCATCTCGTCGATATTGAGGCGCCGGTTGGCGCGCACCGAGCCATGGCAGGCGATGGTCGACAGCAGCTCGTCGAGCACGGTCTCGATGCGCTGGCTCTGTCCCAGCTCGACCAGGTCGGCGAGCACGTCGCGCACCAGGCCCTGCCCGTCCGCCCGGGCCAGCAGCGCCGGCACCGCCCGGATCATCACCGCCTCGGGACCGGCCAGCCCCAGTTCGAAACCGAGCCGCCTGAGATCCTCGACGTGCTTCTCAAGAACGCGGGCCTCGCGCTCGGACACGGCGATCTTCTCGGGCACGAGAAGCTGCTGCGAGCGCACGCGCTCCTCGCGCCAGGCCTGCTTGAGCTGCTCGTAGACGATGCGCTCGTGGGCGGCGTGCATGTCGACCAGAACCAGGCCGTCGGCGTTTTCGGCCAGCACGAACACCCCGTGGATCTGCGCCAGGGCGAAACCCAGCGGCGGAATGTCGCCCTGCTCGTCGGTATCCAGGGGACGCGGGCTGCGCGCCAGCTCGGCGTAGCGTGAAACCGATTCGGCCACGCCCAGGCCCAGCCCGGCCTGGCTGCCGCCCTGCCCCAGACCCCCGGTGGGCGGCGCGGCGACATGGGCCCTCGAGGCGGCCGCCGTTTGCGCCGCCTCGCCACCCGGCCGGGTGCCCGAGAGCGCGTGATGAATGGTCTTGAAGAGGAAATCGTGCACGAGGCGGCCGTCGCGGAAACGCACCTCGTGCTTCTGGGGATGCACGTTGACGTCCACGCGCTGCGGCTCGAGCTCGAGCATCAGCGCAAAGGCCGGATGGCGGCCGTGGAAAAGCACGTCGCGGTATGCCTGTCGCACGGCGTGGGCGACCAGGCGGTCGCGCACCAGGCGCCCGTTGACGAAGAAGAACTGCAGATCGGCCTGGCTGCGGGAGAACCCCGGCCGCGCGATCCACCCGGTCAGTCGCAGGCCGGCATGGGCCTCGTCGAGCACGATGGCCTGCTCCATGAAGGCATCGCCGCACACGGCGGCCACGCGGCGATCGCGCGAAGCCTCGTCGCCGGCCGGACCCAGGCTGCGCACCATGCGGCCGTCGTGGGCCAGGTCCAGGGCCACGTCCATGCGCGCCAGGGCCAGGCGCTTGAGCAGGTCGTCGATATGGCCGAATTCGGTCCGCTCGGTGCGCATGAACTTGCGCCGGGCCGGGGTGTTGTAGAACAGGTCGCGCACCTCGATGACGGTGCCCTCGGGCATTCCGGCGGGCCGGGTCTCGCCGACCGAGCCGCCCTCGGACTCGATCTCCCAGCCGCTGTCGGCGCCGGCCACGCGCGAGGCCAGCCGCAGGCGCGAAACCGAGGCGATCGAAGGCAGCGCCTCGCCCCGGAATCCCAGGGTGGCCACGCCCTCGAGATCATCGAGCGAGCTGATCTTGCTGGTGGCGTGCGCGCTCAACGCCAGCGCCAGTTCCTCGCGCGCGATCCCGCCGCCGTCGTCGGTCACCCGGATCCGCCGGGCCCCGCCGCGCTCGGCTTCGACACGGATCCGGCGGCTGCCCGCGTCGAGGCTGTTCTCGACCAGTTCCTTGACGATCGACGACGGCCGCTCGATGACTTCCCCGGCGGCGATCTGGTTGACGAGATGTGTTGGGAGCTTGCGGATCGGCATGATCCACAGTTTAACGGAGCGCCTCTCGGTCGGGTTCGAAAAAAGGTTTCAGGTTTCAGGTTTCAGGGTTCAGGGTTCAGGCGGGGGCTCGTCGAGATGCGTTGGGCGGCCACGCCGCGTTATCTCGCTGCCGATCGGGAATGCCTCAACAGCTTGTATGCCCCGAGACCGATATCGGGTAAGTTTCCGAATGCCCAGTACTTTTCGCGGCGAAGCCGCCCACCATTGCGCAGACGCCGCCTACCTGAACCCTGAAACCTTCTTCTAGGACCCTGCCGGGATGACGAGGACCGCACCCGGGTGGATGACGTCGCCTTCGATATTGTTCGCCTGGCGAATGCGCGAGACGCTGGTGCGGTACTTCTGGGCGATCACGCCCAGAGTGTCGCCGCGCTCGACGATGTGGCGGTTGCCGTCTCGATTGGCGGCGATCCAGGTGCCGTGCGGCGCGGTGTCGAAGAAGTGGTGCCGCACGCCGTTGACGATGGCCTGGGCCACCTGCTGGCGATGTGAGCCGGTCCTGAGATTGGCTTCGTCGCTCGGATTCGAGATGAAACCCACCTCGACCAGGACGCTGGGCACATCGGGCGAGCGCAGAACCACGAAATTCGCGCGCTCGACCTGCTCGCGATGCTGCTTGCCCACCCGGGCCAGCTGTCCGAGGATCGCTTCGGCCGCCTCGGTGCTGTACTCCATCGCGACGTTCTGGGACAAGTCGAGAAGGACCGAGCTGAGCACGTCGTCGCCGCGGTCGAGCCTGACGCCGCCGACGAGATCCGAGCGGTTCTCGCTCCTGGCGAGCCGGCGGGCGGCTTCGCTCGATGCGCCGCGCCGGGAGAGTACATAGACAGAACTCCCGCGCACCCTGAAATCGCGGAATGCATCAGCGTGAATCGAAAGAAAAAGGTCGGCGCGGGCTTCTCGCGCCCGCTCGTAGCGTTCATCGAGCGGGATATAGTAATCGCCGGTGCGAATGAGCACGGCGCGCATGCCGGGCTCGTCGTTGATCTGTTGCTGCAGCTCCCTCGAGAGCGCGAGCACGACCGTTTTCTCGTACGTGCCCGAAGGCCCGATCGCGCCCGGATCCTCGCCGCCGTGTCCGGCGTCGATGGCCACGATCATGTCGCGCTCTCCGTCCTGCGCGGACTGGACGGCCTCGCGCACGCGCTGGTCGGCGGACCGGCCGTCCTCCGGATAGAGGTCGACAACGAGACGATGGCCGTATTCCCCGGCCGGGGCGAGCAGGAAACTCTGCGGGCGAACTCGGCCGTCGAGGTCGAGCACGACGCGCAGGTCGTGACCCTCGCGCACGCCATGACGAACGCGCCGGATCACGCCGCTGTGCTCTTCATCGAGCTCGAGCGCTCGCTCCAGGGCGACGTCGTCGATATCGATGACCACGCGCGACGGATTCTCGAGCGTGAACAGGCGGTAGTCCACGCGCTGATTCAGGTCGAGCACCGCGCGGGTGCTGTCCGGGCTCGACCAGACGCGAAGATTGCGCACTTCGCCGGCGGCCGCGGAGGCACTCGCCGCCACCAGCAGAAACGCGATCAGGCACATCACCTTGCGCATGTGGAATCGACCCTCGGCCGCAAGTTCGCCCTAATCATGCACCGGAAAGAGGATTTTTTCAAGCCAAATCGGATGGTTGCGGAAACTTCCCAGAAGCGGCTTCGGAAAACACGCCCAACCCGCCGATCCTCGTGCTCCGGGCGACCGGATGCGCGTCCTGTCAGGGAGCTGGCGGGGCAAGCCGGCCCGGAATCGAGGACCGGTCGCATGAGCCCTGTTGCGGAAGCGGCTCGGCAAACGGGCGAGCGCGCGTCAGGCCGATTCGACCCGGATATTGAGCAGCCGCGAGAGTTCGCGGCGGTGACGCGGCGTCAGGATGTCGGCGAGGGTGTAGCGATCGAGCACGTCGAGGAACGCCTTGCGGGCCTCGGTCAGCATGCCGGCCAGTGAACAGGCCGGCGTGATCACGCACGCGTTGCCCGGGCGCATGCACTCGACCAGGCCCAGGTCGGGCTCCATCCTGCGGACGATCCGACCCACGTTCAGTCGACCCGGATCGGCCGAAAGCGTCAGGCCACCGCCCACGCCCCGGACCGAGTCGACGAAGCCCTCGGCGGCCAGCTGCTGCACAACCTTCATCAGGTGGTTGCGCGAAATGCCGTAGGCGTCGGAAATTTCGCGAATCGTGCAACGACGGTCGTCGTGCAGACCCAGGTAAATGAGCACCCGCAATGAGAAATCAGTGTACTGGGTAAGACGCATCGGCGGATTCTAACCCGCCGCCCGTGAGCTTTTGTATAGTGAATATTCACATCGTTGCAGATTCATTCACCGAGACGCCATGACCCGAACCTCCTTCCCATCGACACGGTCCGAACTGGACACGCACGAAGTCTTCAACCAGCCCGAACCGCTGGTCGCGTACGACCCGTTCGAAAGGCACCCCGCCCTGCGCGAATCGCTCGAGCGCGAGGGCGGCGGCGCCTTCGAGGATCGCGTCCGCGAGTTCGCCCGCGCGGCGTCCGCGGAGATCGGACCGCTGGGCTTCGACGCCAACGAGTTCACGCCCCGCCTGCGCAGTCACGACCGCTTCGGTCACCGCATCGACCAGGTCGAGTATCATCCCGCCTACCACCGCATCATGGCGATCGGCCTGGACCATGGCCTGGCCAGCCTGACCTGGACGGGCGAACCCGGTGGGCGCATCGCCCGCTCGGCCATGGTGTTCCTGCACAACCAGTTCGAGGCGGGCACGATGTGTCCGATCACGATGACCCACGCCGTGATTCCCGCCCTGCGGGCCCAGCCCGAAGTCGCCGCCGAGTGGGAACCGCGCGTGCTGGCGGCCCGCTACGACGAGCGCTTCCTGCCGGCCTCGCAGAAGCGGGGGGTCACGCTCGGCATGGCGATGACCGAAAAGCAGGGTGGTTCGGACGTGCGCGCCAACACCACGCGCGCGACGCCGCTGACCGAGCGGGGTGCGGGCCGCGAATACGAACTGGTCGGGCACAAGTGGTTCTGCTCGGCGCCGATGTGCGACGCCTTCCTGACCCTGGCGCAGACCGACGACGGCCTGAGCTGTTTCCTGGTGCCGCGCTTCAGGCCCGACGGTTCACCCAACCCCTTCCGCATCATGCGGCTCAAGGACAAGCTCGGCAACCGCTCCAACGCCTCCTCGGAAATCGAGTATCCCGGCACCTGGGCGGTGATGGTCGGGCAACCCGGCCGCGGCGTGGCGACGATCATCCGCATGGTGGCCGAGACGCGCCTGGACTGCGTGATCGGCTCGGCTTCCCTCATTCACAAGGCCGTCGTAGAGGCGATTCATCACGCGCGCGGACGCGAAGCCTTCGGCGACCGGCTGGTCGACCAGCCGCTGATGGGCAACGTACTCGCCGACCTGTCGCTCGAGTCCGAGGCGGCGCTGAGCCTGGCGATGTTCCTGGCGGGCCTCTTCGAGCGCGCCAGCGGCGGCGACGAGCAGGCCGAACGCCTGGCCCGGATCGCCACGCCGGTGGCCAAGTACTGGGTCTGCAAGCGCGCCGTCGGCGCCATCAACGAGGCCCAGGAATGCCTGGGCGGGGCCGGCTACGTCGAGGAGTCGATCCTGCCGAGGCTCTATCGCGAGGCCCCGGTCAATGCCATCTGGGAGGGTTCAGGCAACGTGCAGTGCCTGGACGTGCTGCGCGCGGCGCAGCGGGACCCGGCCTCCCTGGAGGCCCTGCTGGTCTACCTCGAGCCGCGGCGCGGGACACACGAGGGCATCGCCGCGCGCCTCGACGAGGTCGCTCGACTGCTCAAGCGGCCCGAGGATGCGGCGCACCAGGCCCGGGCACTGACCGAGGACCTGGCGCTGTGCCTGCAAGCCGCGGTGCTTGTGGACGCCGAAAGCCCCCTGGCCGAAGCGTTCTGCGCGGCCCGCCTGACGCCCCGGGGTGCCGGCCTCCACGGCACCCTGCCGCCGGGCGTCGATTCGGCGGCCGTCGTGGAGCGGACGTTTCCGGCCTGAAAACCAGTGAACACGGGCGCTTGAAAGCGCCGGAGGCCCGCTCCATGTTAGTTTGTTCACCAAACCAGAAAGCAGGATCATCATGGAAATTGCCAACAACACCGTCGTCAGCATCGACTACACCCTGACCGGAGACGACGGCCAGGTCATCGACAGCTCCGAAGGCCGCGAGCCGCTCCAGTATCTCCACGGCCATCAGAACATCATCCCCGGCCTGGAAAAGGCGATCGAGGGCAAGAGCGAAGGCGATGAGCTGGAAGTGGCTGTCGAACCGGATGAAGGTTACGGCCCCTACCGCGACGAACTGGTCCAGGACGTTCCCATGGAAGCCTTCCAGGGCGTCGAAAAGGTCGAGCCGGGCATGACCTTCCGCGCCGAATCGAACGCCGGCCCGATGACGGTCACCGTCAAGGAAGTAGGCGACGAGGCCGTCACGGTCGACGGCAACCACATGCTGGCCGGCCAGGTGCTCAACTTCAAGGTCGCCATCAAGGGCGTCCGAGAAGCCACGGAAGACGAAGTCTCCCAGGGCACCGTCGCGGACTGACCCGGTCCCGCGCCATGCCGACGAATTCAAGGGCCTCCTCGCGAGGCCCTTTTTCGTTGCGGCGTGGCGGACGCGCCGCACGGGATTGCGTATGATCTGATCAACGCGCCCGACGCCGCCATCGACGACCCATGCACTCCTGGCACGCCCTGACCGCCACCCGGACCCTCGAATCGCTGGACACGGGCGCTGACGGGCTGGCTTCGGACGAAGCCGCCCGTCGTCGCGCCGAATACGGCGCCAACGTGCTGCCCGGCGCCCCCTCGCGGCCGTGGTGGCGACGCCTGCTTGCCCAGTTCCACAACGTTCTGATCTACGTGCTGATCGCCGCCGCCGCGCTGGCGGCGGTTCTCGGGCACTGGGTCGACGCCGGCGTGATCGCCGCCGTGGTCGCCGTCAACGCCCTGATCGGACTGATCCAGGAGGGCAAAGCGGAAAGGGCGATGGAAGCCATCGGCCGAATGCTGGCGCTCAAGGCCCAGGTTCGGCGCGACGGCCAATGGCAAGTACTCCCTGCCGAGGAACTCGTCCCCGGCGACATCGTTCGTCTGCGCGCCGGCGACCGCGTGCCGGCCGACCTGCGCTTGCTCGAAGCCCATGGCCTGCGCATCGACCAGGCGGCCCTGACCGGGGAATCGGTGCCCGTGGGCAAGACCGCCGAGCCCGTTGCCGAAGACGCCGCACTGGCCGATCGCCGCTGCCTGGCGCATTCCGGCACCCTCGTCGGCGGCGGGCAAGGCATCGGCGTGACCGTCGGCACCGGCAGCAACACCGAACTGGGCCGCATCAGCAGCATGCTCGAAACGGTCGAACACGTGACCACACCGCTGTTGAAGCAGGTCAACCGTTTCGGTCAGATCCTGTCGGCAGTGCTGGTCGCCTTCACCGCTCTGGTGGTGGGGCTGGGCATGATTCTCCACCAGCTTCCGCTCGACGAAGGTTTTCTCGCCGGCGTCGCCCTGGTCGTCGCCGCCATTCCCGAAGGCCTGCCCGCCATCATCACGATTACCCTGGCCATCGGCGTCCGGCGCATGGCCGCACGGCAGGCGATCATTCGCCGCCTCCCGGCCGTCGAGACCCTCGGTTCGGTCACCACCATCTGCTCGGACAAGACCGGCACCCTGACCCGCAACGAGCTCGAAGCCGCGCGCGTCATCAGCGCCGAGCGCGAATTCACGCTGGCGGATTTCCCGCGAGAGGACGCTTCGGCGCGGACACTGGCGGAGGCGGCGGTACTGTGCAGCGAAGCCGAGCCTGGCTCGCAGGTCAATGATCCGCTCGAATCCGCCCTGCTCGCCCTGGCCGGGGCCGCGGGACTCGATATCGGCAACGTGCGCCAGTCGGCGCCGCGCACGGCCCTGCTGCCGTTCTCCTCCCATCGCAAGCTGATGGCCACCGCGCACGACCGGCTTCTGATCCTCAAGGGCGCCCCCGAGGTGATCCTCGATCGATGCTCCCGCCTGGCAAGCCCCCACGGCAGCGTGCCGATCGACGCGGCCGAATGGCGATCACGGCTCGAAAGCCTGGCCGAGGACGGACTGCGCATGCTGGCCCTGGCGCAATACCATGGCAATCGATCGGTCGAGTCGCTCGAGGACGAGAGCCTGCTCGAGTCGGGCTTCGAGTTGCTCGGCCTGGTCGGCTTCGCCGATCCGCCGCGCGCCGAGGTGCCGGACTCGATTCGGGCCTGCCGCGAGGCCGGCATTCGCGTGAAGATGATCACCGGAGACCACGCCGCGACGGCACGGGCGATCGCGCGCGCCCTCGACCTGACCACCAACGATGCCGTGCTGACCGGGCCGGAGCTGGACCGGCTCGACGACGCGGCGCTGATCAGGCGCTCCCCTTCGGTCGACGTCTATGCCCGAACCAGCCCCGAGCACAAGCTGCGACTGGTCAAGGCGCTGCAGGCGAACGGCGAGGTGGTGGCCATGACCGGCGACGGCGCCAACGACGCACCGGCGCTCAAGCGCGCCGATATCGGTGTGGCCATGGGCATCAAGGGGACGGAGGCCTCGCGCCAGGCGGCCGAAATGGTGCTCGCCGACGACAATTTCAGCTCGATCGCGGCCGGGATCGAGGAGGGCCGCGGGGTCTACGACAACATCCGCAAGGCAATCCTGTTCATCCTGCCCACCAATGCCGCCGAGGCGCTGGTCATCGCGCTTGCCGTACTGGCCGGACTGACGCTGCCGATCACGCCGGTCCAGATCCTGTGGATCAACATGGCCACCGCAGTGACGTTGGCGCTTTCACTGGCGTTCGAGCCGGCCGAAGGGGACGTGATGCGCCGCCCCCCGCGGCCGCCGTCGGAAGGCCTGGTGACCGGCTTCGTCGCCGCACGGATCGTCTGGGTGGGGCTGGCGCTGACCGGTGCCACCTTCGCCCTGTTTCACTGGAGCCTGGGCGATAGCGGCGACGAGGTGCTCGCACGCACGCTGGCAGTCAACCTGCTCGTCGCCGGCGAGGTCGTCTACCTGTTCAACTGCAGGCGCCTATTCGCACCCAGCCTGACGCTCGAAGCCCTGGGCGCCAACCGCTGGGCATGGTTGATGGTGGCCGTGCTCGTCGTCCTGCAGCTCGGATTCACCTACCTGCCCGCGGCGCAGTGGATCTTCGGCACCACCGGCCTGTCGGCCTGGCACTGGCTGCTGATCCTGTCCCTGGTCGCGCCCCTGATGCTGCTGGTCGAAGCGGAAAAGGCGCTGTGGCGGCGCGGCCAGCGGCCGCCCGGATGAGCCGGTTTCAATCCCGCCGCTGGCCACTGACCGGGTGAAGGCCGGCAGTCAGCAGCGGCGGCACGACGAGCACATAGGCCAGGCAGACCAGCCCGATCAGGGGCAGGCCGATCGTGAGATCCAACAGCAGGCCCAGGATCACCGGACCCGCGGCGGTGGAAAGCACCATCAGGGAAGCGTAAACGCCCCGAATCATGCCCAGACGGGCGGTCCCGAAGAGTTCGACCCAGACCGCACCGCTGACGACACCGTTGATTCCGGCGCTCAGGCCCAGGCCGGCGAACATCACCCACATCGAAACGGCCGGGGCCAGCAGGCCCAGTGACAGCACGCCCAGACCCAGTGGTAGCAGATAGACACGCAGCAGCGCACAGGCGCTGAAGCGGTCGATCAATCGTCCTCCTGCGAACGCCGCCAGCGCCTGCATCGCCGCGAACAGGACGAACCCCCAGGCGACCTGCGACAACGACCAGCCCAGTCGCTCGGACAGCGAGCCCTGGTGCAGGAACAGCGCGGTGACGACCAGCGGCGAAACCAGTACGACCGACAACGCACGCAGGAAACTTCCCTGGACGAACAGCTTGCGGCGCGAGCTGACGGCCGCGCCTTCGTGACTCGCGGACGAAGCGCCGTCGCCGCCCTGCCCGACCAGCGGGCGGGCCAGACACCACAGCAGGGGAAGGGCGCCGAAGACGATGCCGACCACCGCCAGCAACCAGACGCTGCGCCATTGGAGCCAGCCGAGCAGGCCGGCCACCAGCGGCGGGAGGACGGCTTCGCCGGCGATGAAACCGTAGCTGGCCATCGCGACCGCTCGGCCGCGCCTTCGAAGCGCGTAGCGAGCCGCGGCCACGACCGCCAGGTGCCCGGCCAGGCCCTGTCCGCCCAGTCGCAGCAGGAACAATCCCGCAAAGAGCCCGAAGAAGCCCGGCGCCAGGCCCACCAGCGCCGCACCGGAGGCGAGCAGGACCATCGTGATCGCGATGGCCCGGCGAAGCGTGAGGTGATCGGCGATGGCGCCGAGCCAGAACATGCTCAGTCCACTGATCAGGGTGGCCGTCCCGTACAGCGTGCCCAGCGCCGACTCGCTCAGGCCGAACTCGGCGCGGAAGTCCGACCCGAACAGTCCGATGTAGAAGGTCTGACCGAACGAGGAGCACAGCGCGGCCAGGAAGGCGAAGCGGCCGGCCGGCGGCAGGCCTCGGGCGGGAGTCGTTGGCGTCATTTCGGGCGGGCGCGTGACACGAAGCGCGCCATCCTACGGCCTACTTGCCGCGATTGAAAGCGCGCAACCGCCTCCGGTCGCGCTTGTCGGGCCGGCGCGAAGGCGCGATACCGCCGTCCTGGTCCATGCGCCGCAGTTCGGCCCGGCGTTCGCGCTCGGCGCGGCTTCTTTCGGTTTCGGTGTACATCGCCTGGGCCAGCGGCGCCGAAACACGCTTTTCGCCGATCTCGTCGACCACCACCTCGAAACGCAGCTCGCCCTTGGTGATCTCCAGGCGGTCGCCGCAACGGACCAGCCGCGAAGCCTTGGGCGAGGCCCCGTTGATCTCGACCTTGCCGCCCTTGATCGCCTGCTGAGCCTGGCCGCGCGTCTTGAAGAAGCGCGTGGCCCAGAGCCATTTGTCGAGTCTTACGGCGTCGGACATGGGCGTTGGGGGTCTGTGGGTCTGTGGGTCTGTGGGTCTGTGGGTCAGTGCGTCTGTGCGTCTGTGCGTCTGTGCGTCTGTGCGTCCGTGCGTCCGTGCGTCCGTGCGTCACTGCGTCCGTGGTCCCGTGCGTCGGGGCCCTCGCCTCGTCCCCGACTACAGACTACAGACGTACTGGCGTACTGACCACTGACGTACAGACGCACTGACTACCGCCCTACTTCACCCCGTCATCCCGGCCGCCCCCGCCTTCCTCCAGCCGCTTCAGGCGCTGGTTGATCGAGCGCAGCTCGGCCAGGAGTTCGCGACGCTCCAGGTCTTCCTCGTCCTGGTGGATGGACTGCGTCGCGGTGACGATGATGGCGATGAACAGGTTGAGCACCATGAAGCTCGAAACGAGGATGAAGGGCACGAAGAAAGCCCAGACCCAGGGGTAGGCGTCCATCATCGGGCGGGCAATGCCCGACGACCAGGACTCCAGGGTCATGATCTGGAACAGCGCGAACAGGCTTCTGCCCAGGTTGCCCCAGTACTCCGGGAAGCGCTCGCCGAAGAGCATGGTGCCCATCACGGCGAAGACATAGAACACCAGCACCAGCAGCAGCGCCGTCCAGCCCATGCCCGGCAGGGCCCTGAGCAGGGACTCGATGATCACGCGCAGCTTGGGCACCTGCGAGAGCAGGCGCAGCACGCGCAGCACCCTGAGCGCGCGCAGGATCTCCAGCGGGCCGGCGGTGGGCACGAGAGCGACGCTGACGACCAGGAAGTCGAAGACGTTCCAGCCGGACTTGAAAAAACGCGGCCCGAAGGCCACCAGCTTGAGGCCGATCTCGATGATGAACGCGCCGAGGATGGCGTTGTTGAGCGCGATGAGCGCATCGCCGAAGTGCGCCATCACCGTCGGCGAGGTCTCCAGGCCGAGGATGACGGCGTTGACGATGATCAGCGCAATGATGAAACGGCTGAAGGCCGGGCCCTCGACCCGCCGCCCGAGCCGCTGGCGCCAGCCGCCGCCGGGCGCGGCCGGGGCGATCGCCTCGCCGTCAGGCCGAGGCGGCACGATCGTCGTCCTTGTCGCTGGTACCGCCGAGGGCGTTCACCAGCAGCGCGTTGACGCGCCGGACATAACCGGCGGGGTCGGCCAGTTCGCCGCCTTCGGCCAGCAGGGCCTGGTCGTACAGCAGCTGCGCGAGTTCGCCGAAACGCCCCTCGTCCTCCTCGCGCGCCATGGCCCCCAGAAGCGGGTGGTCGGCGTTGATTTCGAGATCGGGCTTGCTCTCGGGCACTTCCTGGCCGGCCTGGCGCAGCATCTTCTGCATCTGCAGGCTCATGGCGTCGTCGTCGCTGACGATGCAGCCCGGCGAGTCCGTCAGGCGGCTACCGGCGATCACGTTGCCGACCTGCTCGCCCAGCGCCTTCTTGATGCGCCCGGCCAGCGTCCTGGCCGACTCGTCCGGCTCGGGCTGCTCGTCGCCCAGGTCGAGCTTGCCGCTGGCCGCGGACTTGAGCGTCTTGCCCTTGTACTCGTGCAGGTGGGCGACGAGCCACTCGTCGATGCGATCGGTCAGCAACAGCACCTCGATGCCGCGCTTGCGGAAGGCTTCCAGGTGCGGCGAATGCTTCGCGACCTTGAGGCTGTCGGCGGTCAGGTACCAGATGGTGTCCTGCCCTTCGGCCATGTTGTCGATGTAGGCATCCAGCCCGACCGTTTCGTCATCGGACTTGCTGGAGGCGAAACGCAGCAGCGAGGCAATGCGCTCGCGCTGCTCGAAGTCCTCGATGACCCCTTCCTTGAGCACGCTGCCGAAAGCCTTGCGGAATTTCTCCCAGTCGTCGCCGCCGGCTTCGGCCAGCTTCTCGATCAGGTCGAGCGAGCGCTTGACCACCGTGGCGCGGATCTTCCTGACCAGCGGATTGTCCTGCAGGATCTCGCGCGAGATGTTGAGCGGCAGATCGGCCGAGTCGATCACGCCGCGCATAAAGCGCAGGTAGCGCGGCACGACCTGCTCGGCGGCGTCCATGATGAATACCCGCTGGATGTAGAGCTTCACGCCCTCGCGTTCGTCGCGGTTGATCAGCATGTCGAAGGGCGCCTGCGACGGCAGGTACAGCAGCAGGCTGTAGCGCTGGCTGCCCTCGACGTGATGATGCGCCCAGCTCAGCGGCTTCTCCTCGTCGCCCGTGAGGCTGGTGTAGAAGTCCTGGTAGTCGGCGTCGGACAGGTCCGACTTGGCGCGCGCCCACAGCGCCTTCGAGTCGTTGACGGTCTCGGAATCGGCTTCGCCTTCCTTGCCCGCTTCCGCCAGGCGGATCGGAAAGGCAATGTGATTGGAGTAGTGGCGAATGATGCGCTTGAGCTGCCAGTCGGCGAGCAGGTCCTTGTGCTCGTCGCGAAGCGTCAGCGTGATCGTCGTGCCCTGCGCCTCGCGTTCGATCGGCTCGAGCTGGTACTGCCCCTCGCCGGTCGAGGTCCAGCGCACGGCGCTGTCGGCCGGCTCGTCGGCGCGGCGTGTCTCGACGGCCACATCGGAGGCGACGATGAAGGCCGAATAGAAGCCGACGCCGAACTGTCCGATCAGGGCGGCGTCCTTCTGCGTGTCGCCCGACAGCGATTCCAGGAACTGCTTCGTGCCGGATCGGGCAATCGTCCCGAGGTTGTCGATGACCTCCTCGCGGTTCATGCCGATGCCGCGGTCGGAAACCGTCAGGGTCCCGGCTTCCGCGTCGAAGCGCACGTCGATGGCGAGATCCTGGTCGAGGCCCTTGAGCGATTCGTTGGTCAGCGCCTCGAAGCGCAGCTTGTCGCTGGCGTCGGAGGCGTTGGAGATCAGTTCACGAAGGAAGATCTCGCGGTTCGAATAGAGCGCGTTGATCATCAGCTTGAGCAGCTGATGAACCTCCGTGTCGAAACGGCGGGTTTCCGGGGCGTTGGCTTCACTCATGGCGGTTTCGCTCAGTTGTTCGAACTGCTCAACAAGTGGGCACAAACGCCCCCGGTTTCAAGTCAAGAGGCCGCAAAGCGGCCTCGCAGCCCCGGACTAGATCCGGGGCCTTCCTTCGGTTGGCGCCTTCGGCCGGAAGGTCCCGGCTCAGGGCCGGGACGACGGGTCGGCGCCCGCCGATCCGGGGCCTTCCTTCGGTTGGCGCCTTCGGCTGGAAGGTCCCGGCTCAGGGCCGGGACGACGGGTCGGCGCCCGTCGATCCGGCGCCTCCCTCGGTTGGCGCCTTCGGCCGGAAGGTCCCGGCTCAGGGCCGGGACGACGGGTCGGCGCCCGTCGATCCGGCGCCTCCCTCGGTTGGCGCCTTCGGCTGGAAGGTCCCGGCTCAAGGCCGGGACTACAGAATAGATGGATGAGGCGTCAGCCCTCCTCGGCCTGATCTTCGCCCAGGCCGATACCGAGCACCTGCTTGCCCTGGCGGAACTTCACGTCGACCGGAATGCCGGCCTGGTCGATGCGATCCAGGTCCGACTGCAGCTGTTCGCCGATCACGCCCAGTTCCTCGAGCATGCGCCCGGCCTTGTCGTAGTCGCCGTCGCCCTGCATGACCAGGATTTCGCGCGAGAGTGCGTCGATGGCTTCGCTGAAACGCTCCGGCACGACCCGGTAGTGACCGTTGTCGTCGCGCTCGAAGGCGCCGAAATCCCGGAAGTAGTTGAAACGCATCATGTTGGCGCGGCCGTGCGCGCTCGAGGCGCCGAAACGCACCGAGCGGAAGATACCGGCCAGGAAAGTGACGTAGTAGTCCATGATGTCGCCCTCGATCTCGCCGGCTGCGTGCAGTTCACGCACCATGTAGAGTCCCAGCACGTCGGCCTTGCCTTCCTCGTGCGGGCTGGCGTGTTCCTTCAGCGCGGCGCGCACGGTGCCCTCGCCCTCGACCAGGTTCTTGATGCCCAGGCCGTGGGCGACCTCGTGAAACATGGTGTTGCCGAAGAAGGCGTCGAAGCTGATGTGCTCGCGCTGCTCCTCGGCGATCACCACGTCGGCGATCGGCACCAGGATGCGGTCGTACTTGGCCCGCATGGCGTTCTTCAGCTGCGAGCGGCGCGTGCCCTTGGCCAGCTGCACCTCCTCGTCGTTGGGAAGGTTGACCGCGATGGTCTTCGCGCCCGCGTTCGAGTCGCCGGCGTAATAGACCACATCGTAGGCGTTGAGCTCGGCCTCGCTGCCGGGCTGCTCGGCCTTGTAGGCCTCGGGCACGGGCAGGTTGCGCTGCAGTTCGGGCAGGAATTCGGCGTAGCGGGCCAGGCGCTCGCTCCACTCGAGGTCCTTGACCAGCACGTAGGCCTCGAAGGCCGCCTTGTAGCCGTAGCGCTGGTCCTCGTAGGTCTCGATCGGTCCGTAGATCAGGTCGATCTTGTTGCCGCTGACGTCCATCCAGGCCAGGTCCGAGGGCTGGTAACGGTTGGTGCGAAGCGCGTCGGCGCGCAGCCGCAGGTAGCGGGCGAAGCTCTCGTTCTCCGCCAGCTCGGCGGCGCGCTCGAGCATGCCGGCCGCGTCGCCCAGGCGCTCGGCGTAGAACTCGTTGTAGGGCTCGACGGTGAGTTCACCCGCCTCGTTGCGGCGGATCAGGCTGTAGAGATCGTCCTTGCGGCGGTCGTCGAGCGCCTCGAACTCGGCATCGGTCATGTCGGCCGGATAGAAATTGGCGCCGGGCGGCTTGGGCCCGTAGCCCGCCACGAAGGGCCGATTGCCGGCCAGGCGATCCCAGGGGCCGTAGTTGATGAGCGCGAACTCGCGTGTGGCCTCGGCGTCGATCCGCTCGAGCAGCGCGTCGCGGTCGCCGAAGGCCTGGTGCCAGAACAGGTCGTCCATGACCCGGCTGGCGTCGATGAGCACCGCCACCATCTCGCGCTGGCTGTCGCTGAGGTGGCTCAGGTCCGTCTCGAGCGTGAACTCCGAGTAGATACCCGGTCTCGGCTCGGCCACCGTCACGGCCGGATCGGCGGCTTCGGGCGCTTCGGCCGGCGCTTCGGCGGGCTCGGAGGCTTCGACCGCCTGGTCGGTGCCGCTGTCCGACGCCGCCGGGGTGGCGGCCGACTCCTCCTCGGCACCGCCGCAGGCGGCGAGAAGCAGGCACAGGAAAAGAGCGAAAATCGACTTGTTCATGACCCGTCCTCCATCGGACAGCTGTTGCACAGGGCCCCGCATTCTAACCGCCCGCCGAAGGTCGCGTTTGCAACCAGTCGGCGCCCCTCGCATAATTAGCGCCCCGGTCGACGGGGAAACCCGCCGGGAATCGGGCTGTTAGGCCCGGAACATCGACAAGAACCAAGAGCGACACCAGCGCATGCGGCAACGCTATCACGTCACCATCTCGGACTACCGCGGCTCACGCCACTTCACGCTCGACCAGCTGGTCCGGCGGGTCATGGCCGGTGCAGCCATCGGCCTGGCCGGCATACTGGTCGTCGGCGCGGCCGGCATCTTCCTGCTGACGGGCCGGGTGGGCTCGCTCAACGAGCAGGTCGCGACACTGGCCGAAGAGAAAGCGGCCATCCGCTCCGACAAGGAACGCCTGGCCGCCCAGAGCCGCGAACTCGCCGCGGAAGTGCAGCGGCGCAGCCGGGAACTGGCGGTCCTCGGCAGCGAGATGCAGCGCATCGAAACCCTCGTCGGCCTCGAGCCCGACGACGACAAGCCGCTCGCCCAGCGCGTCGACACCGCCGCGCAGACCGCTTTTGAAAAGCGCCTGATGCTGCGCTCGATTCCCAGCGGATTCCCGGTCCAGTCCGGCCGGGTGACCAGCGACTTCGGCATGCGCCTGCATCCCATTCACGACCGCCAAGTCCTGCACGGCGGGGTCGACCTGCGCGCCAAGCGCGGCACGCCCATCTACGCCACCGCCGACGGCGTGGTCGAGTGGGCGGCGATGCACGAAAGCTCCGGCCTGGGCAAGATGGTCAAGCTGGTTCACAACTACGGCTTCTCGACCATCTACGGTCACCTCGAGGGTATCGAGGTCGCCTCCGGCAGCTACGTCAAGCGCGGCGACCTGGTCGGCTATTCCGGCAACACCGGCCAGTCGGCCGCGCCGCACCTGCATTACGAGGTGCGCTACCTGCAGCGCCGCCTCGACCCTTCACCCTTCCTGCGCTGGTCGCTGGAGGAATACGATGTACTGTTCAGCGAAGAGGATCGCGTTCAATGGGAATCATTAACCGAGGTCGTCCGGACGGCAGCCAACACCCCGGAACGACCGTCATTGCAGCAGGTTCAAAGCTTGTCGGCGACCTTGCCCTGAGCGACAACCTGCACGTCGACGGCCGCATCGAGGGCAGCGTCCGTTCCGAGGCTGAAATCGCCATCGGCCAGGGCGGACACGTCGAGGGCGACCTGGCCGCCGAGCACATCGTCATCAGCGGCAGCTTCGCCGGCAATATCGACGCCCGGCGGCTCGAAATCGTGGCCGGCGGCCGGGTCGAAGGGGACGTCACCGTCGCCGAGCTGGTGATCGAATCGGGTGCCCTGTTCAACGGCAACAGCCGCATTCGCGAATCCCGCGCCGCGCAGCCCGCCGAAGGAAAGGGTCCGGCCGAGAAGGGCCCGCGGTCGACCAGGGACGAAAAGGATCGGGGCGAAGACGCCGCCGGGCCGGCGAAGGCCGTCGGGAAAGTCGGGTAACCGGGCCGGCGCCGCGAAGCGCGGCCGGCCGCAGGACGGCAGGGACCGAAAACAAAAAGGCCAGCGCTGGGCTGGCCTTTCTGCTTCCGGAGCGTTGTGCTTCGTTCAGGCGCGGGGACGGCTCGAGCCCGAGAGCTTTTCCTTGATGCGCGCGGCCTTGCCTTCGAGATTACGGAGATAGAAGAGCTTGGCGCGGCGCACCTTGCCGCGTCGCTTGACCGTGATCGACTCGATCAGCGGGCTGTAGGTCTGGAACACACGCTCGACGCCCGTGCCGTGGGACACTTTGCGCACGGTGAAGGCCGAGTTGACGCCGCGATTGCGCTTGGCGATGCACACGCCCTCGAAAGCCTGAAGGCGCTGGCGGTCGCCTTCGCGGACCCACAGATTGACCACGACCGTATCGCCCGCGGCGAACTCAGGGATTTCGCGCTCGGTCTGTTCCTTGTTGATTTCGTCGATGATGTTGCCCATGACAGCTTCTTCCCGATTGAGCGATTCTTGCCCCACCGCGGGGCAGCCAAGCTCGCCATTGTAACCGCTTTTTTAGTTCTTGTCTTCCTTCGGCGGCGAAAACTCCGCCGGCACAGCGTCATTCCCGGCGTCGGGCGTGCGGCCCGAAAGCAGGTCCGGCCGCCTCGCGCGCGTGCGCTCGAGCGCCCGGGCACGGCGCCAGCGCGCGATGCGGGCATGGTCGCCGCTGAGCAGGACATCGGGAACGGACCGTCCGCGCCAGGTCTCCGGGCGCGTGTAGTGCGGGCAATCGAGCAGCCCGTCGCTGAAGGAATCCTGTTCGGCCGACCGTTCATGCCCGAGCACGCCGGGCAGAAGACGCACCACCGCGTCGATCATGACCGCGGCTGCCGGCTCGCCGCCGGAGAGGACGAAATCCCCGACCGACCATTCCTCGTCGACCAGGCTTTCCATGACGCGTTCGTCGATGCCCTCGTAGCGGCCGCAGACCAGAATCAGGCGATCGCGCCCGGCCAGTTCCCGCACCGCAGCCTGGTCCAGGCGACGACCCTGCGGCGTCAGGCAGCCCACCCGGACCGCGGCGTCGTCGCCCCGGGCCGCCTCGATCGCCTGCGCCAGCGGCTCGGGCCGCATCACCATGCCCGGGCCGCCGCCGTAGGGGCGGTCGTCGACGCTCTTGTGAACGCCGGACGCGTACTCACGCGGGTTCCAGCAGTGGAGTTCGACCCTACCGTCGGCGATCGCCCGCCCGGTCAGACCCAGCTCACGCAGGCCGTGAACCCAGTCGGGAAAGAGGGTGATGACATCGATGCGCGAGAGCATGGCTTCAGTCGAGCTCGGTCCATTCGATCGGCCAGTCAACCGTGATCCGGCCGGCATCCAGGTTCACCTCGCGGACGAACTCGCCGGTCACGAAAGGGATCAACACGCTGGCACCCTCGCCGCGGATCTCGAGCACGTCGTGCGCGCCGGTTTCCAACAGCTTTTCCACCTGACCGTAGCGATGACCCTCGAGGTTGACGACCGCCAGGCCGATCAGGTCATGCCAGTAGTATTCACCCGGCTCGGGCTCGGGCAGCGCGGCGCGGGCCACGCGAATCGTCTGCCGGCCCAGCGCCTCGGCCTGTTCCGGCGTATCGACACCAATCAGCTTGACCACCAGCCGGGGGCCCGACTGCTGAGACTGTTCGATTTCGAGGGAATTGCCGTGCTCGCCGACGAGCCACGGCTGGTAAGCGAAGATGGCCTCGGGCGGCCGGGTGTCGGACCATACCTTGACCCAGCCGCGGACGCCCCATGCGCCGTTGAATCGGCCTACGACGACCGATTCGTCCGGGCTCACGGCTTCAGGCCGAGGCCTGGGCCCGGCGTGCTTCGTTGGCGAGGTCGCGAACGCGCTCGGAGATCTGCGCACCCTGGCCGAGCCAGTAATCGACACGCTCGGTGTCCACGCGCAGGCGCTCTTCCTGGCCGCGGGCAACGGGGTTGAAGAACCCGAGACGCTCGATGTTGCGGCCGTCGCGCGCATTGCGGCTGTCGGTCACGACGATATGGTAATAGGGCGACTTCTTGGCGCCACCCCGGCTCAAACGGATCTTGACCATGTTCTCTCCTGAATCGCCCCGGAGCCGGTCATGGCTCCGCTGCTTGCAGTTGCTGAATTCGGCAAACCCGCAATTTTAGCGGATTCCCCGGCTGTTGGGAAGGGGCGTTGCTAAGGGTTCAGGTTTCAGGGTTCAGGTTTCAGGGGCGGGCGCTCGCGCAGGTTGGAGGGCGGCTGCGCCGCGATGGCCGCGACAACGACTCAAGTGGGCCAGGTCACAGTTTCGATCACCGCTCGCGGCGAAGCCGCCCCGCAATGCCTGACGCGCCGACCTGAAACCTGAAACCTGAAACCTGAAACCTAAAACGGCATCCCACCCCCGCCGCCGGGCATGCCGCCCGGCAGCCGCTTCATCATCTTCGCCATGGCGCCCTTGCTGCCCACCTTCTTCATCATCTTCTGCATCTGCTTGTGCTGCTTGAGCAGGCGGTTGACGTCCTGGATCTGCAGGCCGGAGCCGGCGGCGATGCGGCGCTTGCGCGAGCCCTTGATGATGTCGGGAAAGCGTCGCTCCTTGGGCGTCATCGAGTTGATGATCGCGACCATGCGCCGGGTCTGGGTGTCGTTGACCTGCGACTTGACCGCGTCGGGGAGGTTGCCCATGCCCGGCAGCTTGTCCATCAGGGCGCCCATGCCGCCGAGCTTGTCCATCTGCAGCAGCTGGTCGCGGAAATCGTCCAGGCCGAATCGCCGGCTTCCCTTGCCGACCTTGCCGGCCAGCTTTCTGGCCTGCTTCTGGTCGACCTTGCGCTCGACCTCCTCGACCAGGCTGAGCACGTCGCCCATGCCCAGGATGCGCGACGCCAGGCGGTCGGGGTGGAACGGCTCGAGCCCGTCGATCTTCTCGCCGGTCCCCAGGAACTTGATCGGCGCGCCGGTGATGTGGCGAACCGACAGTGCCGCACCGCCGCGTGCGTCGCCGTCGGTCTTGGTCAGCACCACGCCGCTCAGCGGCAGCGCCTCGTGAAAGGCCCTGGCGGTGTTGGCGGCATCCTGGCCGGTCATGGCATCGACCACGAACAGCACTTCGGCCGGGTTGACGGCCGAGTGCACCCGGCGGATCTCGTCCATCATCGCCTCGTCGACGGCCAGGCGGCCGGCCGTGTCGAGAATCAGCACGTCGGCGAACTGCTTGCGCGCCCGGTCGACCGCGTCGGTGGCGATGCGGACCGGATCGGCCGCCTCCTCGGAGCGGAAGAAACCGGCATCGACCTGCCCGGCCAGGGTTTCGAGCTGATCGATGGCCGCGGGACGGTAGACGTCGCAGCTCGACAGCATCACCTTTTTCTTGTGACGCTCCTGGAGCAGCTTCGCGAGCTTGCCGGCGGTGGTGGTCTTGCCCGCACCCTGCAGGCCGGCGAGCAGGATGACCACCGGCGGCTGGCGGTCAAGCGCCAGCGGCGCCTGCTCGTCGCCCAGGACGTGCTTGAGCTCTTCGTGGACGACCTTGACCAGGGCCTGGCCGGGCTTGAGGCTCCTGGTGACCTCCTGCCCCACCGCGCGATCGCTGACCCGGGCGATGAAA
>JAAAPE010000058.1 GCA_009908385.1 Gammaproteobacteria bacterium
ATTCTCGCGGCCGTGCGCTCGGTCACCGACCAGCCGGTCAAGTTCGTGCTCAACACCCACTGGCACGGCGACCACACCGGCGGCAACGAGAACCTGGCCGAGCGGGGCACGCTGGTCGTCGCCCACGACAACGTCCGCAAGCGCATGTCGAGCGAGCAGGTCAGCGAGTTCTTCGGGCGCACCACGCCGGCCTCGCCCGACGGGGCCCTGCCGGTGGTGACCTTCAACGACGCCATCTCCTTTCACCTGGGCGGGCACGAGATCCGCAGCATCCACCTGCCGCAGGCGCACACCGACGGGGATTCGGTCGTCCACCTGCCCGGGGCCAACGTGATCCACGCCGGCGACATCGTCTTCTACGGCCTCTACCCCTTCGTCGACATCGATTCGGGCGGCAGCCTGCCCGGCCTGATCGACGCCGTCGAGCGCATCGCCGAGCTGGCCGACGACGACACGGCGATCATCGCCGGCCATGGCCCGGTCATCGATCGCGAGCAGCTGCTCGGCTACCACGACATGCTCGAGACCGTCCACGAACGGCTCCTCGACGCCATCGGGCAGGGCAGGAGCCTGGAAGAAATCCAGGCGATGGGCATCACCGCCGAGTACGACGATCAATGGGGCGGCGGCTTCATCCCGCCTGACCGCTGGGTCGAGCTGCTCCATCGCGGCCTGACCGAGGGGCGCGGGCCCCACGGTCACGCGCACTGAGCCCCGGCCGGCGGCCGCCGGGCCGCTGGCACGCCTGGTCAAAGACGCATGATTTCGTCCTTGAGCGACCAGGCGATGAACAGGACGTCCTTCTTCGCGCCTTCGTCGATGTCGTTGGCGTCGAGCGTGGTCATGATGTCGTCGCAGGCGGCCATGTACTCGGCCGCGCTGATGTTCATGCCGTAGTGGGTGTCGGGCATGCTGCGCCCGGCGTATTCTTCCGGGCCGCCGCTGCCCATGCCGAGAAAGTCCCGGAGGTGTTTCTTGGCCTGCTCGAACCGTTCGGGGTCTTCGGCCAGCGGCTCGTAGCGCGCCTTGATCGTGGGATTGCGCAGGTGGGCATCGACGATATCGTCCACCAGCGCGGCGATGCCGTCGGAACGGCCCAGCTGATCGTAGAGCGTCATCTAATCCTCCTCTGAATCATTTTTCGTGAATGCCGGAAAACGGATCCGGATCGCGTCCCGGATTCCGGATCGTGTGGAAATCCTGGGGCCCTGCCGGCGGCGCGCCCAGTACAGGATGTGTACTTGCTGCCCTCCGGCGCGCTCCCTAGACTGGGGCCATGTCGCACGGATACGGCCAGTTCTGTCCGCTCGCCAAGGCGGCCGAGGTGCTCTGCGAACGCTGGACGCTGTTGGTCGTTCGTGAGCTGACGGCGGGCAGCCGCGGCTTCAACGAGCTCAGGCGCGGCCTGCCGCTGATTTCTCCCACCCTGCTGTCGCGCCGGCTCAAGCACCTGGCCGATGCCGGCGTGGTATGCCGGGCCCGCGATGAGGCGAACGCGAAGGACTACGAACTCACCGATGCCGGCCGCGAGCTGCAGCCGCTGGTCGAGCGCATGGCGACCTGGGGGCACCGCTGGGTGGGTAGCCGGCTCGAGGAAGACGATCTCGACGTCGGCCTGCTGATGTGGGACATCCGCCGCGGCGTCGACGGTTCACGCTTTCCCGAGCGCCAGACCGTCGTCCAGGTCCGCTTCTCCGACGCCCCCGACGGCCAGCGCGACTGGTGGCTGGTGGCCGAAGGCGGCGAAACCGACCTGTGCATGGAAGACCCGGGTCACGAGATCGACCTGCTCCTCGAGACCAGCGTGCGCACGCTCACCGCCATCTGGCTGTGCCAATGCACGCTCGCGCGGGCCGAACGCGAGCGCCGGCTGCGCATCCTCGGCGACCGGAGCCTCAAGCGGGAACTGCCCGCCTGGCTGCCCGGCAGCCCGCTGGCGCGATTGGGCGAGGCGTCGCTGCGCGAGCACCCGATCGGGTGAATTCGCGAACGGCTTCGGTCCCCGAGGCGTTCTTCAGCATGATCCCGACGTGTCGCAGGGCGGTGGCGGCTACCGCAAGGCCTTATGCGTAAGAGGTCGCGGCCACGATCAGTGACCGCGCCGGCCAGCCCGAGCAGCTCAGGCTCCGGCCGGCCGGAACGGTTACTGCAAAGATGGTTTCAGATCCGTTCCCAGATGAGGTTGATCACTTCCAGGCGGGTATCCGCCGGCTGAAGGCAGTAGATCGTCAGGCTGACCTGCTCGTCGATACGATAATCTTCCTCGACTTCGCTCATGCTGAACTCATAGACCCAATCGCCGCCGGATCGCTCGGCTTCAGCGGAGTGCGCTTGCTCACCTCTTAGGTCGTAGGTGACGCATTGCGGCTGGCGCTCCTTGGAGCCCGTCAGGCGCACGCGTAGCTCGAAGGCGCGCATCTCGTCTCCGAATTCCGATATGGCGCACTTGGCCAGGAAGAACTTGCCGGTTTCGCTGGCGGTGTTGACCAGGGCCCGGTCTTCGTAGACATACAGGTCGTCAGGGTCGAGTTTGTTGGAGGGTGCACAGGTGGCCCCTGGAATCCACTGCTCGTAGTAGCGCGGTTCGGCCTCGGCGAACGGCGCCAGGGCGTGCAAGAGAAGAATCGAAATGGCAGTCGCGACAATACGCATGCTTGCCTCCTTGGTATCTGCGTGTGTCAATCTCCCCCTTGCCCTAGTACATCGGGCTTGATCCGCAGACCATGACAGGCGATTTTTCGAGGGCGCTCGATCTGCTCAAGCACTCGTGCCGAACCAGATGAAATGACGTGCCCCCTTGCCGGCGCGATGCGGGCGCACCACGCGTTCGTCGACCTGGAAGCCGGCCTGCTTCATGCGCTTGACGAACAGCCGGTCGGGCCCGGCCGACCACACCGACAGCACGCCGCCGGGCCGCAGCGCGCGGAGGATGGCCGACAGGCCGGCGGCCGAATAGATCCAGTCGTTCTCGCGCCGGATCAGCGCCTCGGGGCCGTTGTCGACGTCGAGCATGATGGCGTCGAAGCCGCTCCCGGGCTCTCGGATCGGGTCGCTGACGTCACCCACGTAGACGGTCGTGCGCGGGTCGCGCAGGGGGTGGCCGGCCGGCTCGCCCATGAAGTCGCGGTTCCAGTCGACCACCTCGGGCACCAGTTCGGCCACCACCACTTCGGCATCGGGGCCGGTGGCCTGCAGGGCCGAGGCCAGGGTGAACCCCATGCCCAGGCCGCCGATCAGTAGCCGGGGTGCTTTCACGCCCTTGATGCGTTCGCAGGTGAGTTCGGCCAGCGCCTTCTCCGAGCCGTTGACGCGGCTGTTCATCAGCTCGCCGCGGCCCGGGATGGTGATCGAGAACTTCACCTCGTGCTGGTAGAGCATCATCTGCTTGTTGGTGTCGGGAATCGTGGCGGTGCCGAGGAGGACGGACGGTTTCATGGCGATGCTCTGGGCCGCTTGAACTGGCCGGGGCGTGGGGCGGCGGAGTATAGTCGAGTGGAGGGAAGCCTGTCGATCATACGAAGAAACGGGGAGCGTCGCATGATCTCGATTCGATTGCTGAAAGTCGTCCTGGTCGCCTGCGTCGGACTGCAGGCGCTTTTCTATGGCCTGCAGAACATCGTCAATCTGGAGGCGGCCCACGCGGTGGTCGCGGCCGTGCTCTCGATGGCCAACCACGAGTATTACCCGCAGCACATCGGCCCGCCCATCACGCTCACCATTCTGGTCTGGGCTGCGCTGGCGATCATCATCCTCGGCGAGCTGCTCGCCGGCCTGCTGTGCCTGAAGGGCTGCTTCGACATGCTGCGGCATCGCCGCGGCACGGCGGTCGAGTTCGCGGCGGCCCGCGAGTACGCGCTGCTGGGCTGCGGCCTGGCCGTGGCCGTCTGGCTGGGCCTGTTCATGGCTGTCGGCGGCGCCTACTTCCAGATGTGGCAGACCGAGCTGGGCCTCAGTTCGCTCGAGGGCGCGTTCATGTACGCGATCTCTTCAGGCATCGTCCTGCTGTTCGTCAACATGCCCGAGGACGCGGCCGGGCATACGACGTAAGGGCGATCGCCGTCATCGGAGGGTGGCAGGCAATGAACCTCCTCTTCCTGGCTGCATTGATTGCGGTCCTGGCCGTCATCCGCTGGCTGGCCTGGCTCTCGCTCAAGAGCACCAACCACCTGATCGCCAGGGCCGGCGCCGCCGCGACCACTGGTCGGCTGGGCAATCGCTTCAGCGCGGCGCGTGCCGGCCTGGCCCGGCTGTTTCCGCGCAGCATGGCTTTCGTCGAAGCGCGACTGAGCCCGGAAAGGTTCACCGGCCTGGCGCTCACGCTGATGGTACTGGCCGCCGTGTACATCGCCGCCTTGCTGGGCGGCCTGGTCGACGAGCTGCTCGAGGCCGACGAGCTGATTGCCTTCGACCGCTGGGTCAACGCGTCGCTCAGCGCCGTCCGCACCGACGAGATCGAGCACGCCTTCGCCTTCATCACCGCCTGGGCCGACGCCTCGGCGATCGTCATCGTGGCGGCCGTGACGACCGGCCTGCTCTGGGCGCTGCGCCACGGCTACCTCGTGATGCCGCTGTGGGTGGTCGTGCTCTGTTCGCAACTGACCACCTATGCCGGCAAGTACGGCCTGGATCGCGAGCGCCCCGAGTTCCTGGCCGAGGTCGCGGCCACCACGCCCTCGTTCCCGAGCGGCCACGCCACCAGCGCGATCGCCGTGTACGGCTTCATCGCCTACGTGCTCTCGCGCGAGGCGGTGACCGTCCGCCGCCGCTTCGAGATCGTGTTCTGGTCGGCGGTGCTGATCGCGCTCATCGGCTTCAGCCGCATGCTGCTGAGCGTGCACTACGCCAGCGACGTGGCCGCCGGATTCCTGGTCGGCGGCTTCTGGCTGCTGGTCGGCTTCGCCATCGCCGAACTGATCCGGTCGAGGCATCACTCCGGCGCCATCGGTGCAGACTGAAAGGACCGCAGTGCTTGCAGACTCGCCCGCTGCAGCGAGTAATCTGTAGGCCGGTATCCAACGCGGCCAGGTCAGGGCGAATGGCGCGCGGAAGCGTAGACTGATGGACTGGCGCATCATCGACTTGACGGAACAGGCCCCGGAACTCCAGCAGCAGGCCGCTGCGCTTCTTCGCGAGGCCTTCAGCGGAAGGACCGAGGACTGGCAGGACGAGGAATCGGCCCTGGCGGAAGTGCGGGAGTCTCTCGCGGCCGGCAGGATCAGCCGCGTGGCCGTGGATGCCGAGGACAGAGTGCTCGGGTGGGTCGGTGCCCAGCCGATGTACGGCGGGCGAGTCTGGGAACTGCACCCCCTGGTCGTGGCGGCGTCGCGTCGAAGATCGGGCATCGGGCGCGCACTGGTCGAGGACCTGGAACAGCTCGTGATCGAGCGGGGTGGCATCACGCTCTGGCTGGGCAGCGACGACGAGAACGGCGAGACGAGCCTGACGAATATCGATGTCTATGCAGACGTCGCCGGATCGATCCAGGGTTTCTCGGTCACCGACGAACTGCATCCCGGCGCGTTCTATCTTCGACTGGGGTTTCGCGTCGTGGGCATCATGCCGGACGCCAACGGCCCGGGAAAGCCCGACATCTACTTCGCGAAGCGTCTCCGATGAATGGCCCCGCGAGACAGTGGTATGATAATTTCATACCTCGCGGTTTCAGGAGCTCCCGCCATGGCCATGCACCGGAAAACCATTACGCTGACCGAACAACAGGACGACTGGGTGAAAAGCCAGATTGCAAGCGGTCACTTTGGTAATGACAGTGAGTACATCCGCGACCTCATCCGAAGGGATCAGCAGGCCAAGGAGCGGCTTGCCACGCTCCGGCAGGCCCTCGCTGAGGGTGAGTCAAG
Organism: Gammaproteobacteria bacterium; assembly: GCA_009908385.1. Taxonomy (GTDB): domain Bacteria; phylum Pseudomonadota; class Gammaproteobacteria; order Xanthomonadales; family Wenzhouxiangellaceae; genus Wenzhouxiangella. Next base: position 5,859 of record JAAAPE010000058.1, read on the forward strand.
CGGCCAACCCAGGCCGCTTGATACATCGGCAATCAAGGCGGCTGGCCGTGAGCGCATCAAGACGGGTGATTAGTGCTCGAACTGAGCGTCACGCCAAAGGCGGAATCAGACCTGATCGGAATCTGGATGTATACCTGCGAGGAGTGGGGCGACGAGCAGGCGGATCAATACCTGGATCAGCTGGCGGCGGGAATGAGACGGTTGATCGAGTATCCAACACTCGGTGCGGACTACGCCCATGTGTTTCCCGGGTATCGCAGATTGCAGATCGAGCATCATGCCGTTTTCTATCAAGCGCTTGAATCGGAGGTGCTCGTTGTTCGTGTGCTGCACGAAGACATGGATGCGCCTGAAAGGCTTCTGGACTAACGGCGGCAATTTCTCGGCAAAGGTGGTTGCCACCCGCGTGTCAGACGTGCCCGGCACACTGCATCCTCTACCATCCTGCGCGCTCATGAAACAAGACCGCTTTCGGTGAGGTCTCGCTTGGGGACGGTGCCCGGCAACGTGTAACCTGTAGGCCGGTTTCGAATGCAGCCACAGCCATGCCCCGATTCCCGAACATCGCCGACTCCGCCAAGGGCGTCAAAGGCTCGGTCTACTCCGGCCTCAAGAAGCAGCGATCGCATCGCCGAAGTGCACGGCCGGCGCACCGGCGTGGCCACCGAGCGCGGCCAGGTCGTGGTCACCGGCGGCGCCACCGCGGGCTTCGCCGCCCTCGTCGGGTCGCTGGTCTCGCCCGGCGAGGAAGTGCTGCTGGTCGCCCCGTACTGGCCGCTGATCGCCGGCAGCGTGCGCGCCTTCGGCGCCACGCCGGTCGACGTGCCGATCATGACCGACGCCGAGTCCGCCGAAGAAGCCGTCGCCCGGCTCGAGCAACACCGAAGCGACAAGACCGTCGCCGTCTACTGGAACACCCCGCACAACCCCACCGGCCGCCTGTTGCCGCGCGAGTGGCTGGAAGCCATGAGCCAGTGGGCAACAAAACACGACCTCTGGATTTTCTCCGACGACGTCTACGAGGACTACGTCTACGAGGGCGAGCACGCCTACACGCGCTCGATCTCGCCCGACAACTCCCTG
>JAAAPE010000018.1 GCA_009908385.1 Gammaproteobacteria bacterium
GGGGCGGGTCTCGGCGGTGGCGCGGATGTCGGAGTCGGCCTTGGCGGTGTAGTCGACTTCCATGCCGCGCGGGATCCAGCGCAGGTGTTTCGGGATGGTGGCCTCGGCCAGCCCGCCCATGGCCATTTCCAGGGCGTTGCAGATGGCGATGACGTGGACGGTGCCGATGTGGTTTTCGACCTTGCGGCGCTTCCTGAACCGGACTTCGCAGAAGTTGGGCCGCACCTCGGTGACGCGGGGCCCGATGGTCGCGAAGTACGGCGCCTTGCGGGCGAACAGCTTCGAGAACAGCGCCTGCCCGAAGGGCCAGCGCGTGCAGCGTTCGTAGAGATCGATCAGGTAGTTGGATTCGCGCCTGGATTGCGACATGGCGGGCTTCCCGGATGGCCGGTGGCAATGGCCATACGCTACAGTATGGTGCCTCGTTGTACAAGCCTCCCGACACGGCGGAAGGCCCGCCGCGGCGGTGTTAGGCTAGGCCCATGATCGGCATCCACACCATCGACACGCACTACCTCGGCCGCGCCGAGGTCGCCGCCGCCTACCTGATCGTCGAGGGCGATCGCGCGGCCTTCGTCGACAACAACACCAACGACGCCGTGCCGCGGCTGCTCGCCGCGCTCGAGGAACAGGGCCTGGCGCCCGAGCAGGTCGAATACCTCATCATCACGCACGTGCACCTGGATCATGCCGGCGGCACGTCGAAGCTGGCCCGGGCCTGCCCCAACGCCACCGTGCTGGCGCACCCGCGCGCGGCCCCGCACGTGATCGATCCTTCGAAACTGGTGGCCAGCGCCTCGGCCGTCTACGGCGAAGAAGAATTCGAGCGGCTCTACGGCACGATCGAGCCGGTGCCCGAGGACCGGGTCCGCGTGATGGATGACGAGGAGACGCTGCGCTTCGGCAGCCGGGAACTGCGCTTCCTGCACACCCGCGGTCACGCCAACCACCACTTCTGCATCGCCGACAGCGCCTCGGGCGCGATCTTCGCCGGGGATGCCTTCGGCCTGGCCTACCCGGCCCTGCAGGGCGAGGGCACTTTCGCGTTTCCCTCGACCAGCCCGACGGACTTCGAACCCGAGCTTGCGCGCGAGTCGGTGCGCCGCCTGGTCGACGAGAACCCCGGGTGCATCTACGTGACCCATTTCGGCGCCGTGACCGATATCGAAACGGCCGCCGAGCAGCTCATCCGCCACCTGGGCTTCGCCGAGCGCCTGCGCGACGACGCCCAAGCCAGCGACCTGCCGGACGAAGAACTGGAAGCCTACTGCCGCCCTCGCCTCTACGACTATGTTGCCGGCCTGCTCGACGGCCACGGCAACCTCGGCCGAAACGAGCACGTGTGGGCCCACCTGAAGCTCGACCTCGACATCAACGCCCAGGGCATCGCGTTCGCCGCCAACAAGCGCCGGCGCAAGGCGCGCGAAGCCGGGACGTGATCAACGGCGATGGACGGAGCCTTCAGTTGTCGGCACGGCGCAACTGAGTTCGAATGATCTGCTCGGGCTGTTGCAGCATCGGCAGGGGGCCGTGTTCGGCCTCCAGGCCGTCCCGGACTGTCGGCACGGCTTCCCGGATGGCCTCGACCATGGCGGCGATCTCCCCCGTCACGAAGCGTGGTCGCATTCCCACTGATTCAGCCAGCGCCTGCCAGTGTTCGGCGTCGATGCGGCCGGGGTCGAATTCGTCACCGACTTTCATCGCCAGTCGCCGGTCCAGGTTGGCCCAGGCGCGCGTACAGACCAGGTCGTAGAAGGGGGCAAGACGCCAGCGATTCCTCTGTCGCTGCACCTGCACCATGGCCAGGTTCTTGCCGTGGCCGTCGGAATTGCCGGCCAGCCAGTTGAAGATCTGCCAGCGGAGCAGATACAACAGATCCTCGGCCGGTCGTTCGCTCAGCTCCCGAATCCAGTGCGCGCAGTCGGCAAGGCCGGGGCCGCCGTCAGCCTGGTACTTGCGCGTGGCGCGCAATCCGGCGATCTGGCAAAAGTCTTCCTGGTGCAGGCGATGCCAGCCAGTACTGTCGGCCTCGCGGTCGTAGCGGTCAATCACCAGGTATCGATGCCCGTGGCGCACTTCCATCTGAGTGGTCGGCACCGGCAGGCCCACGTGGTGGGCAAGTCGGTTGAGGTAGACCTCGAAGACCGGCACATGACGCCACTGCGGGAGCTCGAATTTCAGGATGTGGGAGGAGGCCGTTGCCCCCTTCGGAAGGAAGTACTCGCCCCCTGTGATGAGCACGGGGCACTTGGCCTGCGCGCCAGCGAGCGATAGCCGCGGCGGCGCATCGCGGCCGGCTGATGGCCGCGGCAGTATGCCCTGGCCGCGCTGCAGGAGCATCTGCCGGAAGGCTCGGTCCCCGATGGCCTCGGCGCCGCCGGGCGTGTCCGGTGTCTGGTCGAGCGGCAGGATGTTGAGCGCGCCGGCGCAATCGCCCCCAATCGCGCGAAGCAGCAGGAAATCGTCGTCGGCGATACCTAGGTTTCGAACGATGCGCTCGCGGGCGCTGCCCTCGGGAAGCAGGTTGGCGAACCAGGCGTGAGCCTGGCCTTCGGCCGGCTCGAAAGCCTGTTCTTGCAGCGGGAGCACGCGCCCGATTCGGAATCCGTGCTCGAGCCAGTCGGCACCGTAGGCGAAGCCGATGCGGTCCTGCCCGTCACGCCAGAGCTCGCCCACGATCGTAGCGGCGTGCCAGACCCCGAGCCGGTCTGCTTCAGCTCGCGTCGTCATGCTCGCTTTCCTGCTCAACCGTGAAAGCCAGCGAGCGCGGGAGCAGGTAGCAGTCCAGGCCAAGGAGGCGTGCGACTTCCAGCGTCTTGCCCAGTTCCGCGGTGGCCTTCCCGCGCTCCAGCTCCGACAGGAACCGCATGCCCAGTCCACTCAGACCCGAGAGTTGCTCCAGCGTAAGCCCCTGTGACTTGCGGCGGGCACGCAGGGCCGCGCCCAGTTTGTCGGGCGTGTTTAGCGAGGTAATGTCTTTTGCGTCGGGGACCATCGTATTACCGATCGGGACAATTCAATGAACTCCTGCTGATGATACAACGAATTATCCCGATCGGTACAATCTTCCCGTTTCCGTTCAACAGTGCGTCATTTTGTCCCGTACGGGATGATATAGGTCAGCCCGCCCGCGCAGGTCGAGGGCACGCGTGCCTGCCGCCGAAGCCGCTAAATCTCCCCCGCTTCGAGCTGCTCGAGCAGCCAGGCGTTGAAGGCCTCGGGGTGGGTGTCCATGGGGTTGTGCGCGGCCCCGGGGAGCGTGTCGAAGGCTCGGAGGTCCGGGTGGTCTTCGAGCCAGGGTCGGATGCGATCGATCGGCACCCAGCGGTCGTTTTCGCCCCAGACGACGGCCAGCGGCACCTGCTGCCAGCCTTCGGGTGCGCCGCCGCTGCGGCGATCGAGTCGCGCCAGCAGGGCCGTGAAAGTCCCGGGCTGCATCAGCGGCCGGCGGTAGCCGGCGACTTCTTCCGCGGTCGGCTCGCGGCCGAAGGCCGAGGCCAGCGAGTTCCTGAAGTACGTTTCGTCGAGCAACTGCCACCGGGCCCAGGCCTCGATCGCCTCGCGCACCGGCGCGGCCTGCAGTACGCGGGCGAAGGGCAGGCCGTCGGATTCGCGCAGGCCGGGCGTACCATCGGCGAAGACGGCCAGGCGGATGCGCCCGGGCGTCGCGGCGGCCAGCTCGGCGGCCACGCCGGCCCCCATCGAGTGGCCGACGACGACCCGGTCGCGCCCGGGGGCGACGTGGTCGGCGACGCCATTGACCAGCTGCGCCCAGTCCGGTCCTTCCCCGGTGCGCTCGCTGTAGCCGAAGGGCGGCAGGTCGACGGCGACGGCCGGGTACCCGGCCAGCTCGAGCGCGTCGAGCGTGTAACGCCAGCTGAAGGCCGAGCCGCCGAAGCCGTGGATGAGCACGACCAGCGGCCGGTCCTCGGGAGCATCGGGCGCGCGTTCGCGCCAGTGCATGCGGACACCGTCGATGGTCTCGAAGCGCGAGTCGGCGAAGGGATGTTCGGGGATGACGTCCTCGCCGGCCGCGCTCGACGGCAGGCCGGGGGCGACCAGTGCGATCAGCAGCAACAGGCGGATCATGCGCGGGGGGCGGATCTTCGGGCGATGCATCGGGGGCGTCGGAACTCGTGGCCGGGTCGCGGAGAGTCGCATGATCGTAACCCGGACCAGGCTCCGGCGTTTCGGGCCAGGCGCTAGGCCGCCCCGCTCGACCGGGACGGCTCCTCGACCGGCGTCGTCGGCTTGGCCACTTTGGCGCGGTTGTCCTGGTGGATCTTGTTGAGGCGGCGGATGAAGGCGTTGGGGTCCTCGTCCTGCTCGGTATCGAAGCCCACGGCGGTGATGGTGCAGTTGATGAAGCAGTCGCCTCTGTCCATGCGGAACGGGAACTCGGCCAGCACGGCGATGAGGCGTTCGCGGAACACCTTCGCGCCGGCTTCCTCGGTCATGGGCAGGATGATGAAGGGCACGGCGCGCTGCGACTTCTCGAGCGAGCCGACCAGGTCGAGATCGCGGGCCAGGCGCACGATGCGGAAGTAGAGCTCGGGAAGCAGTTCGCCCATGTCGCTCTTGCGCGGCCGGCGCGCTTCGCCGCCTTCGGCCGGCACCAGCCATTCGACCAGCAACTTGATGGCCGAGAACGGGTTGCCGTAACGCTGGGCGCTCCGGACCTCGTGCTTCAGGAACAATGCGGTATTGCTGACGGTCAGCACCGACGAGGGCAGCTTGGTGGGCTTGCGCTCTGTCTTCAGGCGCTTCTTGAGATCGCCGACCAGGCGTTCGGCTTCCTCGGCGCTGTAGCCGTGGCGTTCGAGCCGCTCGCGCAGCGAATCGCCGAGCTGCCGCAGCTCGGGCTCGCCGTCGACCTGCTTTTCGAGCCAGTCGAGGATGAGCGTGTCGGTCAGGTCGTCTTCCTGGGCATCGTCGAGCATCTGGTCGAACAGGGCCAGCTTGCTCTCGGCGCGCAGTTTCGGCATGCGTTGTTCGAGTTCGCGAGCGAGTTCGGCCGCGGCGTCGGGCGCCAGGCCGCTGCTGCTCATGCGCTCGAGCAACTCCTTCTGCACGCGTTCGAGCTGGTCGCCCAGGGTGCCGTTGTCGAGGGCGCTCTCGTCGGCAAACGAGCTGAGCGCCAACTGCTGGCTGACGCGCTCGATGTAGTCGGTGAAGGCCGACGACAGCTGTCCGTCGTCCTTGACGCCGCCCTGGCGCAGCTCCGTGGCCAGGACCACCAGGCGGGCGGCCTCGGTGGGGTCTTCCTGGATCTGACGGACGAGCTCGTCGACGTCCAGCCCGACGTTCTCCGCGCCGGTTTCCAGCGCGTGCACCAGGTGTTCGCCGCGCAGTTCGGTCGACAGCTCGTGCACCAGTTCGGCGTACTGGTCCATGGCCATGCCCTCTTCCACCAGCCCCTGCCGCAGCCGCGGCAGCAGGCGCTTGAGATCGCCGGCGTCGGGCAGCATGCGGTTGATGATCTGGGCCATGCGCTTGACCGAAAACTTGCCGCCCCGGTATTCCTCTCGCACCAGGCTGACCAGCGTGGAATAAGTCAGTTCGTCGACTTCGCTGACCACGTCGCCGCTCTCGGCCATGATGCGGTCGATGTCCTGCTGGTTGGCCATGGACTTGTGCACGCGCTGGCGGAGGGAATTCATGGCGGTGAACAGTTGCTCGGCCGAGATCCCTTCGAGTTCGCCGCCGCCCAGCTCGATCTCGCGGGCGAGCTGCTTGAGGTGTTCGGCCATCCGGGCGCGCGCCTCGCTGTCGGCCCCGTCCTGTTCGCCGCCGCCGGTGTCGCCGGACAGGCCGCCCATCGACAGGAAGGAATCGAGCTGATCGAGCACGCGGGCGCCCGGCGCCGTGGATCCGCCGGTGAAGCGGCTCGGCGGCTTGCTGCGCTTGACCGACTCGCCTGGGTCCTCGCCTTCCTCGTCGCCGCCGACCACCTTCTGGTCGGAAGTGACCTTGCGGTAGACGATGTAGTTGAAGCGGATCGAACCGGACTGCTGGCGAGCCAGCTCGGCCTCGGCGTCGGACAGAGAGTCGTAGTCGAGCAGATTCGAGAGTGTGGCCATCAGCGCCCGGGTGTCGGACAGGCTGATGCCGGCGTCGAAGGTGATCGATTCCAGGCCGATCTCGTTGAAGGCGTCGACCATGCGCTTGGGATTGAAACGCGCGCCCACCGGGTGCTTCTCGATGAACAGGGTGCCGCGGTCGAGGATCAGCGACAGCGATGGATCCTGCTCGAGCGCCGCCGATAGGGTCTGGTGCAGGGTCTCGTAGGCCCGCTCGCTGGTGGGGTGATCGATGCCGAAGCCGCAGGCGTTCATGTAGCCGCTGTTGATCTGCCGGGCGATCAGCTCGGCGGTGCGGGCGTCGATGTTGTGGGCCTTGCCGGTACTCACCGGACCGCCTGCCGCTGTTGCGAGCCGTCCCAGCGCTGCAAGGCCTGGCCGAAGGCCCGGCAGGTTCCGAATCGTCGGCCCGGGTCGGCGGCCGTGGCCTTGAGGATGATCGACTCCAGTCCCCCGTCGATGGCTGGTGAGCAGGCGCTGGGCGGCTTGGTGAAGAAGGTGTCGGGCGCGCTGATCTTGCGTGCCACCGTCTCCTTGCCGCTCTCCCGCCGGACCGGCAGCTGGCCGGCGATCAGCTCGAACAGGATCACGCCCACCGAGTAGATGTCGGTGCGCCGGTCGGTCTCGTCGGCCGCGGCCTGCTCGGGCGAGAGGTACTGCGGCGTGCCCACGATCATGCCGCGCGCGGCGTACTCGATCTGCTGGGTCTTGGCGATGCCGAAGTCCGCGATCAATGCCCGGCCGGTGCGGTTGTCGACCAGGATGTTGGCGGGCTTGAGGTCCTGGTGGATGACGCCTTCTTCGTGCGCGAAGTCGAGGCCGTCGAGTACCTCGCCGATCAGCCGCAGGCTGTGATGAAGCGGCAGGATTCGGCGTGCCGGCACGGGGTGGCGCTTGAGCTTGGCGAGGATGTGCGCGAGGTCCTGGCCTTCCACGAGCTGCATGACCTGGTAGAAGTAGTCGTCGTCTTCGCCGCTTTCGAAGATGGTGATGATGTGGGGGTGATTGAGGATGGCGATGGTCTCGGCCTCGTCGCGGAACTGCTGGCGGGCGAGTTCGCTACGGGCGAGCGCCTTGGGCAGCAGCTTGATGGCGACCTGGCGCTTGAGCGACTTCTGATAGCCGACGAACACGGCCCCCATCGCGCCGCGGCCCAGCTCGCGCACGACGATGAAGTTTCCGAATGCCCGACCGATCGCGCCGGTGTAGTCGTAGGCGCTGATTTCGCTCAAGAATCGTTCCCCCGACCCATGGGTTGAAGCCCCATCTTAACTGAAAACTAATATGAGATATAGATCACACTTTCGGGCTTTTCAGCGGGGCGCGCGGGACGCCTCGCCCCGATGCCGGACGGGCCGCTCAGCCCTTCTTGTCGAGGTCGTCGCGCAGCCATTCCGGCAGGTCCGGCGCCCCCGCGACCACGGTGGCCTGCTCGTCGTCGTCTTCCTCGTCGCGGCCCCGCTCTTCGGGGGCCTCGCCGTCGGGGCCGAGCACCATCGTGGCCTCGGCCTGCGCCGGGCCGTCGGCCGCGCGCCCGGCGGGCGCGCGCTCCGGCGCATGGTGTTCGAGGTATCGCGCCAGGCGTGTTCGGCGTCGCAGCAGCAGGCCGATCATCAGGACGATGATGCCCGAGGATCCCACGATGACGGCGGTGCGGTTGTCGACCGGTGCGGTCACCATCGCCCGGCTCCACTGGAAGACCAGGCGGCTGCCCTCGATGGGCAGGTTGCGTATGCGCGCGGCCGCGGGCCGTCCCGTGGCGTCGAGCACCGCGTAGTTGCCGCCGTTGTCCTGGGCGAGCGCGACGAAGTCGAGGGCGTCCACGGATTCGAGCAGGCTGGTGAGCACGCTGGTGGTCAGGCGCAGCAGCAGTACGCCGCTCTCGCCGGGCAGGCGCTGGGCGAAGACCAGGCTTTCGTCGGCCGAGCCGGCCTGGATGACGCGGATCTCCGCGCGCGAGTCTCGGATCGCCTCGATCGCCGACTCGGTCGCGGCGAAGTCCAGGTTTCCGTCGCCGTTGAGGGCGATCTCGTCGATCTGGGCCGGCAGCACGCGCACGTCGATGATGCCGGTGGTGCCTCGCTCGCGCAGCGCGCGGCGCAGGGCATCGGCGCTGCCCGAACGGGCCGCGTCGACCACGCTGGCGTCGCGCAGGCTGGTCTGGATGTCCGACAGGGCGCCGCCGATGCGGCCGGCGTGCTGCGCGGCTGCGCCGTTGGCGCGCTCGAGATCGAGCTGGGCCGACAGGTTGAGGTAGATCGCCAGGCCGCCCGACACAATGGCGAACAGGCCCAGTGCGATCGCCACCAGGCTGCCCAGCCGGATGATGTTGGCAATGGAATCGCGGGTCAGAAAGCCGCGTTCCGCCTCCGCCTTATTCACCTTGGTTCGCCCCCCTGGCCCTGGCCGGCCGCGCCGGCCCGGTGCCGATCGCATGCGCGATGGATGTCACGGTTTGCGGTCTCCCGTGCGAAGACACGTCCAGCCCGCATTATGCCAATGTTGGACCGGCGACGCGAATGGCGGCTGCTCCCTGTGCGGCGCGTGGACGCCGGCGTTGCCCGTCGCCCACTGGCACCCAACCGGTTCGCCGGATACCGGCAATGGCCGACATTGATCTGAAGCAAGAGCGCGGCCGCATGCTGATCTATTATTTGCAGGGTTGCTGCCAACAGAACGCCGGCCGGGCGCCGGATAGGGAGAAGAATGATGCGTTTCGTACCCAAGGCCCTGCTCAAGCGGCTCTACAACCGTTCGAGCCTTCGCAATACCGAAGCCGGCGTGTGCTTCTCGATCAAGAACCGGCTCAGCCCGGCGCGGCTGGAGGCCGTCGAGTTGCTGCGGGTCGACGGCGAGGAGATCGCGTCCGATCGCATCCGCCTGTCGGTCGACGGCTCGCCGGCGACGGCCTTGCCGGAGCTGCTCGGCGACGACGGGCTCGAGTTTCCCCTTGCCACCCTGCTGGTGCTGCAGCTCGACATCGATCCGCTCGAAGAAGGTGAGCACGAGATCGAGTTGACGTTTCGCGCGGCGCCCTTCGGCAAGCTGTCGGTGTCGGTCAGCGATCGGCTGCAGTCCGGCCAGCGCGCGCCGGACACGATTCCCCGCGACCCCGAGAACGATTACGGCGACGACATCATCCGCGCCCGGCAGGCGTTCGTGAAGGCGCGAACAGGGGCCGAGATCGAGCACATCAGCCGCTATTCCTTCGACCCGTCGATCACGCGCGGCAACATCGAGCACCTGACCGGCGCGGCGCAGGTTCCGCTGGGCATCGCCGGCCCGCTGCTGGTGCACGGCGAACACGCACAGGGCGAGTTCTACGTGCCGCTGGCGACCACCGAGGGCACCCTGGTGGCGTCCTACAACCGGGGCATGCGCGTGATCCGCGAGTGCGGCGGCGTGAAGTGCACGGTCGTCGGCGACAACATGCAGCGCGCGCCGGTGTTCTGTTTCGAGGACGCGGCCGCGGCGCGACGCTTCGCCGACTGGCTCAAGGAGCGCACCGAGACGCTGCGCGAGGTCTGCAGCGAGTCCGACCGCTTCGCCAGACTCAAGTATGTCGACTACTACCTGGTAAGCCGCTTCTGCTACACGCGCTTCAACTTCGTCACCGGCGACGCGGCCGGAATGAACATGGTGGGCAAGGCCACCTTCGCGGCCTGCAACTGGATCCTGCAGAATTTCACCGGCGCGGAGGTCAAGGATTTCTATCTCGAATCCAACTTCGCCACCGACAAGAAGGCCTCGCAGATCAATTCCATGCGTACCCGCGGCAAGCGCGTCACCGCCGAGTGCACGGTCAGGCGCGACGTGCTGCGCGACGTCATGGACGCCGACACCGAACAGCTTTACGCCCATTCGAAGATCGCCACCATCGGCGCCATGCTCTCCGGTGCCAACAACAACGGCGCCCATGCGGCCAACGCGATCACGGCGATCTTCATCGCTACCGGGCAGGACGTCGCCAACGTGGCCGAGTCCTCGGCCGGGATCCTCTACACGGAGCTGACCGAGGACAAGGATCTCTACATCTCGATCACCCTGCCATCGCTGATCGTCGCGACCATCGGCGGCGGCACGGGCCTGGCGACCCAGTCGGAGAGCCTGCGGATCATGGGCTGCGAGGGGCCGGGCAAGGTCATGCAGTTCGCCGAGATCATCGCCGGCACCGTGCTGGCCGGCGAGATCTCGCTGGGTGCGGCCATCTCTTCGCTCGATTGGGTGTCCAGCCACGACCAGTACGGACGCAACGACCCGACGCGCATGACCTGAGCGGCCACGATGCCGCCTGTCTCCAGCTGGAGATCGAACCGAATGCGCGCTGGTGACATTCGACCGGAGACCGGGTGATCGTGAACCCGTTGGCCGGCGCCAACGCCGGGTTCTTCGACTGCAAGGGTGAAGCCGTTCCCTGGCAGGACGCGCCGGGTCCCGGTCGGTCCTGTTACGGTAGGGCCCCGATTCTCCAGAAGAATCGAGGTTTCGACATGACCGCCAATGGGGACGGTGCAGCCGAGCGGGAAAAGATTTCGGAGATTCCCGTCTGCCGGCTTGGGGAAACGGTCGAACGCGAACGCGCGCGGCACTTCGTCGGCCGCGAGGCCGAGCTGGCGCTGTTCGAGCGCATGTTGTCGGCTTCGCCGCCTGTTCGTGTGCTGCTGCTGCACGGCGCCGGCGGCATGGGCAAAAGCGCTCTCCTCGATGCGCTTCAGCGCAGGGCGCGTGACCTCGATTTCGGCGCCATCCAGATCGACGCCGGCGACCTGACCGGCGGGAGAGAAGCCGTCGAACGGGCGATTCGCGGCGCCATCGACACGGCCGAGGGGGCCCCGGGGGACCTGGCCGTGCTGCTGATCGACAATTTCGAGGCCCTGGCGCAGCTGGAGACATGGTTTCGCGAGCATCTGCTGGCCGACCTGCCCGGGCGTTTTCGGGTGGTGCTGGCGATGCGTCAGCAGCCGGCTTCGCAGTGGCAGCTCGACGCGGGCTGGTCGCGCCTGGCACGGGTCCACCGGCTCGAGGGGCTCGAGCCCGAGGCGGCCGAGTCCCTGCTCGATCGATTGGGCGTGCCGCTGCCCGCGCGCGCCGGCATTCACGCGCTGGCCGGGGGGCATCCGCTGGCGCTCACCCTCGCCGCCCAGCTCGGGCACGAGGTGGCCAGCGGCCAACCGGCGCTGGCCGACAGCCCGCAGCTGGTGCGCGAACTCTCCGAGCGTCACCTGGTTCACGCGCCGTCGGAGGCCGCGCGGGATGCGCTGTTCGCCTGCGCCCTCACGCGCCGCCTGAGCCGGCCCCTGCTGGCGGCCATGCTGGGCAACGACGATGTCGAAGAGTTGTTCGAGTGGCTCCGCCGCCAGTCCTTTGCGCGCGAGACCCTGCCGGGTCTGATCTCGCACGATCTGGTCGGTGAGGCCCTTTGCGCTCGGCTCGAACACCGGCACCCCGACCACCACCGCCGCCTCATCCGCCGCGGCATGCGTCATCTCCTCGATCGCGCCGGCGAGATCGGAGAGTCGGCAATCTCCGACGTGCTGTATCTGATGCGCGGCCTGCCCGCCGTCCGCCGCATCTTCGTGATCGGCCGCGATACGGGTTGGCATGTCGATCGCCTGCGGGATGGCGATTCGCCCGTCCTGGCCGATCTCACCGAACGGCAATGGGGCCGCGAAGCACGGCACTGGTTCGAGACCTGGGTGGCCGCCGCGCCCGATTGGCTGGCCGTGCTTCGCAATGCCGACCATCGTCCGCTCGGGATGTCGTTCTACCTCGACCTCGAAGCGCTCGACGCCGAGACGGCATCGCGCGATCCCGCCGTTGGGGCCTTTCGCGACCACGTCGAAGGGCATGCGCCGCTCAGGCGCGGTGAACGCGCCATGCTGGCCCGTTTCCTGCTGGCGGGCGACGAGTCCGGTCCCTTGCCGGCCGGCGTGGCGCAGCTGCAGTGCCGTAACGCGTTCATGCCGGTGAGCGTCGAAGGCCTGGCCCTGACCGGGAGCGTGCGCCCGGACAACGAGCCCAATCGCACCCAGGCGCGGTACTCCGGCATCCGCGCGTTGCCCGGTACCGAGTTCTCCCAGGACGGCCAGCCCTTTTTCATCATGGGCCACGACTGGCGCGTGGCGCCGTTTGCCGAGTGGATCGACGGCGTCATGGGGCGCCTGGTCTCTCTCGGCGAGCCGGCCGGCCGCGGGGACGACGCCGCGGTGATGACGCGCGAGGACTTCGAGGACGCCGTGCGCGATGCGCTGTCGGCAATGAGCCGGCGCCGTTCGCTCGACCGGGTCGAGCTGGCCCGTTCTCCGATGGTGCAAAGGATCTCCGGGGCCGACACCCGGCAGTCGCCGGGCGACGTGCTACACGCGCTTTTCAAACGCGAAATCCAGGCGCTTTCGGAACATCGACGCGGGCGCGACCTCGTCGCCGTGCTGACCCATACCTATCTCGAGCCGGCGCCGAAGCAACGTGCCGCCGCTCACGAGGCCGGCCTGGCCTACGGCACCTATCGCCGCCGATTGCGTGAAGCCGTTGCGGTGCTGACCGAGCGGCTCTGGAATCTCGAGCGCGCGGCTTCCGATCCCGACGCAAACTGAACACGCTCCGACGGTCTGGTCGCGCGCGGCTCGAATCCGGAGTGGACACCGAGTGGACACGGGTCGCTGTTGTCCGTGGCCGGATGCCTTCGGCAGGCTGATGTTTCTTTCGTCCAATCGAAGGGGCTTCCAGTTGAAACTGTCATCGATTGCCATCGGCGTAGTTGCGCTGGCGCTGGGCGCATCGAGCGGTCAAGCGGCCGTCGCCAGTCTCTGGTATCTGACCTTCGACCCGATCGATGCCGTCGTCGGCACGCAGTCCGGTCCGCAGTCAGTCATCTCCTTCGATCCCTCGCCCGGCTCGACCGCACTCGTTGACACGCTGACCGAGGCACCAGTCGAGATCGACGCTTTCGAGCGGCTGGACGCCAATCGCTTTTACTTCTCGACCGACACACACGTTGAATCCGGCGGGCTGGTGATTGCACCCGGGGATATCGTGCTGAGCGACAACGACAGTCTTTCGCTGGCCTTCGACGCCAACGCCGAGGGTCTTTCGGCTGGTACTGACGTTGACGCCGTGGCTGTGGATGACAACGACGACATGCTTCTGTCGTTCGATACGGCCATCGAACTCGACGGCAACGTTTTCGAGGATGCAGACCTGGTCCGTTTCGACGGCAGCAGCTTTCATCCTTTCTTCGACGCCGCAACGGCCGGTTTTGCGGACAATGCCGACGTCGATGCCGCCACCGGCTTTTCGGGCGGCCGCATGGCGGTGTCCATGCGAGCCGGCGGCACCGTACAGGGCACCGCCTACAATCACGGCAGCCTGCTGCTGATCGAAGGCGATGGCAGCTTTGGCGCAGTGGTGTTCAGCGCCATCGAACAAGCCGGCACGAGCTCCGACATCGCTTCCCTGAGCGCCGAGCCGCTCGGTGACGCCATTTTCTCCGACCGTTTCGAGGAGGGCTGACATGACGCCAGCTGAGCGCGACGCATCGCACCGACTCACCGCATCTCTGTCGCTGATTGCCGGCCCGGTTCTGGCGCTGGTGCTGGCGGCACCCGCCGGGGCCGACGAAGGACGACTGGAAATCAACCAGGCCTGTGCGGCCGGTGACGGCTGCTTTGCCGGAGACGACCCGGGCTTTCCCGTCGAGATCACGCAAGCGGGCAGCTACGTCCTGACGGGCGGCCTGGACGTGCCGGCCGAAACCACGGGAATCGCCCTGTCCGTCAACGATGTCCATATCGACCTCAACGGCATGCGCATCGCGGGGCCCGTGACCTGCGAGGGTTCGCCGGTGACCTCCTGCACGAGCGAGACTGGGACTCACCACGGGATCGACGGCGACAATGTCAATGACATCTCGATCAGGCATGGCCGTTTATCGGGGTTTTCGGGTCATGGCATCATTCTGGGAGAGGGTAGCCTGCTGCGTGAAGTAACGCTGAGTGAGAACGGGTTCCACGGAGCGGTGATCTACGAGGGATCCCGTGTCCACGTCTCTCGCGCATCCAGGAATCTCAACTCCGGATTCGACGTCCGCGGCGAGGGCGTCGTCCGCGACTCGACCGCCAACCACAACGGCGGAAGCGGTATCGACGCGTTCAATGCCGCGAGGATCCTCGGCAGCCACGCCCAGTTCAATGGCGATGTGGGCATCCGTGTCGGCAGGGGCTCCGTGGTCAGCAACGTCACCGTGCATTCGAACGACGAGGAAGGCGTGTTCACGGGTGGAAGCAGCCTGATTCGAGACAGCAGTATCGTCGACAATGCTGACGAAGGCGTGTATTGCACGTCCGGCATCAATCCACCCTTCGAGTCGTTGGTGAAGGACGTCGTGCTCGATGGGAACAACGATGGCGGGCCGCAGTTCAGCGCGCCAGAATGCGTGCCGGTGGGCGACAACCTCTGCGGAACCGATACCAACTGCCCCTGACCGGCCCCTCGTGGCCGGCGGGCTGATCGTCGGGGGGATCGGCGGTCCGAGCCGATGGTGCCGGCCAGGTGCTGGCTGGTGGCGTCGATGGCTGACCCGAACCCATGCCGGGCCTTCCCGATCCACCGCCTGGCGCGTTGACGTGGCGTTCTGGCGGCCGCGGTCATCATGCCTGACAGCCCTACCATTCGTCCCGAGCAATGATCGAACCCAAGGACGCCAAGGCCTTCCCTGCCGAGGGAACGGCCGTGATCATCGGTGTCAGCGGCGGCATCGGCGCCGCCCTGCGCGCCCACCTGGAATCGCATTCCGACAAGCTTCGGGTCATCGGCCTGTCGCGGCGTGGTGAACCATCCCTCGACGTCACCGACGAGGACAGCATCCGCGGGGCGGCCGAACGCGTGGAGCGCGAGGCGGATGATCTGCGCCTGGTGATCGACGCCACCGGCTTTCTGCACGATGACCGCTTCTCGCCCGAAAAGAGCTGGTCGCAGCTCGATCCCGCGCACATGGCCCGGGCCTTCGCCGTCAATGCCGCGGGCCCGGCGCTGCTGATGAAGCACTTTCTGCCGCTCCTGCCCAGGCAGGGCAAGTCGGTGTTCGCCACGCTGTCGGCGCGGGTCGGCTCGATCGGCGACAACCGACTGGGCGGCTGGTACAGCTACCGCGCCTCGAAGGCGGCGCTCAACCAGTTCGTGCGCGCTGCCGCGATCGAACTGCACCGGCGGTCGAAGGAAGGCATCTGCGTGGCCCTGCATCCGGGCACCGTCGACACGCGCCTGTCCGCGCCCTTCGGCAAGGCCGGGCTCGACGTGCGTGCCCCCGATGTCGCCGCGGCCGAACTCCTGGACGTGATCGCCGGCCTGGACGCCGACGCCAACGGCGGTTTCTTCGACTATCGGGGAGAGACCGTTCCCTGGTAGACGCCGTGCCGGCGGGAAAGGCTTGATCGGGCGCACAGTCCCACATAAACAGTGCGCCATGAAGAACATCACCCTCAGCGTCGACGATGAAGTCCTGGTGCAGGTACGGCGCTATGCCGCCGAGCGAAACACCACGGTCAATGCCCTGGTGCGCGAGCACCTGACCCGCATGGCGCGGCACGCCGATCGCGCCGCGCTGGCGCGACGACGAATCCGCGAGCTGAGCGAGCAGTCGCGGGCGCGTCTGGGCGGCGCCGACTTCGATCGCGACGCCCTGCATGAACGCTGACTGCTTCCTGGACACCAACGTCCTGGTTTATGCCGCGGCCTCGGATGCCGAGCTGGCGGACGGGCGTTACCGGGCCCTGGCGCTCATCGAATCACGCGACTTCGCCGTATCGGCGCAGGTTCTCCAGGAGTTCTACGTCACGGTCACGCGAAAACTCCCCGTTCCACTCGGGCCTGACGAAGCGCTGGCCTGGATCGAGCAGCTCGAGGCCTTCCCTTGCGTGGAAATCGATGCCCCGGTTTCGTACCCGAGGGGTGGCACGCCCGGAGGGACTCGAACCCCCAACCGCCAGGTTCGAAGCCTGGTGCTCTATCCAGTTGAGCTACGGGCGCATGGTTCATCGCTCGGTTTCCGACTCCGATCGTACCAGCCTCAGCTCCAGGCGTGCGAGCTGGCGGAGGACACGATTGGCTTCGAAGTGGCTGCCCATGAAGCCACGCAGAAAGGTCACGAGTTGCACGAGGACGATGGTGACGATGCCCCAGCGCAGGGTGTCGAGGACGTTGTTGTCGCCGAAGATCTGGAAGAAGGCGAATATGGCGCCGAGCGAGAACAGGAGTTGGACAATGCCGACAAGCCACATGACCCAGCCGAGGCGGCCGGTGAAGAGGGCCTTGGCCTGGGCGAAATAGCCGGGCTCGGGCAGCTGCGGGGTGTCGGCCGGGGTCATGTCTTCGTTGAGTGTCTGGCTGATCAGGTCGTCGATCTTGCTCATGGCAGGTCTCCTTGGAGTAGCGCACGCAGCTTGTTGCGGGCGTGCATGAGTCGGGTCTTGATGGTTCCGGGGGGTGTGTCGAGGGCGGCGGCGATTTCGGCAACGTGCAGCCCTTCGAGATAGAAAAGGCCCATGGCGGCGCGCTGGTCGGGGGGCAGCTCGGCCATGGCGGTGCGGATTCGGTCGAGGTCGCTGCCGTCGGCCGGATCGAAAGAGGTGGCCGGCCGCGACGCGTTGTCGTCCGCGAAGGCTTGCGTTCCCGCTCGCCGATGCTGTCGGCCGCGAATCACCCGCGCGCAGCGTCGCGAAACGATGCGGAATGCCCAGGCGGGAAACGCTGCGGCGTCGTCGAGAGAGGCCAGCCCGCGCAGAATGTCGGTCCAGGCGTCCTGGGCTGCGTCGGCGGCCAGTGTCCGCTCGCCGGTGAGGCGGTAGGCGTGCGCCACCAGCCTGGCGTGCCAGCGCTCGGCCAGTCGGCCCATTGCCTTGCGATCGCCGGTGCGCGCGGCGGCCGCCAGGTAGGTGTCGAGGGCTCTTTCCTTGGCCGATCGCAATGTCGCTCTCCGAGATTCGCGGTTCTTGCCCCTACAGTGCCCCGGTCTCCGGAAACGGTTCAATCGGTGTTATCTTTTTCTTCCCAGCCAACCCCGATACCGACGACGGAGCAAGACGGTCATGAAACGCGAGGAACTGGTCGACGCGATGTTCAAGGAAGTCGACACCAATGGCGACGGCGTGCTTTCACGCGGCGAATTCGTCGAACTGGTCCGTTGCCTGACCGGCGAACACGGCGTAGGCGTGAGTTCGGCCATCTTCGACAAGTTCGATGCCGATCACGACGGCTTCATCTCGCGCGACGAGGCCCTGGAGATGATCATCGAGTACGCCTTGTAGGGCAAAGCCGGGGTGATTGGCTACCGTCGGCCTTCGGGTCACGGACCAGCCCGAAAACTTTCGGGTTCCTGGCGCCAGGTACCACACGAATTCGAATGATCCCGACAGGCCGGATGCTCCGGCCGGCGGGTTGCGGTTGCTGCCGGACGCGCCAGCGGTCTGGCATTCTGGCGCGGCGCTGTGGAGTTTGGCATGAAGCGGATCGTCGTTTGCTGCGACGGCACCTGGAGTTCGGCGGATCGCGAGCGCGACGGGGAGCCGGCGCCGACCGGCATCCCGCGCCTGGCCGAGGCGGTGGCCGGGGGTGACGCGCTCGACGTCGAGCAGCGTGTCTACTACGGGCCGGGCGTCGGCAGCGAGGGCAACTGGCTTTATCGTTGGTTCGCGGGCGCTACCGGCTGGGGGCTCTCGGACAATCTCAAGGACGCCTATCGCTTCGTCGTGAAACACTACGCGCCCGGCGACGAGCTGTTCCTTTTCGGCTACAGCCGGGGGGCCTTCACGGTGCGCAGCCTGGCCGGCATGATCTACAACGCCGGCATCCTCCGGCGGGAATTCGGCGACCGCGTCGAGCAGGCCTTCGCCCTGTACCGGTCGCGCTCGCCGTTCGAGCATCCCGACGGTGAAAAGGCCGTGCAGTTTCGCCAGCGGTTCAGTCACGAGGATCGAACCCCGATCCACTTCATCGGCGTGTGGGACACCGTTGGCGCGCTGGGCAACCCGCTTCTGCTGCACAGGAGTCCGTTGAGCCGTCGCGTGCAGTTTCACGACACCCAGCTCGGCCCGACCGTGCGGTTCGCCTTTCATGCCCTGGCGATCGACGAGAAGCGGCGCCACTTCCAGGCCACGCGCTGGGCCCGCCACCCGAAGGCCGGCGACCAGGTGATGGAACAGCGCTGGTTCGTCGGCGTTCACGGGGACGTCGGCGGCGGCAGCCCCAATACCGGCCTGTCCGACATCACCTTCGAGTGGATGGTCCGCCAGGCGCGCCTGTGCGGCCTGGCCGTGAGCGAGACCGAGACCGCTCCCGACGTGTTCCAGGGGCCGGCGCGCAGCCGCCGCGGCCTGTTCCGGCTGATCCCACCCTGGCATCGGCCGATCGGGGCCGACGAGCGGTATCGCTCCGGCGAGGTCCTGGACGAATCGCCCGAGCGAAGATGGCGCGAAGACGACCGCTACCGCCCGCCCAACCTGGGCGAGTATTTCCGTCGCCGCACTCGCGAGGAATGACCACGGCGCCCGGTCTTCCCAAGCGCGTGAATGAAACCTCTGGCCGCTGCCGTGGTCGGCATGAACACACCGATCGCGCCCCGGAGGCACAATAAGGCTTTCGGGCACCCTCGAAAGCGGAGGATCATGAATCAACGAACTGACGACAAGGGCTGGCTGAACCGCCTGTCGCCCCAGTGGGCCGGCGAAGGCGCCGCGATACTGGCGATGGCGGCCGTCGCGCTCTGGACGGTGTTCCGCCCGGCGCCGGAGGTGCTGCCCGATTTCACCGATTTCGAGCGCGTCGAGGTCCGCAAGGAAGCGTTCTTCGATTTCCTGGCCCCGATCGTCACGACGGAAAACGAGCGCGTGCTCGAGCAGCGCCGCGAGCTGCTGGCCATTGCGCCGCAGGTCAGCGACGAGGAACCGCTGCCGCTGTTCGACCGCTATTTCATGCGCCGTCTCGCCGCCGAGTACGAACTGGCCTGGCCGGGAGAATCGCGGGAAGAAACGCTGGCCCTGCTCGAGCGCCGGGTCGACATCGTGCCCGAGGCCCTGGCCCTGGTCCAGGCGGCCAAGGAGTCGGGCTGGGGTCGGTCGCGCTTCGCGCGCCAGGGCAACAACCTGTTCGGGCACTGGTGCTATGCGCGCGGCTGCGGCCTGGTGCCTTCCAGGCGCGATACCGGTGCCGCGCACGAGGTAGCGGCCTTCGACTCGGTGCGCCAGTCCGTGCGCCGCTACATCCACAACCTCAATACGCACGACTCCTACCTGCCGCTTCGCCGTATCCGTGCGGCCGAGCGCGAGGCGGGCGTGGAGCCGCGCGCGCTCAGCCTGGCCGATGGCCTGATTCGATACTCGGAACGGCGCGAGGCCTACGTCGAGGAGATCAAGCAGATCATCCGCGCCAACCGGGCCCTGATCAGCGAGGTCATCGGCGAGCGACCGGGCACGGCCGTGGCCAGCGCCTCGGCCGGGGAGCCCTGATCCATGACGCGATTGCTCGCCCTGATCGTCGCCTTGGCCGCAGGCTTGTCCGCCGAGGCGTCGCAAGAGCGTCACGGCGTGATTCTGCTCTACCACCACGTCAGCGGGGATACACCGCCGTCGACCAGCGTCACGCCCGAACGCTTCGAGGCCCATCTCGACTATCTCGAAGAGCACGATTTCGCCGTCTGGCCGCTCCACCGGTTGCTGGACGCCTCGATTCGCGGGCAGGAAGCCGTGCCCGAAAACGTCGTGGCCATCACCTTCGACGACGCCTACGAGTCGGTCCATGCCGAAGCCTGGCCCCGGCTTCGCGAACGCGGCTGGCCGTTCGCCGTGTTCGTCAATACCGATGCGGTCGATGCCGGTCACTCGCCCTACATGGACTGGGACCAGCTGCGCGTCCTTTACGAAAACGGGATAACCATCGGCAACCACAGCGCCGGCCATGGCCACCTGATCGCCCGCTCGGACGGCGAAGGATGGCGCGAATGGGCGCGGCGCGTGGCCAGCGACATCGATCGAGCCGATCGCCGCATTGCAGAGGAGATCGGCGCGGAGCCCGACCTGTTCGCCTATCCCTACGGCGAGGACTCGGCGCGGCTCGCGGCGATCGTGGGCGAGCGGCACGACTTCGCGCTGGCCCAGCGTTCGGGCGCGGTCGGCGCGCGGACCGATCCGCTCTCGGTGCCGCGCTTTCCCATGGCCAGCGGTTTCGACGACATGGCGCGCTTCGCCCTGGCGGTGCGCTCGCGCCCCCTGCCGGTGGTGGCCGCCGAGCCCTCGCCGAAGGGCGACGGCGTGCGCGAGTCGGTCGACTCGCTGGTGATTGAACTGGCCGAGGGTGGCTACCGCCTGGCCCAGCTTGCCTGCTACGCCAGCAGCGGGACGCGGCTCGACACGCGCAGCGAAGCAGGGCCGCCGCACCGGATCGCCATCGAGATCGGCGCTCGCGGATCGACGGGGCGCAACAAGATCAACTGCACTGCGCCGGCCGCCGACGGTAGCGGCGATTATTTCTGGTACGCCTTCCAGTGGGTGCAGGATGCTGTGCGCGACTGACGGCCCGCGGCAAGGCGCTTCGTCCGCCCCCGCTACCGGCGTCTCAGGCCTTGAGGATGCGCACCCAGTGGGGACCGTGCATCAGCCCCGGCGGCAGGGCCCGTACCAGCACGACGATCGCCCCGGCGGCCACCAGGGTCCAGTAGCTCGTATCGCCGCCGGTCAGGAAAGTCTCGACCAGCGCCCACCCCGCGATGCCCGTCTGGCCGATCTGTTCCAGGTTGAATTTCGAGCGCGCCTTCAGCGTCGTGCTGCAGTACCAGCAATCCTGCTTGCGACCGCGCAGCAGGGTCGCCAGCTCCTGCGGATGGAGTTTCTGGTCGCACTCCGGACAGTGATCGCGAGTTTCGGTCATCGCGTTCCCCGTACTGGCCATATCCGGCGCCATTCTATTCAACCATGCGCGCCGCTTCCAGGCGAGGCGCCGGGAGTCGTCGGCTGATGGAGCTGCTCCTGATTCCGTTCCTGGCCGGCGTGGCCTGGTGGGCGTGGGGGCGATGGCGGCGGCACCGTCGACGGGCCATCGCCCGGAAACCGCTGCCGGACCAATGGCGGGCCATTCTCGAGCGCAACGTGCCGCTCTACCGCGGCCTGCCCGAGGACCTGAAGCAGGAACTGCACGGTCACGTCCGGCTGTTCCTGCACGACAAGACCTTCGAGGGTTTTCAGGGACTCGAGGTGACCGACGAGATGCGGGTGACCATCGCCGGCAATGCCTGCATCCTGCTGCTCAACCGGCCGCATGATCAGTACGCGAACTTCTCGACCATCTACCTCTACCCCAGCACCTTCGTGTCGCGGCAGGAGAACTACGACGGAGTGGTGCGCTCGGTCGGGCAGCAGGCCCGGCTGGGCGAGTCCTGGCACCGCGGCCCCATCGTGCTGTCCTGGGACTCGGCGCTGGCGGGCAGCCGCGACATCAAGGACGGCCACAACGTCATACTGCACGAGTTCGCCCACAAGCTCGACGATGCCGACGGGGCGGTCGACGGTGCGCCGATGCTGCACCAGCGGTCGCAGTACACCACCTGGGCGCGGGTGATGCACCGGGAGTTCGAGCAGCTGCAGCGCCGGGCCGGGCAGGGCGCGCGAACCCTGCTCGATCACTACGGCGCCAGCGCGCCGGAGGAATTCTTCGCGGTGCTGGTCGAGACCTTCTACGAGAAGCCGCGCCAGCTCAAGCGGCGCCATCCCGAGCTCTACGAAGAAATGCGCCGCTGTTTCCAGGTCGACCCGGAAGCCTGGCACGAGCGAATCCGCGGTCACTGAACGAGTCTTGCCTGTCGCGCGGTCCTCGAAGCAGGACCTCGCACGCCCGGCCTTTTGCGCGGCCGGACCGAGTGCCGGCCTCGAGGCATGGACTGGCGCTGATTCGTGCACGCTTGCGTCGTATGATGAAACGTCCGTCCATCCACCCGGATCGAATCCCATGTCCCGCAAATCACCGATGCAACGCCTTGCCGTCTTCCTGCTGGCCGCCAGCCTGCTGCCGCTGCCGGCCCTGGCGGCGCCGTTCACCCTCGAGGACCTGTTCGCCATGGAGTGGGCGTCGGACCCGCAGATCGCGCCCGACGGCGAATCGGTGGTCTACGTGCGCAACTTCGCCGATCGGCAGGCCGACCGCTGGCGCTCCAACCTTTGGCGCATCGGCGCCGACGGCGATGCCCACCGGCCGCTGACCTCGGGCATGCATCGCGATCTCGCCCCGCGCTTCTCGCCCGACGGCGAGCGCGTTGCCTTCGTGCGCGCCGGCGAAGGCGGGGCGCAGCTGCACGTGCTGTGGCTTGAAACGGGCCAGACCACCCGCCTGTCCCAGCTTCCGGCCGCGCCCTCGGGCGTCACCTGGTCGCCCGACGGACGCTACCTCGCCTTCAGCATGCTGGTCGAATCGCCCAGTGAGCCGATGGCGACACTGCCGCGCCGGCCCGAAGGTGCCGACTGGGCCGAGCCGGCGAAGGTGATCGATCGCCTGCACTGGCGGCAGGACGGCGCCGGCTACCTCAAGCCGGGCGATCGGCACCTGTTCGTCATCGCCGCCGACGGCGGCGCGCCCCGGCAGCTGACCGAGGGTCAGCACGACTTCGGGGGCGACCCGGCCTGGACGCCGGACGGCGAATCGCTGATCTTCTCGGCCAACCTGGGCGACGACGCCGAGCAGGAGCCGGTGCGTGCCTGGCTCTATCGCCTCGACATCGATTCGGGCGAGATCGAACAGCTCACCGAGGGTGAAGTCAGCCACGGCTCGCCCGTGGTCTCGACCGACGGACGACGCGTGGCGTTCACCGGCTTCGACGACGAGCGCATGAGCTATCACATGCCGCGCCTGTACGTGCTCGACCTCGAAAGCGGCGAGTACGAGCAGTTGCTGGCCGACCTCGACCGCCCGATCGTCCAGCCCGCCTGGGACGCTCGCTCGCGCGGTGTCTATTTTCGTTACACCAGCGAGGGCGTGACCCGGCTGGGCTACACCGATCTCGACGGCGACATGCGCGAGCTCGCCCGCGACATGGGCGGGGTCTCGAACAGCCGGCCCTACGGCTCCGGGACTTTCTCGGTCAGCGAGGACGGAACCTATACATACCCGGTCACCGACGTCACGCACCCGGCCGACGTGGCCGTCGGGCGCGACGGCGAGAACCGGCGCGTGACCGACATCAACGGCGTCCTGTTCGCCGGACGCGACATCGCCGACGCCGAAGCGATCTGGGCAGACTCCAGCCACGACGACCGGCAGATCCAGGCCTGGCTGGTCAAGCCGGCCGATTTCGATCCCGCAAGGTCGTACCCCCTGATCCTCGAGATTCACGGCGGGCCGCATTCCGACTACGGGCCTCGCTTCGCCTCGGAATTGCAGCTGTTCGCTTCCGCCGGCTACCTGGTGCTCTACGTCAATCCGCGCGGGTCGACCAGCTACGGCGAGGAGTTCGCGCAGCTGATCCACCACGCCTACCCCTCGCAGGATCACGACGACCTGATGAGCGCGGTCGATGCGGTGGCCGGCCGCGACTACGTCGCTACCGATCGCCTCTACATCACCGGCGGCAGCGGCGGCGGTGTGCTCACCGCCTGGGCGATCAGCAAGACCGATCGCTTCCGCGCGGCGGTGGTCGCCAAGCCGGTGATCAACTGGTACAGCTTCGCGCTCTACGCCGACAACCCGGCCTTTTTCACCCGCTACTGGTTCCCGGCCATGCCCTGGGAGGATCCCGAGCACTACATGGCCCGTTCGCCGATCTCGCGCGTGGGCGAGGTGAACACACCGACCATGCTGCTCACCGGCGAGGCCGACCATCGCACCCCCATGCCGGAGTCCGAGCAGTACTACCAGGCGCTGCAGTTGCGGGGCGTGCCGTCGGCGCTGGTGCGCATCCCGGACAGCTCGCACAGCCTGAGCAACCGGCCCACCCAGCTGATGAGCAAGGTCGCCCATATCCTGGCCTGGTTCGAACGCCATGGCGGCGAGCCCGTGCCCTGAAACGGCGGGAACCTTTTCGCTAGAATGCACAGCCTTCCGCTCCGCCACATCGACTGACGTGTACCACGATTGCCAGGACCTGATCCGACTGTTCGACGGCTGTTTCGAGGCGCGCTTCAACACGGTGCTGCGCGGCGGCGCCGAAGAGCCGCTGTACCGGCCGGCCGGCGATCACGACCCGCGCCACTGCGTGGTGTTCACCCGCGACTACTTCGCCAGCGCGCTGCATGAGGTGGCGCACTGGTGCATCGCCGGGGCGCGCCGGCGGCAGCTCGAGGACTACGGCTACTGGTATTGCCCCGACGGTCGCGACGCCCATCAGCAACGGGCATTCGAGCGCGTCGAAGCCCGGCCCCAGGCGATCGAATGGGCCTTCCACATTGCCGCGGGCTCTCGATTCCGCGCCAGCGCCGACAATCTCTCCGGAGACCCTGCCGATCTCGAGGCCTTCCGTCGAAGGATCTTCGAGCGGCTGTGCAGCTATCGCCGGGAAGGCTTCCCGCCGCGCGCGCAGGTGTTCATCGACACCCTGTGCTCATTCTACGATCGCCGCTGGCAACTGCCGGACGCGGCCTGAGCGCTCGAACGACGCGTCCCGGCAGCGGTCAGGCCGGTTCTTTCTCGGCGGGCTTGCCCAGCCACTCCCGGGCGAACTCGTCGGCGGCTACCGGATAGCCGAACAGGAAACCCTGCGCGGATTCGCAGCCCAGTTCGGCGAGCATTTCGGCCTGTTCGGTCGTCTCCACGCCTTCGGCCAGGGTCCGCAGCCCGAGCGTCCGTGCCATGCCGACGATGGTGGCCACAATGATGCGTTCGCTGTCGAGCTCGACCATCTTCTGGATGAAGGACCCATCGATCTTGAGCTTGTGGACTTCGAACTGGCGAAGATAGGTCAGCGAGGAATAGCCCATACCGAAATCGTCGAGCGCCAGGCCCATGCCCATCTTCCGGAAGGCGTGTAGCACCTGCGTGGCCCGTTCGGGGTCGACCGCGACGCTGTTTTCGGTCAACTCCATCTCGAGCGACTGGGGTGTGACGTCCGCCGACCGGATGATGTCGGCCGTGCGGTCGATGAAGTCGGGGTGGTCGAACTGCTGCGCCGATACGTTGATCGCCAGCCGTCCCGGCAACTTCAGGTGCGCTTGGCGCCAGTCGTGAAGCTGCTGGCAGGCGTGGCGCATCACCCATTCGCCGATGGTGGTCATCATCCCCCGCTTCTCGGCGACCGGGATGAACTCGCTTCAGCCGCGATGCGGATGGTTCCAGCGCAGGAGGACCTCCGCTCCGTTGATCCTCCGGGAAGCCAGATCGAACTGTGGCTGGAACACCAGCTGCAGGTCGCCGTTGTCCAGGGCGCCGTCGAGATCGCGCGCGAGGTTGAGGCTCTCCTCGACCTGCCGGCCCATGTCTGCGTTGTAGAAGCTGTGCCGATTGCGCGAGGCCTTCGACTGCGTCATCGCGATGTCGGCGTGGCGCAACAGCTCCGCCGCATCCCGTCCATCTTCGGGGAAACAGGCGATGCCGATGCTGGCGGTGAGCACGATGCGCCCTTTCGCTGTTTCCGCCGGCGTAGCGATGACCTCGAGCACCTGCCGGGCGAGCGTGCCGGGATCGCCGCCGGGTGCGGCAAGCAGGAACTCGTCCCCGCTGAACCGGGCCACCACGTCGTTCGGACCGGCCAGCTCCCTGAGCCTGGCGGCGGTGAGCTTGAGCAGGTGGTCGCCCGTATCGTGTCCCAGTGTTTCGTTGATCTCCCGGAATTTGTCGAGCAGGTCGAGACACAGCGTATGGTTGGGCAACTCTGTCAGTGAATCGTGCAGTGCCAGACGCTGGATATGGCGGCTGGCGTCGACCAGCTCGGAAACGTTGACGTAGGCGACTACCACGCCGATCCCGTCGCGCAGGACGGGCGAGGCGCTGACTGACAACCACACGCTTCGCCCGTCCGGATGGCGGACCTCCATGAGCTGGTCGTGAAACTCGATACGTTCGGTCAGGGCGCGGACGCTGGCGAAGCGTTCCGGCGGCATCGGCTGGCCGTCCTCGTCGAAGATTTCCCAGCCCTTGTCGTAGCGCCGGCTGAGATGCTCCTCGCGCGTGATGCCCAGCAGACTCTCGGAGGCCGGGTTGCAGTCGATGATGTGGCCTTCCGGGTCGGCAATCGTGATGCCCACGGGTACCACGTCGTAAATGGCCTGCAGCCGGGTCCGGATGGCCCGGGCCTTGCTCGCATCAATCCCTTCGTTCTCGTCCAAGACGCGTACCCCGGGTTCCCTCGCCCGACAATCCCCGACCCCTCCAGCCAATCCGTCGATGGACAATAGCCGATTGCCCGGCGGTCTTCCACTGCTGCTTGCACGGTGTCGGGGTGCTGGGGTTGATTGGTTTTTTCGTTCTTTGGTTTTTTGGCTCGGCATCTGCCGGGCGTTGCGGGGCGGCTGCGCCGCGTGAACTATAGGGCTCACTCCACTGTAGTCCCGGACGGAGCGCAGCGCAGATCCGGGACCTTCTTGCCGGATGGCAGAGTGCCGGGTTGTTGTTCCCTGCCGTGGATCTAGGGTTCGCGCCACTGGTCGCAGTGGGAACCTCGACAAGTCAAAGGCGATTTCGCCCGGGCCCGCTTCGCGGGGTCCTGCGGTCGTCGGTCGAAGAGTCTGTCGCTAGCGCGGCATGCGGCACTGCGCGCGTGGACGCCCTCGACAA
>JAAAPE010000073.1 GCA_009908385.1 Gammaproteobacteria bacterium
AGTCCGAAGGACAAGCGGCCGCAGGCCGCGCAGCCATCCTTCCGGGCGCGCCAAACAAAGAAGAGGCCCCATCCCCGAATGGGGCTTTTTCGTATCCGGGGTTTCTGTTTGTCCGTGCGTCAGTAGTCCGTACGTCTGTGGTCCGTACGTCTGTGGTCAGTACGTCCGTAGTCAGTGGTCAGTGCGTCTGGTGCGCGGCTGCCCCGGAACTCTGAAGCCCCGGACTCGATCCGGGGCCTTTTCGCGGTTGGCGGCTGGGGCAGAGAAGGTCCCGGCTCTCCGCTGTCGCTCCGGCCGGGACTACCGGTGCTGACGCACTGACCACGGACGCACAGACGCACAGACGCACTGACGCACAGACGCACTGACGCACTGACGCACTGACCACGGACGCACAGACCACGGACGCACAGACGACGGACGCACAGACGACGGACGCACCGCTCTAAGTCCACCCAAACAGCCAACCACGGGTAGTATCGTTACGTCACCGAAACACAGTTGGCCGCCATGAACCCTTCACAGCGAATTTTCCTCGTCGCCGTTGTGCTCGTTCTCGTCTTGCCCGCTCCGGCTGCCGATTTGCGCGATCTCGGCAGCCCGGCAGGGCCGGGCAGTCTCGCGCCGTCCCTTGCCGAATTCGGGGGAGATCGCCTGATACTGAGCTGGATCGAGCCCGTCGGCGACGGGCACGCCCTCATGTTCTCGGTGCTCGGCAGCGATGGTTTCGGGCCGGCACGGCGGATCGCGCGCGGCGATGACTGGTTCGTTAACTGGGCCGATACGCCCGGGCTGTTCGTCCTGCCCGGAGGTGACTGGGTGGCTCACTGGCTGGTCAAGTCGGGCCCTTCGACCTACGCCTACGACGTCGTGATGGCGCGCTCCAGCGACGAGGGTGCCTCCTGGAGCGTACCGGTCTCCCCGCATCGCGACGGTACGCCGACCGAGCACGGCTTCGTGAGCTATTTCGCCGATTCCCCCGCTGCCGTGGGTGTCACCTGGCTGGACGGTCGCCTCATGGCTCGCGCCGGAGGCGAAAAGGGCGCGATGACGCTGCGCACTGGGGTGCTCGAAGCGGATGGTCGCGTGTCCGCCGAGGCGGTGCTCGACGAGCGGGTCTGCGACTGCTGCCAGACGGCCTCGGCGATGACCGCGGCGGGGCCGATCGTGGTCTATCGCGATCGTAGCGAAGACGAGACACGCGACCATTACGTAATCCGCCGAACGGCCGATGGCTGGAGCGAGCCGGAGCGCCTCCACGAAGATAACTGGCGAATCGGCGGCTGCCCAGTCAATGGCCCGGCCGTGGTGGCGCAGGACGAGCGCGTCGCGGCGGCCTGGTTCACCATGGGGGGCGGCGAGCCACTGGTGCGTGTCGCCGTTTCGGCCGACGGCGGTCGCTCGTTCGAGCCTGCCGATACACTCGGCAAAGGTACGGCCGTGGGGCGCGTCGATCTCGCGATTGCGCCGCGGGGATTCCTGTTGTCCTGGATCGACCGGGTGGATTCTTCCGGGGCGCTGGTCGTGGCCGGCTACGATTGGAAAGGGCGGCGGCTCTGGCAGGAACGGATCGGGC
Organism: Gammaproteobacteria bacterium; assembly: GCA_009908385.1. Lineage (GTDB taxonomy): Bacteria > Pseudomonadota > Gammaproteobacteria > Xanthomonadales > Wenzhouxiangellaceae > Wenzhouxiangella. The sequence continues at coordinate 1,577 of JAAAPE010000073.1, forward strand.
ATGTCGACGCGGGCCGTGCGAGCGGGTTTCCGCGCCTCGGTGTTCTGACGGATTGCCGGCCGGTGGTTGCCTGGACGGGGCGCTATGATGATGAGCAGCGTGTTCGGGTCGCTCGGCTCGTCGTCCCGGAGGCCTGTGCTGACGCGCGCGGGGTTGACCGTCCGGGAACGAATCCGTAATATCGATCGGCTTGAAATGCCGGGGTGTAGCGCAGCCTGGTAGCGCAACTGCTTTGGGAGCAGTAGGTCACAGGTTCGAATCCTGTCACCCCGACCAATCGCGTCGCAGGCGCGACCCGGCAATCAGTTTCGGCGCCCGTAGCTCAACCGGATAGAGCATCGGCCTTCTAAGCCGACGGTTGCAGGTTCGAGTCCTGCCGGGCGCGCCAACCCGCCACGATACGGGTTATAATGGCGGTTTTGCGACTTCGGGTTGCCGTAAAATTTGTTCGATGGTGGGCGTAGCTCAGTTGGTAGAGCACTGGATTGTGGCTCCAGAGGTCGCGGGTTCAATCCCCGTCGCTCACCCCACCCGAGGGCCGTTAGCTCAATTGGTAGAGCAGCTGACTCTTAATCAGTAGGTTCGGGGTTCGAGTCCCTGACGGCCCACCAATTCCTGGCCGGCCGGGTTCACCGGCCGGCTTCGTTCAATTCATCAAGACACTTCACAAAGACACGAACATGCAGGTATCCGTCGAGAAAACTGGTGATCTGGAGCGCAAAATGACGGTCCAGGTTCCGGGCGAGAGCATTGACAGCAAGGTTTCGGGACGGCTCAACGAGCTGCGCCGACAGGTCCGCCTGAAGGGATTCCGGCCGGGTCGCGTGCCGATGAACATCATTCGAAAGCGCTACGGCGACCAGGTTCGCGAGGAAATCCTGCAAGAAGTCATGCAGTCGAGCCTGCAGGAAGCGATCGGCGAGCAGGAGCTGCGCGTGGCCGGCGTCACCCGGGTCGAGCCGAAGCCGCGGGAGGATACCAGCGACTTCGAGTTCACGGCCGATCTGGAAGTGTTTCCCGACATGCCCATGATCGACGTCTCGGACATGGAGGTCGACAAGCCGGACGTCGGGGTGTCGGAAGAGGACGTCGACGACATGCTCAACACCCTCCGGGAGCAGCGTCGCAGCTGGCAGCCGGTCGAGGCTGCTGCGGCCGAGGGTTACCGCGTGCACGTCGCCTACGTGGCCGATCTCGACGGGGAGCGCATTCCCGATGTCGGTCAGCACGAAATCGCCCCGGTGATCGGGCAGCTCTCGTCCTTCCCGCAGCTCGAAGAGCAGCTGAGCGGTGCCGAAGCGGGCACTGAGAAGGAAGTCGAGCTGACCTTCCCCGACACTTACCGCCACGAGAGCCTCGCCGGAAAGACGGCCAGGGTGCAGCTGACGGTCAAGGCCGTCGAAGAGGCCCACCTGCCCGAGGTCGACGAGGAATTCGCCGAGAGCTTCGGCGTCGAAGGCGGTGTCGAGCAGCTGCGTTCCGACGTCCGGAGGAATCTCGAGCGCGAAATGCGCCAGGCCGTGGCCAACCGGCTCAAGCAGACGGTGACCGACCGCCTGGCGGAACGCTACGGCGACTTCCAGCTGCCGGAAAGCGCCGTCACCCAGGAAGTTCGCCAGATGCAGAGCCAGATCCAGGAGCGCGGCAACCAGCAGCCGCCCCCGGCCGAACAGCTGCGGGAAGGCGCCGAGAAGCGGGTCCGTCTCGGGCTGCTGCTCGCCGAGATCGCCCGCCAGCACGACATCAAGCTCGATGCCTCGCGCGTGCAGGCGCGCATCGAGGAGATGGCCGAAACCTACGACCATCCCGAACAGGTTATCGAAGTCTACCGTTCGGAACCGCGCCTGATGGATCAGGTCGAAAACATGGTGCTCGAAGACCAGGTAGTCGACTGGGTGCTGGAAAACGCCCGGGTCGACGCCAAGAGCATGACATTCAAGGAACTGATGGGTCAGGGATGAACGAAAAAGCGCTCAATTTGGTACCGATGGTCGTCGAGCAATCGGCTCGCGGCGAACGGGCCTACGACATCTACTCGCGCCTGCTCAAGGAGCGGGTCATCTTCATCGTCGGCCCGATCGAGGACTACGCGGCCAACCTGATCGTCGCGCAGTTGCTCTACCTGGAATCGGACAATCCCGACAAGGACATCAACATCTACATCAATTCACCGGGCGGGTCGGTGACGGCCGGCATGGCGATCTACGACACCATGCAGTTCGTCAAGCCGGACGTGGCGACGATGTGCGTGGGGCAGGCCGCCAGCATGGGTGCCCTGCTTCTGGCGGCGGGCGCCAAGGAAAAGCGCTACGCGTTGCCGCATTCCCGGGTGATGATCCACCAGCCGCTGGGCGGCTACCAGGGCCAGGCGTCGGACATCGACATTCACGCCCGCGAAATCCTCAAGATGAAGGACACGCTCAACCGCATACTGGTCAAGCACACCGGCCAGGATCTGGAAACGATCGAGCGGGATACCGATCGCGACAAGTTCATGTCGGCCGAAGACGCCCAGGACTACGGGCTCGTCGACGCCGTGCTCAGTGACCGCCGCTCACAGTAGGGGCGTGCATAATCGGTTAAACTCCTCGGTAGTTTGCCGAATCGAGATTATTGACGGGATATGAGCGAATCGACCAGCGACGGCAAGATTCTGTATTGCTCCTTCTGCGGGAAGAGTCAGCACGAGGTGCGAAAACTGATTGCCGGCCCGAGCGTCTACATCTGCGATGAGTGTGTCGAGCTGTGCAACGACATCATTCGCGAGGAGCTCGAGGGCGCCGGCGAGGCAGAGCGCGAGGCGTTGCCCACGCCGCACGAAATCCACGACTTCCTGGACAACTACGTCATCGGCCAGCAGCCGGCCAAGAAGGTTCTGTCCGTTGCGGTCTACAACCACTACAAGCGGCTCGAGTCGTACAAGCATCGTGACGACGTCGAGCTGGCCAAATCCAACATCCTGCTGATCGGGCCGACCGGGTCCGGAAAGACCCTTCTGGCCGAAACGCTGGCGCGCATGCTCAACGTGCCGTTCACGATCGCCGACGCCACGACCCTGACCGAGGCCGGCTACGTGGGGGAGGATGTCGAGAACATCATCCAGAAGCTGTTGCAGAAGTGCGACTACGATGTCGAGCGAGCCCAGCAGGGCATCGTCTACATCGACGAGATCGACAAGATTTCCCGCAAGGCCGAGAACCCCTCGATTACCCGTGATGTGTCCGGCGAGGGCGTGCAGCAGGCGCTGCTCAAGCTGATCGAGGGCACGATGGCCTCGGTCCCGCCGCAGGGCGGACGAAAGCACCCCCAGCAGGAGTTCCTGCAGGTCGACACGCGCAACATCCTGTTCATCGTCGGCGGGGCCTTCGCGGGTCTCGACAAGGTGATCCAGGAGCGGTCGCAGTCGGCCGGCATCGGTTTTCGCGCGGAGGTGCGCAACCCCGAGATCGAGGACGTGTCCCGCATCCTGGCCGGGGTCGAACCCGAAGATCTCATCCGTTACGGCCTGATTCCGGAATTCGTCGGCCGCCTGCCGGTCGTGGCCACGCTGACCGAGCTGGACGAGGAAGCCCTCGTTCGAATCCTCACCGAGCCGAAGAACGCCGTGGTCAAGCAGTTCCGCAAGCTGTTCGAAATGGACGACTGCGAGCTCGAGGTCCGCGAAGACGCTCTGCATGCCATCGCTCGCAAGGCGATGGCGCGCAAGACCGGCGCGCGCGGCCTGCGCACGATCATCGAGAACGTGCTGCTCGACGTGATGTACGACTTGCCCTCGACCGAGAACGTGACCAAGGTCGTGGTCGACGAGGCGGTCATCGACGGTGAATCCGCTCCCTACCTGATCTACGAGAACCAGCCGCAGCGCGCCGGCGCGGAATCCTGATCGCGGCTGTCCGGAGCGCCGCCTGCACCGGTCGGGTTGAATCGACCGGCGGCGGCGCCAATATCTGTTCCCAGTTCACACCAAGCCGGTCGGGCCTCGCGGTCCGCGGCGCTATCAGAGAGATCAATGGCCGACCACGACGTCAGCAATAATCCCAACCAGCCTCGCCAACCCGTGCCGGTGCTCAGCCTGCGCGACGTTGTCGTCTACCCGCACATGGTCATCCCGCTGTTCGTGGGCCGCGACCGTTCCGTGCGCGCGCTCGAAGAGTGCATGAACATCGACAAGCAGATCCTGCTCGTCACGCAGAAGAACCCCGAAGTCGAGGAGCCCGGCCCCGATGAACTGTTCGGCTGCGGCACCATGGCGACCGTGCTCCAGATGCTGCGCCTGCCGGACGGCACCACCAAGGTCCTGGTGGAAGGCGTCAAGCGCGTGTCGGTCGACGAACTCGACGACAGCGGCGAGTATCTGGCGGCCCGTTACACGCCCCTCGGCGATGATCAGATCGAGGATGAACGGGCCCTGGAGGTGACCACCCGCAGCCTGGTCAACCTCTTCGAACAGTACGTCAAGCTCAGCCGCAAGGTGCCGCCCGAGCTGATGACCACCCTGTCGGGAATCGAGGATCCCAGCCGGTTGGCCGACACCATCGCGGCCCACCTGGCGGTTCGCATCGAGGACAAGCAGTCGGTGCTCGAGATCGCGCCGGTCGCCGAGCGCATGGAACTCCTGATGGGCCTGATCGAGGGAGAGATCGACGTGCTCAAGCTCGAAAAGCGCATTCGCGGCCGGGTCAAGAACCAGATGGAGAAGAGCCAGCGCGAGTATTACCTCAACGAGCAGATGAAGGCCATCCAGAAGGAGCTGGGTGATCTCGACGAATCGGGCAACGACCTCGGCGACCTGGAAACCAAGATCGAGAAGTCCGGCATGCCCGCCGAAGCGCTGGAAAAGGCCCGGAGCGAGTTCAACAAGCTCAAGATGATGTCGCCGATGTCGGCCGAGGCGACGGTGGTACGCAATTACCTGGACTGGATGCTCCTGCTGCCCTGGAAGAAGCGCAGCAAGATCAGCCACGACATCAAGGGGGCCTCGGACATTCTGGAGGCCGACCACTACGGCCTGGAGCGCGTCAAGGAGCGCATCCTCGAGTATCTCGCGGTCCAGAAACGCGTCAAGAAGCTGAAGGGACCGATTCTGTGCCTGGTCGGCCCGCCGGGTGTCGGCAAGACCTCGCTCGGGCGCTCGATCGCGCGTGCGACCGGGCGAAAGTTCATTCGCATGAGCCTGGGCGGCGTGCGCGACGAGGCGGAAATCCGCGGTCATCGCCGGACTTACATCGGCTCCCTGCCGGGACGCGTGCTGCAGAGCCTCAGCAAGGCGGGCACGCGCAATCCGTTGTTCATGCTCGACGAGCTCGACAAGATGTCGATGGACTTCCGGGGCGATCCGTCCTCGGCGCTCCTGGAGGTGCTCGATCCGGAGCAGAACAACACGTTCTCCGACCACTACCTGGAAGTCGATTTCGATCTTTCCGAGGTGATGTTCGTGGCGACCGCCAATTCCCTCAACATTCCGGCGCCGCTGCTCGATCGGATGGAGATCATCCGCATCCCGGGCTATACCGAGGACGAGAAGCTCAACATCGCGATGCGTTACCTGCTGTCCAAGCAGATCGAGCAGCACGGCCTCAGAGAAGGCGAGCTGCATATCAGTGAAGGGGCGATCACCGACATCATCCGGCACTACACGCGCGAGGCCGGGGTGCGCAACCTCGAGCGCGAGATCGCGAAGGTCTGCCGCAAGGTCGTCAAGGAGCTGAGCCTCGACGACAAGCTCGAAAAGCGTCACGTCACGGTCCAGAACCTGGACAAGTACCTGGGCGTGCGGCGCTTCCGCTATGGTCGGGCCGAAGAGCAGAACGAAATCGGCCAGGTCACCGGACTGGCCTGGACCGAGGTCGGCGGCGAACTGCTCCAGATCGAAGCCACCGCGGTGCCCGGCAAGGGCAAACTGACGCATACCGGGCAGCTCGGCGATGTCATGAAGGAATCGGTGCAGGCCGCCCTGTCGGTCGTTCGGTCGCGAGCGGCCGCGCTGGGTATCCCAGAGGACTTTCACCAGAACCGCGACATCCACATCCACGTACCCGAAGGCGCCACGCCCAAGGACGGGCCGAGTGCCGGTATCGCCATGGTCACGGCGCTGGTTTCGGTGCTGGCCGGCGTTCCGGTGCGCGCCGACGTGGCCATGACCGGCGAGATCACGCTTCGCGGCAAGGTCCTTCCGATAGGCGGCCTCAAGGAGAAGCTCCTGGCGGCTCTGCGCGGCGGTATCAGCCTGGTGTTGATCCCCGAAGAGAACAAGAAGGACCTGGCCGAGATTCCCGAACGGATCAAGAAGGACCTGGAGATCCGGCCGGTGAAATGGATCGACGAAGTGCTCGAACTGGCCCTGGCGGGGCTGCCTCCGGTCGACGAGGCCGGGGAGGGCGAGGCCGCGGCCAGCAAGCGGGAATCCACCACATCGGGGGTCCGCGCGCACTGATTGAAGCCCGGAAATGCCCTGAAAAGGGGCTTTTTCGGGCTTTTTTGCCGCCATTCCTATTGATGACCGCCTGCGGCTGATATACCATCGTTGGCCAACAGACGGTCGGTTGCTGCCGATGGGGGGCGACTCTTGAAACGCAGCGCGGGGACTGGCCGCTGCCACCCACTAACGAACAGATAATGTCTGGAGCGAGACAAACATGAATAAATCCGAACTGATTGAAAGCGTAGCTGCCGGTGCCGGCCTGTCGAAGGCCGACGCGCAGCGCGCCCTGGATTCCACCATCGATTCGATCACCAAGGCGCTGAAGAAGGGAGACACGGTGTCCTTGGTCGGTTTCGGCACGTTTTCGGTCAAGAAGCGTGCAGCTCGCACCGGCCGCAACCCGGCCACCGGCGAGACGATCAAGATCAAGGCGTCCAAAACTCCTTCGTTTAAGGCTGGCAAAGGCTTTAAAGACGCGATAAAATAACAGGCTTGTGCCCAGGGGTGCTTAGCTCAGCTGGGAGAGCATCGCCCTTACAAGGCGAGGGTCGGAGGTTCGATCCCTCCAGCACCCACCAGGATTAGGAGTGGTAGTTCAGTTGGTTAGAATACCGGCCTGTCACGCCGGGGGTCGCGGGTTCGAGTCCCGTCCACTCCGCCACTGATCTTCAGGGCGCCCCTCGGGCGCCCTGTTCATTTGAGCAAACCGAAACCACAGCCGGAGTCATCCAAGGATCATGCTTCAGGCCATTCGCGAACGCGTCACCGGAATCGTCGCCATCTTCGTGCTCGGCCTGTTGGCCGTTCCCTTTCTTTTCTTCGGACTGGATAGCTACACGCGCTCGGTGCCGCAGGACGCCATCGCCGTCGTCGGCGACGCCGAGATTTCGACCAGCGAGTTCCAGACCAGCTTCGCCCGCTACAAGTCCCAGTTGCGCCAGCAGCAGGGTGATCGCTACAACGAAATCGCCACCAACCAGCCGTCGGTGCGCCGGGAGCATCTCGAGGGGATGATCGACCAGCTGTTGCTTCAGCAATATGCCGCCGACCTGGGCCTGCGGGTGAGCGACCGCGCGCTGGCCGAAACGATCCAGGGTATCCCGGCTTTCCAGATCGAGGGCGAATTCAATCGGGAAATCTATCGGCAGGCGCTCCAGGCGGCGGGCGAGTCGCCCGGCAGCTTCGAGCAGGATCTGCGCGACGACATGCAGACGCGCCTGGTGCCCGCGGCACTTTCGGAATCGGTCATCGTCACCGAGGCGGAAATCGACCGGATGATCAGCCTGCAGCAGCAGAAGCGGCAGGTCAGCCTGATCGACATCGACGCCCAGCAGTTCGCCGAATCGGTGTCGGTCGGCGAAGATGATATCGAGGCGTTCTACCAGGACAATCTCGATGCCTTCACGACCGAGGAACGCGTGAAGCTCGCCTACGTCGAACTCCGGCCCGAGGAGCTGCTCGAGGAAGTCTCCCTGAGCGAAGAGGAGCTTCGCCAGCGCTACGAGGCCGCTCGCCAGCGTTATCTGACCCCCGAGGCCCGGCGCGCTTCGCATATTCTCATCGAGTCCGGCGAGGGTGCCCTGCAACAGGCCGAGCAGCTGCGCGAGCGGCTCGCCGAAGGTGAGTCGTTCGAAGCGCTCGCCGAGGAGTATTCCGACGACATCGCTTCGGCCGAGCAGGGCGGGGAGCTGGGCTGGCTCGAGCCCGGTGACATGGTCGAACCCTTCGAGGACGCGCTCTACGATCTGGCCGAGCCCGGTGACCTGTCCGAACCGGTCGAGTCCCAGTTCGGTTGGCACCTCATCCGTCTCGAAGACGTCCGGCCGCCCGAGGGCATGAGCTTCGAAGAGGCGCGCGGGGAAATTCTCGACGAGCACCTGCAGCGCCAGCGCGAAGAGCTCTACATCGAACTGTCGCAGCGAATGGTCGATCTCGTCTACGCCAACGACAACAGCCTCGAGCCGCTGGCCGAGGAGCTGGGACTGGAGATCCGGGAGACCGACTGGATCACGCGCGCCGGCGCCGAAGACGGCATCGCGGCGAATCCGGAGGTGGTCGATGCGGCGTTTTCCGACCTGGTGCTGGTCGACGGCGCCGTTTCCGACCCCATCGAGGTCGAACGCAACCACATGGTGGCCGTCAAGGTGGCCGAGCACGAGCCGGCCGAGCCCCGGCCGCTTGCCGAAGTCTCCGACCGCATTCGCGAGCGCCTGGCCGCCGAGCGGCGCCGGGAACTGGCCCGGGAACGGGCCGAGGCCCTCCTGGAAAGGATCTCGGCCGAAGGGGCCACGCTGGAATCCGTGGCCGAGGCCGAAGGGCTCGAAATCACGTCCATCGAGGCGCTGGGCCGCAACGATTTCCAGCGCGGTATGGGATTCGTCGAGGCGGTCTTCCGCCTGTCCGATCCGGGCGAGGCCTCGACCCTGCATGTGCTGTCCAAGCAGGGCAGCTACGCCGTGGTCAGGCTCGAGTCGGTACAGCCGGGCGACCCTGCCGCCGCCGGCGATTCGGAACGCGACATGGTCCGGCGTCAGCTGCGCTTCAGCCGGATGAACGAAGAGGTCGAGGGGCTGGTTGCCCGTCTTCGCGAAGAAGCCGACGTCAGCGTGGTCGAGGAAAGGCTCTAGGGCCGGGACCGAACCCGCTAACCGAAAAAGCCGGGCTCTGCCCGGCTTTTTTCGTTTCTGGAACGAGTTCGGTGCTCAGTCGAGGCCGGCCATGCCGACGATGCTGTAGCCACCGTCGACGTAGGTGATTTCGCCGGTGATGCCGGCTGCCAGGTCCGAGCACAGGAAGGCGGCGGCGTTGCCCACGTCTTCCTTGGTCACGTTGCGCCGGATCGGGGAGGTTTCCTCCACGTGATCCAGCATCGCGCGCAGCTTCGATACGCCCGAGGCGGCAAGGGTCTTGATCGGCCCGGCCGAGATGCCGTTGACGCGGATGCCATCCGCGCCGAGGCCGTGGGCCAGGTAACGTACGGAGGCCTCAAGCGATGCCTTGGCCAGGCCCATGACGTTATAGCTGGGCATGGCGCGCACCGAGCCCAGGTAGCTGAGCGTCAGCATTGCGCCGCTCCGCCCCTTCATCAGGTGGCGGCCGGCCCGGGCCAGGGCGGGGAAGCTGTAGGCGGAGATGTCGTGCGCGATGCGGAAGCCGTCTCGATCGACCACGTCGGCGAACTCGCCTTCGAGCTGCTCGCGCGGCGCATAGCCCACCGCGTGCACGATGATGTCGAGTGCGCCCCATTCCTTCTCGATGGTTTCGAAGACCGCCTGGATCTGCTCGTCGCTGCCGACGTCGAGCGGCATCGTCAGGTTAGAGCCCGTCTGGTCGGCGATCTTCTGGACGCGCGACTGAAGCTTCTCGTTCTGGTAGGTGAATGCCAGTTCGGCGCCTTCGCGATGCATCGCCTCGGCGATTCCCCAGGCGATCGAGCGCGGGCTGGCGACACCGACGATCAAGGCTTTCTTGCCTTCGAGCATGCCCATGTTTCCGGTTTCCTCGTTGTTTTGTCTCGAACTGCGCCGATTGTAACGGCGGCAATGCTAGAATGACACCAACCGACCGATCGGTCGGGCCACGATACAGGGAACGAACATGCCGCAAAGCGCCACGACCAAAGAAGACACCGCGGGCGGCCGGCAGCGCCTGCTCGATGCCGCCGCCGCCGTTTTCTCGGATGGCGGATACGCCGGCTCGTCGATCGCCGCCATCGCACGGAGGGCCGGTATGAGCAAGTCGACGGTCTTCCATCACTTTCCCTCCAAGGAAGCGCTCTACCTGGCCGTGATCGCCGGGGCCGTCGAGGACTTCGGCCAGCGGCTCGACCAGTTCTTTTCCACGTCCGAGCATGTCGCCGTCGCGCTGGGGCGGTTCCAGCGCGAGCATCTCCGCCACATGGCCCGCCACCGTCAGGTCGTTCGCCTGATCATGCGGGAAATCCAGGATCCCGCGCTGGAATACAAACGCCCCCTGATCGTCGAACTGCTGTCGAGTAACTTCGCGCGGGTCGTCCATCATCTTGAGGCTGCGCGTGAGACCGGCCGCATCAGGAAATCCGCGCACTGTCATGTCGCCGCTCTGGTGCTTTTCGCCACCAACGCCTTCTTCTTCCAGCATGCCGGCGAGCTGTCCGGGTTGCCCGGACTCGAACTGATTGCCGATCCCGACGATTTCGCCGATGCCGTTATCGACGTTCTCTACCGCGGGCTTGCGCCCGACAACGAGCATGGAGTGTCCCGATGAACACGAGAGTCCTGTCGGTCTGCTTTCTGCCCCTGGTCCTGGTCGCCTGCGGCGAGTCCGACCAAGCCGGGCCGCAGGAGCGGGCCACACCGGTGACCACCACCGCCGTCGTCACGCAGGGGGTGGAGCGCGTCGAGACGTCCGTCGGGCGGCTGCGGGCGAACTCTGCACCGCTGGTCTCGGCCGAGACGGCCGGGCGGATCGAGCGAGTTCATGTCGACGTCGGGGACGCCGTCGAAGCCGGTGCGCCGCTGGCCGTGATCGATCCGGAGGTGCAGCGCATCGCGGTCAGTTCCGGGCAGGCCGAACTGGCGCGGCTCGAGGCCCTGCTCGACAACGAGCGCCGTCGTGTCGGCCGCCTGAGCAACCTCGCCGAACAGCAGTCCGTCGCACAGGACCAGCTCGACGAAGCCCGGACCGCGGTCGAGTCGCTCGAAGCACAGGTCCAGGCGGCCCGGGCGCGCCTGGAAGACGCCGAGTACAACCTGCGACAGACTCGGATCGCCAGCCCCGTGGGCGGTCGCATCCAGGCGCGCATGATCAGCGTCGGGGACTATGTCGCGCCCGGCATGCCCGTCTTCGAGATGGTCTCCGGTCAGGCCCTGCGGGCCTTCCTGCCTGTGCCCGAACATCTGCAGGGCGAGGTCGGCGTCGGCCAGCCCGTGCGCCTGTCGGTGCCCGCGCAGCCCGGTAACGAGCTCGAGGCCGAGGTCGCCGCACTCGGTCCGACCATCGGGGAGGGATCACGGGCGATCGAGCTCATCATCGACCTCGAAAATCCCGACGACTGGCGCTCGGGCGGCTCGGTGACCGGCCGCATCGTTCTCGAACGCCATGAAGGCCTGGTCGTGCCGCCGACCAGCGTCGTGCGCCGGCAGGCCGGCCCAGTGGTCTACGTGGTCGACGGCAATCGTGCCGCTGAAAGACCGGTCCGGGTCGGCCTGCGGGGTGACGGGTGGATCGAGATCATCGAAGGCGTCGAAGTCGGTGACGTCGTGGTGGTCGACGGCGCAGGTTTCCTGACCGACGGCGCCCTGCTCGAGGTCCGTGGCCGCGGAGAGCGCCCGTGACGCTTCCGGAGCTGTCCATTCGCCGCCATGTGCTGGCCTGGATGATTTCGGCGGTGATGGTGCTTTTCGGCCTGATCGGATTCCGGTCCATCGGCGTGGACCGTTTTCCCGAAATCGAGTTTCCCCTGGTCTCGATCACCACGGTGCTGCCAGGCGCCAGCCCGGAAATCGTGGACGCCAGCATCACCAACATCGTGGAGGGCTCGGTCAACAGCGTTCCCGGCGTCGACTACATCCAGTCCAACTCCTCGCCGGGCGTCTCCAGCGTGGTCGTCACCTTCAACCTGGACAAGGACATCGACGTGGCCTTCAACGAGGTGCAGGCCAAGGTCAACCAGGTGGTTCGCGAATTGCCTGAAGACGCCGATCCGCCCGTGGTCGCCAAGATCGAAGCCGGTGCCAGTCCCGTGATGTGGCTTTCATTGCAGGGCGACCGCACGCTCCAGCAGCTCAACCAGTACGCCGACAACGTCATCCGCAAGCGTCTCGAGACCATCGACGGCGTCGGTGAGGTGCGAATCGGTGGGCGGCGGGCCCGCACGATCCGCGTTGAAGTCGATCTCGAGCGAATGGCTGCCCTCGGCGTCACGGCACGGGACATCCGCAGCGCCTTCGCGACCGAGCACGTCCAGTTTCCCGGCGGATTCCTCGTGTCCGGCGCGACCGAGTCCCTGGTCAAGCTGGATCTCGAATACCACTCGCCGGAAGCGCTGGAGAGCCTGGTGGTCCGGTATGTCGACGGATCGCCCATCCGGCTTTCGGATTTCTCGGAGGTCGTCGACGGTCTTTCCGACAACCGGTCCATCGCGCGCTTCATGGGTGAGCCGACCGTGGGGCTGGGCATCGTCAAGATCGCCGGCACCAACACGGTGGCCATCGTCGACGAGGTCAAGCGCCGACTGGACGAGCAGATCATTCCGCAGCTGCCGCCGGGGATGACGCTCGAGATCGCTTCCGACGACTCGGAGCTGATCGAGGAGATCGTCCAGGCGCTGGAAGATCACCTGCTCGAGGGCACGCTGCTCGCAGCCCTGGTCGTTCTGTTCTTCCTGCGCACCTGGCGCGGCACCCTGATCATCGCGCTGGCCATCCCGGTGTCGCTGCTGGCCGCCGTTGCGGCGATCTACATGCTCGGCTACACCTTCAATACCATGACCCTGCTGGGCCTGCTGCTGCTGATCGGGGTGGTGGTCGACGATGCGATCGTCGTGCTCGAGAACATCTACCGCTTCCGCGAGGAGAAAACCCCCGATCCGATCGAGGCCGCCATCGGGGGCAGCAACCAGGTCTTCTTCGCCATCGTCGCCACGACGCTGACGCTCGTGTCCATTTTCGCTTCGGTGGTTTTCCTCGGCGGGATCATCGGCCGCTTCTTCGAGTCCTTCGCCGTGACCGTGACGGTCGGCGTGCTGGCCTCGGCCGTCGTGTCGCTGACGCTCACGCCGATGCTCAGTTCGCGCTTCCTTCGAGTCCGCCGCAAGGGCGAGGAACACGGACGGCTCTACCACGCCTTCGATCGCTTCTTCGCGGCCATGAACGACGCCTACCGGCGCGCTCTCCGCTGGACCCTGACTCGCCGTTGGAGCGTTCTCCTCATCGCCCTGCTGATCGTCCTCAGCTCGGGCTTTTTCCTGGCCGACATCGACAAGGAGTTCGTGCCCGAGGAAGACGAGGGTCGTTTCGTCGTGTCCTTCCGTGCGCCGCTGGGGACCGGCATCGAGGCGACCGACCGCTACCTGGCCCGGATCGAGCAGGTGCTGGGCTCGCACGAGGAGATACGGACCTACTTCACGGCCATCGGCCTGGGTGAGGCCGGCGAGGTCAACCGCGGCACCGCTTTCGTCCGGATGGTCGATCGGAGCGAACGCGAGGTCTCGCAACAGGACTATCTCGACACGCTCCGGGCCGAGCTCGCGGGCATCCCCGGCGTCGTGGCATTCGCCGCGCCGCCGTCGATCATCGGAGGACAGCGGGGCGAACCGCTGCAGTTCGTCATCAGCGGCCCCGATCTAGAGCGTGTGTCCGAGCTGGCGAGCCGAATGCGCGATCGGCTCGAAGACATCGACGGGATGGGCCGCCTCGATCTCGATCTCCAGCTTGATCTGCCCCAGCTCGCCATCGAGATCGACCGCGTCCGAACCGCCGCGGCCGGATTGACTTCGGCGGACGTGGCCTTCGCCGTCAACATGCTGGTCGGCGGGTTCGACATCGCCCGATACAACGACGAGCCCGGTGACGGTGAACGCTACGACATACGCGTCAAGGCCGCCGGGGGCGAGGTGGTCCGCCCGGCCGACCTGGGCCGGATCCACCTGCGCTCGGCCGACGGCTCGCTGGTGCGTTTCGATACCCTGGCCCGGGCCAGGGAGACCGTCGGGCCGGCCGTCATCACACGGTTTGACCTCAATTACTCGGCCGACTTCTACGGCAACCCCGAGATGCCGCTGGGCGAAGCCGTGAATGCGATCGACCGCGCCGCCGAAGAGATCCTGCCGCTGGGCTACCGGGTGGCCTACAAGGCAGAGGCGAGAGAGTTCCAGCAGACCGTCGGCTACGTGCTGTTCGCGTTCGTGCTGGCGGTGATCCTCGTCTATATCGTTCTGGCCAGCCAGTTCAACTCCTTCATCCAGCCGCTGATCGTGATGACCGCCCAGCCCCTGGCAGTCGTCGGCGGCGTGTTCCTGCTCTGGCTCACCGGGCACTCACTCAACATCTACTCGATGATCGGTATGGTGCTGCTTGTCGGCCTGGTGGCCAAGAACTCGATCCTGCTGGTGGACCTCGCGAACCAGTACCGGGAGAAGGGGCAGGGCGTTGACGAGGCGCTGTCCGAAGCGTGTCCCGTGAGGCTCCGTCCCGTGCTGATGACGTCCTTCACGGTTATCCTCGCCCTGCTGCCGCCGGCCCTGGGCCTCGGCGCCGGTGCCGACACCAACGGCCCGCTGGCCGTGGCGGTGATCGGTGGCATGCTCAGCTCGACATTGTTGACACTGGTCGTGGTGCCGGCCGCGTATTCGCTTATCGAGGGCTTCATCGGCCGAGGCCGGGCCCGAACCGAAGCAACCCGAGGAGAAACGACATGAAACTGCTGGCCGTTTCCGGAAGCCTGAGAAAGGACTCCTTCAACACCCGCCTGGCGAAACTGATTGCCGATGCCTCGAACGTGGACATCGACGTCGCCACGCTGCACGAGATTCCGCTTTACAACGGCGACGATGAAGCCGAAACGGGCATTCCCGAGGCGGTCGAGACATTGCGTCGGCGCATCAAGGCCGCCGACGGCCTGATCATCGTCACGCCGGAGTACAACGCGGCCATGCCCGGCGTGCTCAAGAACGCGCTCGACTGGCTGACCCGGCCCGGCGAGGAAATGAAGCCCACCTTCGGTGGGCGCCCGACTGCGCTGGCCGGCGCCACCCCGGGCGCCTGGGGGACGGCCTTCGCCCAGGCCGGCGCCCTGATCAACCTGCGCCAGCTGGGTTGCTGGCTGTTTCCCGACTACTTGCGCATATCGAAAGCCGGCGACCGCTTCGACGGCGACCGGGCCGACGACGAGCTGAAGGGGCAGGTCGCCGGCTGGGTGAAGCGATTCGTCGACTTCGCCGGACGGGGGTGAGGGGCGGTGGTCGGTCTTCAGTGGTCCGTGCGTCAGTGGTCAGTGGTCAGTGGTCAGTGGTCAGTGGTCAGTGGTCAGTGGTCAGTGGTCGGTGGTCAGTGGTCAGTAGTCAGTGGTCAGTGGTCAGTGGTCAGTAGTCAGTAGTCAGTAGTCAGTAGTCAGTAGTCAGTAGTCAGTAGTCGGTGTGGCTGGAGACCGGCGGACGCACGGACCACAGACGCACGGACGCACGGACCACAGACGCACAGACGCACGGACCACAGACGCACAGACGCACAGACCACGGACGCGCGTCGCGAATTGGCGCCCCGGGCAGGATTCGAACCTGCGACCTGCCGCTTAGGAGGCGGCTGCTCTATCCTTCTGAGCTACCGGGGCGTGGAAGAGGGGCCTGCTGCCCGGCGCTGTCTCAGCCCCGGGGCGCCGAAATACTAACAGAAGCGGCTTCCAGCTGCCGCCCGAGAACGCTGCCACGCCAGCCGTCGAGCCAGTCCGGCCGCTCACCGCGCACCAGGCGGGTCAGTTCCTTCTTGCTGGCGATCAGGGCCGGTTCGATTCCGATTTCCGCGGCAATGTCGCGCACGATCTTCTGCGCGGCCTTGATCTGCTCGCGTTGCTCGTTGGTGAGTGGAAACATCCAGGCGGGGCGTTCGAAAGCGCCCGGGTCGACGCTGCCCAGCTCGGCTTCCAGTTCCTTGCCGTAACGCCGTTGCTGACCCGAATGAAGGGCCTCGAGTGCTGCGCCGAGTGCACCTCCCGAGTGAGCCCGGGCAAGTTCGATCAGCGCTTCGTCGGAAAGGACGAATCGCCGCGGCAGGTCGCGTTGGGCAGCGGTTCGCTCGCGCCAGCGCGACAGCACATCGAGTCTCGCCAGCAAGCCGTCCTCGAGTCGGCCGGCGCCCTTGACGCGGCTGAGCGGCGGTGCGTCGTCGCCGGCCCGTGCGCGCACCACGATCCGCCGGCAGTCCTCGCGAAGCCATACCAGGCGGTCTGCCCGGTCCAGCAGTTCTTCGAGGCGCGACTTGAGTCGGGGCAGCCAGATGACGTCCTCTGCCGCGTAGCGAAGCAGGGCAGGGGGCAGCGGTCGTCGCCGCCAGTCGTTGCGTGCTTTGCCCCCTTCCAGTTCGACACCGAATGCGTCCCGGACCAGGTGTTCATAGCGGCACTGAAGGGGCAGCCCCAGCATCGCGGCGGCCACCTGGGTATCGAACAGCGGCGCAGGCCAGGTTCCCCCGATGGCATTGAGAACCTCGAGGTCCTCGCCGACGCTGTGCAGCACCTTGGTGACGTTTTCGTTCTCGAGCGTTCGACCCAGGGCCGGGATGTCCGGGCAGGCAACCACATCGAGCAGCCAGACGGAGCGACCGTCGCTGATCTGGACCAGCCCGGGCTGGGCGCGGAAGGTCTTTTCGCGCACGAATTCGGTATCGAGTCCGATCACCGCGCTGGATTGCCAGGCGTCGCTGGCCGCCCGGATGGCGTCGGTATCGTCGAGCAGGCCGGCGCCGGCGACGGCCGCACGCGCATCCCGAATGACCCCGTCAGGGGGGGCGAGGCTTGGCATTGAGGCGGTCATCGGTCGGCATTCTCCGGGCGGGACAGTGGTTGTCGTGAAGCGCTTGATACGCTATTTTCACACATTCGGTCGGTGTGCCCCGGGCTCGTCGCCATCGAGCGGCCGGGCCGAGCGGGGAACGTCGACGCTTCCAAAGACCAGCAACAGGAGCCAATTTTCAGATGAGATATCTGCCGCTCGCATTCAGCGTCGTTCTCGCGCTCGCCCCGTTCGGCATCAGCGCCCAGGAGTCGACGGAAGAAACCGGGTCGGAGGCGCAGGCCGAAGATCAGGGAGAGGAAAGGCGGGTTCGCCGGCTGGGGGACGTGCTGGGGGAAGGTTCCGACGAGTTTTCCATGGACATTCCCAACATCGCAGTGCCCGCAGAGCCGGTGGAGGATGTTCCGCAGGTCACATTGCCCGACCCGGAACAGGATCAGCGCCTGCAGATGCTGCTGCGCACGCGCGCCTTCGTTCCCAACGACCCCGACACCGAACAGGCCATCAGCGACCTGCTCGACGAGGTGGAGGTCGATATCCGCGCCGCGCTCGACGAGGAGAATTTCGAGCTGGCCCAGCAGCTGGCCGGCGTGGTGCGTGAAGTCGAGCCCGAGCGGGAGATCATCGCTGAGGTGGCCGACGCGGTCGAGCGGGACGCGACCGTGGGCCAGTGGCTCGAGCAGGCCCAGGCGGCACTGGAAGCGGGGCAGCTGACCGCGCCGCCGGGCGCGAACGCCGTCGAACTGTTCAACCAGGTGCTGGAAGCCGAACCGGACAACGCCGAGGCGCAGGCCGGCCTGGTCAGCACGCACCAGGCCCTGCTTGCCGACGCGATCGCCATGGCGCGCGACGATCTCGACTTCGAGGGCGCCGAAGCCCGTCTGGTTGAAGCCGAGGAAGTCCGCGAGGCCCCGGAGGCCGTGACCGAAGCACGCGCCAGCATTGCCGATTTCAGAACGCGCTACGTCGAACAGCTCGACAGCGAAGTGCTCGCTCACATCGACGAGGGCCGCTTCGAGGAGGCGGAGGACGCCATTACCGAGCTGGTCGCCCTGGGCCACGACCGCAATCGGATCGACGCGCTCCAGGCGTCGCTGACCGACGCGCGTCGATACGGCAGTTTCCAGCCGGGCCAGGTCTTCAGCGAGCAGATCGAGCGACTCGGTATCAGCGGTCCCCAGATGGTCGTGGTCCCGGCGGGCAGCTTCATGATGGGCTCGCCCGAAGACGAGGAAGATCGCATGGCCAACGAGGGGCCGCAACGCCGGGTGACCTTCGATCGCGGCTTCGCCGTCGCGCTGACCGAGGTCACCGTGGGCCAGTTCGCCGAATTCGTCAGCGATACCGGCTATCGGACCGATGCCGAGATATCGGGCGGGTCGCGCGTCTACGACCTCGAATCGGGGCGCATGGACGAAGAGGACGACATACACTGGCGGCACGATTACTCCGGCGAGGATGCCGATGAGGATCTGCCGGTCATCCACATCTCATGGCGTGACGCCAGTGCCTACGCCAACTGGCTTTCCGACCAGACCGGCCGCACCTACCGGCTGCCGTCCGAAGCCGAATTCGAATATGCCCTGAGAGCCGGCAGCCAGGCGCCCTACTGGTGGGGCAACGGTTCGCCGCCGGAGGACGAAGTCGAGAACGTGACCGGTGACGGAGACGTATCGCCGACGGGCGCGCGCTGGAACGTGGCCTTCCGTCGTTACACGGACGATTTCTGGGGTCCGGCCCCGGTGGCCACGCTGCAGACCAATCCCTTCGGTTTGTACGACATGAGCGGCAACGTCATGGAGTGGGTCGATGACTGCTGGCACGACAGTTTCGTGAGGGCGCCCTCGGACGGCACTGCCTGGGTCAACCCCGGCTGCGAGCGCCGTGTCATCAAGGGCGCGTCCTGGTCGAGCACGCCGGCCATGTCGCGTTCCGCCTTCCGGATTTCCAGCAGCACTTCGAGCACGGACATGCGGGTCGGATTCCGCATCGTCCGGGATCTCTGAAGCCCGATCCCGTCTTCCGGCCGGGCCGCGCTCCGACGCGCGGCCCGGTCGCTCCCCCCGAGTTTTCGCTCCGGCCCGGCCCGGTTTTCCGGGCACCATATGGCCTTGCGCCACTATTAGAAAAAGCTTATATTAGATGGTGAAGATATAAAGGGCGCCCGGTAACAACGTGGATCCTCCGCGTGACGCGGGGTGCCGACCAAGGAGGAGTCCGTGGCCAGAATCGTCATCATCGGAGCCGGCATCGGCGGCGTGCCGGCCGCCTACGAGCTGCGCGACCAACTCGGATCAGAGCATTCGATCACCCTCATCGGCGCCCAGCCGTATTTCCAGTTCGTGCCGTCCAATCCCTGGGTGGCCGTGGGCTGGCGCGACGCCCGGGCGATCACGGTCGACCTGGCCGGTCCAATGGAAAAGCGCGGCATCCGGTTCGTTCAGGGCACGGCGAGCAATATCGATCCCCAGGCTCGCGAGGTCAGCCTGTCAGGCGGGGAGAAACTCGATTACGACTACCTGGTCATCACCACAGGGCCCGAGCTCGCTTTCGACGCCATCGAGGGCCTGGGGCCCGAGCATGGTCACACCCACTCCATCTGCACGCTCGAACACGCCGAGAAGGCCTGGGCGGACTATCAGCGATTTCTCGACGACCCCGGGCCGATCGTCATCGGTGCGGTGCAGGGCGCCAGCTGTTTCGGACCGGCCTACGAGTTCGCCATGATCGTCGATGCCGACCTGCGCAAGCGCAAGCTGCGCGACAAGGTGCCGATCACCTTCGTCACCAGCGAACCCTACATCGGTCATCTCGGCCTGGGCGGCGTGGGCGATTCCAAGAGCCTGATGGAGCACGAGCTGCGCGAGCGCCATATCCGCTGGGTGACGAATGCGCGGGTGGATCGAGTCGAAGCGGGCAAGATGCAGATTACCGAGGTCGACGACGACGGCGAGGACCGTCGCAGCCAGGAGCTGCCCTTCGAGTTCTCCATGATGCTCCCTTCCTTCCGCGGCGTGCCGGCCGTGGCGGCCACCGAGGGCCTGTGCAACCCGAAGGGCTTCGTCAACATCGATCGTCACCAGCGCAATCCGAACTATCCCGAGATCTACTCGGCCGGCGTCTGCGTCGCCATTCCGCCGGTCGAGGAGACCCCGCTGCCCGTAGGTGCGCCCAAGACCGGCTACATGATCGAATCGATGATCAGCGCGATCGTTCACAACATCGCCGCGGATATCGCCGGACGGCCGGTCGACGCAGAGGCGACCTGGAACGCGATCTGCCTGGCCGACCTGGGCGACTCGGGTGTGGCCTTCGTGGCCCTGCCGCAGATTCCACCGCGCAACGTGACCTGGGCCAAGCAGGGCAAGTGGGTGCACTGGGCCAAGATTGCCTTCGAGAAGTATTTCCTGCGCAAGGTTCGCAAGGGCCACGCCGAGCCCGTCTACGAGCGCTACGTGCTCAAGGCGCTGGGGATCACGCGACTGACCGGAAGCGCCCGTTAGGCGAGTCCGCGCCGCGCCCGGCCGTCGCGGTATCATCGACGGCATGTGTGGACGAGGTGGGCTCGACTATTCCTGGAGCGAGGTCTATCGCTACCTGGACATCTTCGGTTCGCCGCCATCCGGCGGCGTGAGACGGCTCAACGTAGCGCCGTCGCGCCGCCAGGGCGGCGAGGTTCACTGGACGCGTCTTCCCGTCTGTCGCGCCGCCGACTCGAAGCGGCGCCTCGACGAACTGGTGTGGCCGCTCGTGCCGAACTGGGCCCGCGCCGAACTTCCCGAGTATGCGACCGCCAACTGCCGTTCGGAACCCGGACGGCCGTTCGGCGAGACGGTGGGGCGCAAGCCTGCGTTTCGCACCGCCTGGAAGCGCGGCCAGCGGTGCCTGGTGCCGTTTTCCTGGTTCTACGAGTGGGACCAGCGTAGCCAGCCAAAGCAGCCCTACCGGGTCACGAGCGCCGGCGGAGAGCTCCTGGTCATGGCCGGCCTCTGGGATCGTTCGCAGTCGCCGTCCGGAGAGGCCGTGGAGAGCTTCACCCTGATCACGACCGAACCCAACGAACTGCTACGGGCCATCGGCCATCACCGGTCACCGGTGATCCTCGATCCCGGAGGCTTCGAAACCTGGCTGGCAGGCAGCGCGGAAGAAGCCGAGCGCTTGATCGTGCCGCCGACGGAGGGGCTTCTGGCGGCCTCCGCGGTCACGCGTGCGGTCAACAACCCCGGCTACGAGGGCGAAGACCTGCTGCCCTGACACCGCGCTGGCCGCCCGACGCGCACACGGGGAGCAAGGAGGTCGTGGTGCCGGGAGCGGGAATCGAACCCGCACTGCCTTTCGGCAAACGGATTTTGAGTCCGTCGCGTCTACCAGTTCCGCCACCCCGGCATCGGCCGCCTATTGTCTTTCGCTGCCCCGCGATTGTCCAGTCGCCCGGATGGTCAGCTGGCGTCCAGGCTGAGGCTGGTCGGCCTGGGCTGGTACCAGTCGCCGTCGACGGGCTTGAACACGCAGCACTCGTTCATCACGCCGGAATAGATGTGGATGGTGATGGCCGGCTGGTCCTCGCTCGGGTTGGCGATGGTGTGATGCTCGTGCGGCGGAATCAGGCTGCCGGCGCTGCCGACTCCCGTTCGCATGGTCGTGCGCGGTTCCAGCCGGAACTGATCCTTGCCCCGCTCGACCAGCTCGTACTGAACCACTTCGATTTCCCCGTGCCAGACGGCTTCCACGCACCACATGCCGGCGTGGTCGTGAAGCGGCGTACCCTGGCCGGGCCCCCAGGTCATGGCCAGCACGGTGTAGCCAAGCTCCTCGTCCTGGTGCAGCAGTCGCCGGCAGTAGTGATCCTTGCTGTACTCGTAGACGCACTGCGGCAGCTGGATGCTTTCGTCCGCAACGAGCTCGCAAAGGCACCGGCGCAGGTTTTCGGTAATGTCCTCGGCGCAATCGGCCGAGACGGCGCGGTGGATCTTGTCGATCATGCGCGACTTTCCGGGGAATTCGAGGCTCATTTCAACCACTTCCTGATGGGTTTGCCAAATGTCGGGACGTCGGCCAGGAATGCGTCGTGCCCCTGGACCGAAGGCAGGGCCTGGTAGGTGACGTCGTTGCCGCTGGCCTCCAGGGCCGCGGACAGTTCCTTCTGCTGGATCAGGGGGAACAGGATATCGGTCTTGACGCCCAGCACCAGGGCCTCGCCGGAGAAACAGCGATCGAACATCCGCTTGAGCGTCTCCTCGCTGTCGCAGAAATCGAAGTTGTCCATCGCGCGCGACAAGTAGAGGTAGCTGCAGGGATCGAACTGGCCGACGAACTTGCGTGCGTGGGTCTCGAGGTAGGACTCGACTGCGAAGCGCATGCCGAACAGCGTGGGCGGGAAATAGTCCTGGCTTTGCCGCCCGAATCGCTGCTGCCATTCGGTAGCCGATCGATAGGAGATCATGCCCAGCTTGCGGGCCAGCCGCATGCCGACCTCGGGCCAGGCATCCTCGGTGTATTGCCCGTCGCGGAAATTGCGATCGGTGACGATCGCTTCGCGCTGCAGGGAGCGGATCGCGATGGCCATGGGGGTCGCCGAGCAGGCGGTCGAGATCAGCGCCAGTTTGCGCGTGCTCTGCGGATACTGCTTGAGCCATGCCAGGGCCGTGAGGCCGCCCATCGACGGCCCGATGACCGCGTGCAGGGTCTCGATGCCCAGGTGCTCGACCACCAGGCGCGTGGCGCGGGCGATGTCCTCGATGGCCAGCTCCGGAAAGGCCAGCCGCCAGGGCTTGCCGGTTTCCGGGTTGATGCTGGCCGGGCCCGTGGATCCCATGCAGGAGCCGAGCGAATTGACGCAGAGCACGAAGAAACGATCGGTGTCGATGTGCTTGCCCGGCCCGATCATGTCTTCCCACCATCCGGGCTCGGGATCCTGCGAGCTGGAGGCCGCGTGCGCGCCCGGCGAGAGGCCGGTGAATATCAGAACCGCGTTGGACTTGTCGGCGTCGAGCTCGCCCCACGACTCCCAGGCGAGGCGGACGTGGGGCAGCCTTCCGCCGCGGTAGAGCGTGAACGGTCGCTCGAGGTCGAAGTAGTGGGTGGCCGGACCCATGCCTGCTCTCTGTCTTGCAAAGATCCCATTCTATAACGCATCGCCGGGGCGGGCAGCGGGCATGACGATTCGCGCACGGTTCGCGTGCTAGCGTCCCGGTTTTACTGGGAGCAAAGAGCGCGACATGGGAATCCGCCTCGGTCTGATCTGCGGCGACCAGCTTCACTGGCCCAACCCGGTCTGCGATGCACTCGATCCGGAAAGCGACCGGCTCCTGATGGGCGAGCTGTCGCACGAGACGCGCTATGTCTGGCACCACGCCAAGAAGATCGCGCTCATCTTCTCGGCGATGCGCCATTTCGCCGAAAACGCCCGCGAGTCCGGCTGGAACGTCGATTACCAGCGATTCGATCCGGCCAGCGAGATCGCCACCTTCTCGGATCTGGTCGGGCAGGCCTGCCGGCAGCACGACGTGGACGAGATCGTCGTCACCTGGCCCGGCGAATGGCGGGTGCTCGAGGAGATTCAGGGCTGGGGATCCCGCTTCGGCGTGGACGTGACCCTCCTGCCGGATTCGCGCTTCGTGTGCGCTCTCGAGGAGTTCGAGGAGTGGGCGGGCGAACGACGTCAGCTGCGCATGGAGTTCTTCTATCGGCGCATGCGCAAGAAGACCGGCTTCCTGATGGACGGTGACGCGCCCGCGGGCGGGGACTGGAACTTCGACCGCGACAACCGCAAGGTCTGGAAGGGCGAGCCGCCGCCGAGCAGTCCGATGTCCTTCACGCCCGACGCGATCACCGAGTCGGTGATCGAAACCGTCGACCGGCATATCGATGCCTTCGGCGAACTCGAGGGCTTCGACTATCCCGTCACCATCGAACAGGCCCGGCGCGCCCTGGCGCATTTCATCCGTTCGGCCGCGGCGCATTTCGGCGATTACCAGGACGCCATGCACACCGAGTCCGACTGGCTGTTCCACAGCCGATTGTCCTCGAGCCTGAATATCGGCCTGCTGACGCCGACCGAGGTCTGCGAGGCGGTCGAGCGGGCCTGGCGGGATGGTGACATGCCGCTCAACGCGGCCGAGGGGTTCATCCGGCAGGTCATCGGCTGGCGCGAATTCGTGCGCGGCATCTACTGGCGGGAGATGCCCGGCTACGCGAAACGCAACGGACTGGGCAACGAGCGTGATCTCCCGGCCTTCTACTGGAGCGGCGACACCGGGATGAACTGCCTGCGCGAAACCATCGACGCCACTCGCCGCAACGCTTATGCCCACCATATCCAGCGCCTGATGGTCACCGGCAACTTCGCCCTCCTGCTCGGCGTCGAACCCGAGCAGGTCTGCGACTGGTACCTGGCGGTTTACGCCGATGCTTTCGACTGGGTGGAGTTGCCCAACACACTCGGCATGGTGATGCACGCCGACGGCGGAATGCTGGGTTCCAAGCCCTATGCCGCCAGCGGCAAGTACATCGACCGCATGAGCAACTACTGCGCGGGCTGCCGCTACGAAGTCAAGGAAACGACCGGCGAGGACGCGTGCCCGTTCAACGCCCTCTACTGGGACTTCCTGATGCGGCACCGCGAGCGATTCGAGCCGAACCCCCGCATGAAGATGATGTATCGCCACGTCGATCGCATGAGCGACGAGCGACGGCGGGACGTGGCGCAGCGCGCAAGCGAGGTCAAGCGGCGGATCGAGTCGCTCTGAGCTCCGTCGCCGGGTCAGACCGGTTCGGTGAACTGCGTGGTGCCGATGCCGCGATCCGGCAGCAGGACGGGAATTCCGTCGATCACCAGGTAGATGACCTTGTCGTCGCGGGTAATCAGCGCCTCGCGCGGCTTCTCTTCCACCGGGCTGTGATCGACATACTGGACGCCGCCGTCGGCGATCCGGTCGGCAAGCTTCTTCAGCCGGCTTTTCTCCAGCGGTCGCAGCGGCTCGTGGCTGACCGGGCAGCAGAGGATGTCGAGGAGGGGGTCGGGAATGGCCATGGCGTGATTGTATCCGGTCAGCGCGAGTGCTGGAAGCGCCTCCGGCCGAGTCGATGAGCGCTTCCCTGGGGCTTGCGGCGCTGCTACCATTGCCAGTTTTCCCTAAAGCGGAAGGATCCTCAAATGGCCGAAGCCCCCCTGGTCGGCATCATCATGGGCTCGAAGAGCGACTGGGAGACGATGTCGCACGCAGCCGAAGTGCTCGAATCGCTGGACGTGCCGCACGAGGTCAGGGTCGTTTCGGCGCATCGCACGCCCGACGCCATGTTCGAGTACGCCGAGACGGCCGAGGCACGCGGCCTCGAGGTCATCGTCGCCGGCGCCGGCGGTGCGGCGCACCTGCCCGGCATGGTCGCGTCCAAGACGGTGCTGCCGGTGCTCGGCGTGCCCGTGCAGTCGCGCACCCTCAACGGTCTCGATTCCCTGCTCTCGATCGCACAGATGCCCGGCGGCGTGCCGGTGGGCAGCCTGGCCATCGGCAAGGCGGGCGCGACCAATGCCGGACTGCTGGCCGCCTCGATGCTGGGCCAGTCCCATCCGGACATCCGCGAGCGCTATCGGCAGTGGCGTGAGCGCCAGACCGACGCCGTGCTGGCGGCTACCGACCCGCGCCCGTCGTGAAGATCGGCATTCTCGGCGGTGGACAGCTGGCCCGGATGATGGCCCAGGCGGGGCTGCCGCTGGGCGGGGAGTTCATCTTTCTCGACCCCAAGGCGGACGCCTGCGCCGGCCAGCTCGGACGCCTGGTCACGGCCGATTGGGAAGACGAGAGCGCGCTCGCGAAGCTGTCGGAATGCGATCGCGTCACCTGCGATTTCGAGAACGTGCCGGCCACGGTGCTCGAGCGCCTGGCGGATTCGGGTCATCCGGTCCGGCCGGCCGCCAACGCGTTCGCCGCCGCGCAGGACCGCCTGACCGAGAAACGCCTGTTCGAGTCGCTCGGCATCGAGGTCGCGCCTTTCGCGGCCGTGTCGGGGCGCACCGACCTGCTCGAGGCGCTGGATCGAATCGGCTATCCGGCCGTGCTCAAGACACGGCGGATGGGTTACGACGGCAAGGGGCAGTATCTGCTGCGCGCGCAGGAGGACCTCGAATCGGCCTGGTCGGCCCTGGGTGATCACGAGCTGATCCTGGAAGGCTGGGTGGACTTCGATTTCGAGTGCGCGATTACCGTGGTGAGGAACGCCCTCGGCGAGATGCGTTGCTATCCGCTGTCGCGCACGGTGCACGCCGACGGCATGCTGCGACTGGCGGCCGCGCCGGCCAACGTGGACGTGGGCCTGGGCGAGCGGGCGCAGGCCTGCGGTCGCATGCTGGCCGAACACCTCGACTACGTCGGCTGTCTCACGCTCGAATTGTTCGTCGCCGGAGAGCGGATCCTCGGCAACGAGTTCGCGCCGAGGGTGCACAATTCCGCGCACTGGACCATCGAGGGCGCGGTCTGCTCCCAGTTCGAGAACCATATCCGGGCCGTCTGCGACCTGCCCCTGGGCAGTACCGCGCTGCGGGCGCCGGCCCTGATGTTCAACTGGATCGGCGAGATGCCTTCGAAGACCGGGCTGCTGCCCGTGCCCGACCTGCACTGGCACGACTACGGCAAGCAGCCGCGCCCGGGGCGCAAAGTGGGGCATGCCACGCTGCTGGCCGAAACCTGGCCGGCGCTCCTGCCGGTTGCCCTGGACCTGCGCGAGGACCTGCCGCAGCCGCTCGATCGCCTGCTCGACGACCTGGTGTCGATGTGACCGGCTCCCGGTTTCAGCCGCGCCGCGCGCGCCACTCGGCGATCGTGCACCGGGGGATCGGGAAATAGCCGTTGGTGACGGCCGGATCGCCGGCCTCCCGATCCGCGTCCAGCACCACGTGCCAGTCATTGCCCGCGGTCACCTCCAGCACGTCGTCGATGTCGTAGAGATCGTCGCGATGCACCGATTCGCGCCCGATCAGCAGTTCCTTCCTGGCCCGCGTCTTGACCTCGGCCGGTGATCGACCGGCGTAGAGGGCGTAGGCGTGGCGCTCCCAGAGCTCGCCGGGCGCGTAGCCGCCGATGTTGACGAAATAGAGCCGTAAGTCGTTGCCCGGCGCGCTCGTCGACAGGGACACCCGGTAACCGGGCACCTGACCGACCCGTGCCCAGGCGTCGATATGCAGGCCGTCCGGCTGGCCGAACCACCGGTCGAGCAGCTGCCCGTGCGTGGATTCGATGTCGTGCCCCACTGCGAAGACGACGTCATGGAGTTCCACGTTGCAGCCGGGGGCGCGCCCGCCCAGGCAAACCACGAAAAGGGAGGGGGTCGGATCGTTGTCAGATGGCATCGTCGTTCGAAGGGGTGATGAAGGACTCGGCCTGCGCCGTCGGAAACAGCACCAGGTGGCGGGCATCGAGCGTCACGCCGATGGTCTGATCGACCGCGTAGTCGTCGTGGCTCGGGAACAGGGCGGCGATTTCCTCGCCGGAATCGAGCGCCAGGCGGTAGAGGATCTGCGCCCCCTGGAACTGGCGCGCGATGACCCGCGCCCTTGGCCCGTCGGCGTCGGGGCGAATGTCGTCCGGGCGGATCAGCAGGGCCAGCTCGCTTCCCTCGGGACGGTCCCGCGGGACGGGCGAACGGCCGAGACCGTGAACCAGCACGTCCCGCTCGACGCGGGCCCGCAGGTAGGACCCGCGGCCGGTGAACGCGGCCACGTAGTGACTGGCCGGGCGGTGATAGAGCTGGTAGGGCGAGTCCCACTGCAGCATGCGACCGTCCTTGAGCAGGCCGACCCGGTCGGCCAGGGCGAAGGCCTCCTGCTGGTCGTGGGTGACCATCAGGGTGGCCGTCCCGCGCGCCTTGAGAATGCTTCGGATTTCCTCGCCCATGTGCCGCCTCAGTCGCGCGTCGAGGTTGGAGAAAGGCTCGTCCATCAGGAGGACGTCCGGCTCGGGCGCCAGGGCCCGGGCCAGGGCGACGCGCTGCTGCTGGCCGCCCGACAGTTCGTGCGGGTAGCGGTGGGAATAGCCGCCGAGCCCGGTCAGTTCCAGCAATTCCGCGACGCGGCTCGCGCGCTCGCGCCTGGACAGGCGCCGCAGGCCGAAGCCCACGTTGCCGGCCACATCGAGGTGCGGAAACAGGGCGTGGTCCTGGAAGACCATGCCGACGCTCCGCTTTTCCGGCGGCAGGCGGAAGGTGGGCGTGGACGCCACGCGGTGGCCGATGCGGATTTCGCCGTCGCGCAGCGGCTCGAAGCCGGCGATGGCGCGCAAGGCGGTGGTCTTGCCGCAGCCCGAGGCGCCGAGCAGGCAACCGATCCCGCCCTTGTCGAGCCCGAAACTCAGGCCGCGAATGACGCTCGATTCCTCGTACCCGAGCCAGATGTCGTCGACTTCCAGGATCATGGACAGTAGCGTTCGCGGACGCAGCGGACGACGACTTCGACGATCCGGTCGACCTCCCCGTCGCTGACGATCAGGGGCGGCAGCAGGCGGATGGTCCGGCCCCGGGTGACGTTGAGGATCACGCCGGCCTTCAGGGCGTCGGACTTGATTTCGGGGCAGTCACGGTCGAGCTCGATCCCGATCATCAGGCCGCGGCCGCGGATCTCGGTCACCGGCGCCAGTCCATCGAGCCCACGGCGAAGCCCGTCGATCAGGCGCTGGCCGGCTTGCGCCGCCCGCTCGGCGATCCGGTCGTCGCGCATGATATCGATGACCGTCAGGGCCGCCCGGCAGGCCAGCGGGTTGCCGCCGAAGGTCGTGCCGTGGCTGCCCGGCTGCATGAGCGCCGCGACGGCTTCCCGCGCCAGGCAGGCGGCGACCGGCACACCGTTGCCGAGCGCCTTCGCGACGGTGACCACGTCGGGCTTCAGGCCCGCGTGGTGCTGGAAGGCGAACCACCGGCCGGTCCGGTTCATGCCGCTCTGGATTTCGTCGAGCATCAGCAGGGCCCCGTGCTCGTCGCTGAGGCGCCGCAGGCCGGGAAGGTAATTGTCGGGCGGAACGCGTACGCCGCCCTCGCCCTGGATCGACTCGACCAGGACGGCGACGATGTCCGGGTTGTCGGCGAACGCGCGTCCGGCCGCTTCGAGGTCGCCGAAGGGCACGCGGACGAACCCGTCGACCAGCGGCCCGTAACCGGCCTGGATGGCCGCGTTCCCGGAGGCGCTGATGCCGGCCAGGGTGCGGCCGTGGAAGCTGTGCTCCGCGACCAGGACGGCCGGTCGCTCGATCCCCTGTCGGTGGGCGTGCAGGCGCGAGAGCTTGAGCGCGCATTCGATCGCTTCGGCGCCGGAGTTGGCGATGAACGCGCGTTCGAGGCCGCTGATGTCGGCAAGGGCATCGCCGAGTTTCTCCTGCAGCGGCAGCTCGACGATATTGGCGGTGTGAATCAGCTTGTGCGCCTGGTCGGCGAGAGCGTCGGCCAGGCGGGGATGGGCATGCCCCAGGCTGCACACGCCGATGCCCGAAATGGCGTCGAGGTGACGCTGCCCCCGGTCGTCGATCAGCCAGGCGCCCTCACCGCGAACGATGCGCACCGGCATGCGCGCATAGGTATCGAACAGATGCGACATCACACCCGTCAGGAAGTCGAGAACGCGGTCATTCTACCGCCGATCAGGGGCCGGCGGCGCCGCTGCGCCGCCCGACCGGAGGAAAGTCCGATGCGTCGATCAGTCGCGCAGGCGGGAGCCGACGAAGTCCCAGTCGACGATTTCCAGGAAGGCCTCGACGTACTTCGGACGCGCGTTGCGGTAGTCGATGTAGTAGGCGTGTTCCCAGACGTCGCAGCCGAGCAGGGCGGTGCTGTCGGTCAGCAAGGGGTTCTCGGCATTCGGCGTGGAGTTGATTTCCAGCTTGCCGTCGGGCGTCTGGACCAGCCAGCCCCAGCCCGAGCCGAAGCGCTTGGCGCAGGCCTGGGTGAACTCGTCGACGAACCGGTTGTAGTCGCCGAAGTCGCGCTGGATGAGCTCGCCCAGCTTGCCTTCAGGCTCCTTGCCGCTGTTCGGTGACATGCAGCGCCAGTAAAGGTTGTGGTTCCAGATCTGGCCGGCGTTGTTGAACATCGGGCCGGAGGACTTGCGCACGATGTCTTCGAGTTCCATGTCGGCGAACTCGGTGCCGTCGATCATGTCGTTGAGCGTGTTGACGTAGGTCTGATGGTGCTTGCCGTAGTGGTACTCCAGCGTCTCGCGGGAAATGTTGGGCGCCAATGCGTCCATCGCGTAGGGAAGGTCGGGAAGCTCAAATGCCATGGTGCGGTCCTCCATTGCGTTCGGATGTACGGGATTACGTGGAATGATAAACCCTTCGTTTCAAGGGCGCGCGAAATGACTTCGCGCTCAGCCGCCGTCCTCCTCGAGGTCCTCGAGGTGGCGCCAGCGATTGACGATGGTGCAGAACAGCGTGGCCGTTCGCTCGGTGTCGTAGGCCGCGGAGTGCGCGCGGCTCTTGTCCCAGTCCAGTCCGGCAGCCGCCACCGCGCGCGCCAGCACCGTCTGGCCGTATGCCAGGCCGCCCAGGGTCGCGGTATCGAAGCAGCTGAACGGGTGGAAGGGGTTTCGCTTGTAGCCGGTCCGTTCCACGGCCGCATTCAGGAACCCGAGATCGAAATGCGCGTTGTGTCCGACCAGCACGGCCCGCTTGCAGCCGGTCTCGCGCAGGCTCTTGCGGACCGGAAGAAACAGGTTCTTGAGGGCTTCCTGTTCGTTGACCGCCGGGCGCAGGGGATGGTCCGGCCGGATGCCGTTGAACTCGAGCGCGGCGTCCTCGATGTTGGCGCCTTCGAACGGCTTGATATGCTGCATCATGACCTCGCCGGGACGAAGCCAGCCGTCGGCATCCATGTCGATGATGCACATGGCCAGTTCCAGCAGCGCGTCGGTACGGGCGTTGAACCCACCCGTTTCGACGTCGACGACGACCGGCTGGAAGCCGCGAAAGCGATTGACTATGGAAAACATGGAAGGTAACTGGGAAAAGTTCAGGATAAAGCACCCTCCGCGCTTTGACCACCGGCTGACGACCGCGCTCGGTTGCTGCCTCGTCTTTGGCCTTTTTCTACTGCTGCCGGCGGTCGGGGCCGCGCAGGTTTTCTGGTCGGTCAGCGACGACGAGGGGCGCCAGAACTGGATTCTGGGGACGATCCACAGCGAGGATCCCCGGCTGCTCGAGTGGCCCGAGGCGCTGGTACAGGCCCTGGTCGAGGCCGACCGCCTCGCCCTGGAGCTGGCGCCCGATGCCGCCATGCTCGATCGCATGGAGCAGGCCATGCGCTACCAGGACGCACGGCTCGAAGCGGTGCTCGGCGCGCAGCTTTACAGCCAGGTTGTCGACGTGCTGGGCAACCATTACGGGCTGGCGGAGTCGGCGGTCGAGCGCTTGCGGCCCTGGGCGGTGGCGATGACCCTGGCGACGCCACCGGCCGAAACCGGCATGTTCATGGATCTGATGCTGTCCGTTCGCGCCCGCGGGGCCGGCACGGAGGTGCTCGCGCTCGAAACCCTGGACGAGCAGATCGACTTCCTGGCGGACCTGCCCCGGTCCGAGCAGATCGAACTCATCCGTCACGCGCTTGCGCGGCGCAGCCTGCAGGGCGAGGACTTCGAGGCCATCCTGTCGGCGTACCTGGCGGGCGACCTGGAAAGGCTCGTGGAAGTGGCCGATAGGCAGCTGTCGGGTTTGAGTCGCGGAATAGTCATGCATTTCAAGGAGATCGGGCTTGAACGCAGAAACCGTGTCATGCTGGAGCGCGCCCGGCCCTGGCTCGAGGAGGGCGGCTTGATCATTGCCGTCGGGGCCCTTCACCTGCCCGGTGAAGCGGGTTTGCTGAGCCTGCTTCGCGAAAGCGGCTGGCGGGTCGAGCCCGTCTATTAGCGATCCGTCAGCCTGGCTTACGGGTCCCCAGGACGAGTTCACGCCGGTGCAAACGTTCCAGCATGGTCAGCCCGGACGCGACGATCGCTGCGGTATCGCTGCTGCCCATCTCCCGGGCGATCCGCTCGAGGATGTCGCGGCCGGACGAGGTGGGCTGGGCTTCGATCAGTTCGAGCAGCCGGGCGGTCACCGCGTTGAGCTTCATGAAGCCGGGGCGGTCTTCACGCGTGCGCCAGGCGGCCAGGATCAAGTCCTGTTCGAGCGGCGCCTCGGGCAGGTAGTCGGCCCGGATCTCGTGGACCGGCCACTCGTACTTCGCCAGGCGTAGGGTCGGGTTGAGCACGATCGGGGCCTCGAGCAGTTCGCCGTCCGGGTCGCAGTCGACCGCACGCGGATCGGCCTCGGCCAGGCGCACGCAGGTTTCCAGGTATTCCCAGTGCGCCAGTTGCAGCGCGAACGGCGGCAGATCGCGCGGCTGTCTTTCCTGCAGGAAGCGCACGAATTCCCGGCCGATCTCGGTGAACATCGGCGTGCTCGGGCGGTGCTCGGTCATGAATTCCCGGATCAGGGACCGCCAGCGCTTGTCGTCGACGATCCTGCGCAGCACGGGGAAATTCTTCGAAAACAGGTTGTTGAGATTGCCGAAGAACAGTCGCCGATAGATCGCGAGCCGACGCTCCTCCGGTCCCTCCGGCGCCGCGACGCCTTCGGGGTTACGGAGGTGATCGGCGAAGCGGCGCTGCAGTTCGAGCAGTTGCTCAGGAGGCGAATTGCTGTCGCTTGGCGGGGGCATGGGTTTCCTGCAGGTTGCGAATCTCGTCGATTTCGGCGAGCAGCTCGGCGACGGGCGGAAAATTGAAGTCGCGCTCGAGCAGTGTCGGCACGGCCCCGAAGCGCTGGTAGGCCTCGGCGAGCAGCTGCCAGACCGGTTCGATGACGGGTGCACCGTGGGTATCCACGATCAGGTCTTCGGCCTCGTTGTGGTGCCCCGCGACGTGGATGTAGGCAACGCGGTCGTCCGGCAGGCCGGCGAGGAACTCGTGGGGATCGTAGCGGTGATTGACGCTGTTGACGTAGATGTTGTTGACGTCGAGCAGCAACAGGCAGTCGGCCCGCTCGAGGACCGCGTTGATGAAATCCAGCTCGCTCATTTCTGCGCCGACGGTCGCGTAGTAGGAAATGTTCTCGACCGCGATTCGCCGGCCGACCAGCTCCTGGGTCCGGGCGATGCGGGACGCGACCCAGTCGACGGCCTGCTCCGTGAAGGGGATCGGCATCAGGTCGTAGAGGTGGCCGTGCTCTGAGCAGTAGCTGAGGTGTTCCGAGTAGCCGCGGATGCCGTGTTCGTCCAGAAAGCGCCTGACCCGCGCGAGAAAGCCGCGGTCGAGCGGTTCCGGCGCGCCCAGCGACAGGGACAGGCCGTGACAGACGAAGGGAAAGCGTTCGGTGTACTCGGCGAAGCGGCGGCCGAGACGGCCACCGACGCCGATCCAGTTTTCCGGAGCGACCTCCATGAAGCCGACCCGTGACAGGTCGGCTTCACGAAGGGGGTCGAGCAGGCCGCGTCTGAGGCCCAGCCCGGCTCCGGTCAGGTCGAAGGACGAAGCCCGTGTCATGATCGAATCGATCAGGCCGCGCCGCAGCTTCCCTCGCCGCAGGACCCTTCTTCGTCCTTGTCGTCGCCCGAATCCTCGCCGCAGTTGCCTTCACCGCAGCTGCCTTCGGAATCCTTGTCTTCGCCGCAGTTGCCTTCACCGCAGCTGCCTTCTTCGTTCTTATCTTCACCGCAATTGCCTTCGCCACACTTGCCTTCCTGGTGGTCATCGGCGGAGACCTGGAAGCCGGCCGGGAGATCTTCGGCCTGGAAGGGGTTGGCGCCGGCGTCGTGAGAGGCCATCGCGCTGAGTGAGAATGACGCCGCTGCAACGGTGCTGATGGCGGTCAGGAGATGTTTCTTGTCGGACATGACTGATCCTCCAGGGATTGGATTGGAATGGAACACCAAACTTGATGTTCGTCGATAATCTAGCATCTTCTCGCGGAATCTGCCCTAGTGGCTTCTACCTAGCCGGCAGCCGGGCGCCGTGGCGCTAGATCCCTTCGGGCCGGCTCTCTTCGCGGTAGCGCCCTTTCTGCCGCCAGCGGCACAGGTCATAGACCGGGCATTGCCCGCACAGCGGCCGGCGTGCCTTGCAGGTGTAGCGGCCGTGCAGGATCAGCCAGTGATGCGCATCCTTCAGGTATTCGCCGGGCACGCGCTTGAGCAGTGCCTTCTCGACCGCCAGGGGCGTCCTTCCCGGCGCCAGGCCGGTCCGGTTGGATACCCGGAATATGTGTGTATCCACGGCCAT
Organism: Gammaproteobacteria bacterium; assembly: GCA_009908385.1. Lineage (GTDB taxonomy): Bacteria > Pseudomonadota > Gammaproteobacteria > Xanthomonadales > Wenzhouxiangellaceae > Wenzhouxiangella. Next base: position 35,714 of record JAAAPE010000073.1, read on the forward strand.
GGTCGGCTGCTCGAATGCCGTGTTGAGCACGACATTGGCGGTCTTTCGACCGACCCCGGCGAGGGCTTCCAGCCCGGAACGGTTGTCCGGCACCACGCCGCGGTGCTTCTCGACCAGGTCCCGGCAGGTCCTGATGATGTGCTTCGCCTTGGAATTGAACAGGCCGATGGTCTTGATGTAGTCTTTCAGGCCCTCTTCGCCCAGCTCGAGGATTTCCTGCGGCGTGCTGGCGACCTGGAACAGCCGGCGAGTGGCCTTGTTGACGCCCACGTCCGTGGCCTGGGCCGACAGGATGACGGCCACCAGCAGCTCGAAGGGCGTGTCGTACTCCAGTTCCGTGGTCGGGTGGGGATCGAGTTCCTTCAGGCGGCGAAAGAAGGCTTCGCGATCGGCCTTGTTCATGGCGTGGACGGCTCCGCGGGCGATGGAGAGGCGCCCGATTCTAGGCCGGACTCGCGGGAACGGTTGACCAGCTTCTGCCGCAGCGCCACGAGCAGGCCCAGCCCGATGAAGGCGCCCGGAGGCAGTACGGCCAGCAGTAGACCCTGGTCGAAAGGCAGCATCGGGATCGTCCAGTCCGCCGCCGCCGGGCCGAAGAGCATGTCGGCACCGGCCAGGAGGGTGCCCTGACCGACGATCTCGCGCCCGGCCCCCAGGACGAGCAGCACGGCGGCGAAACCGGCGCCCTGGGCGAGGGCGTCGACCAGGCTGGCGCTCACCGGCTGTTTCGACGCGAAGGCCTCGGCCCGGGCGAGGATGGTGCAGTTGGTGACGATCAGCGGCACGAAGATGCCGAGCGTTCGGCTCAGGTCGTGCAGCCAGGCCTGCATCGACAGGTCGATGGCGGTGACGGTCGAGGCGATGATCAGGACGAAGGCCGGAATGCGGATTTCCGGGCGCCACGCGTGGCGCAGGGCCGAGACCAGCAGGCCGCTGACGACCAGCACCAGCAGGGTCGCCAGCCCCAGCGCGAGGCCGTTGACCGCCGTGTTGGACACCGCCAGCAGTGGACACAGGCCGAGCAGCTGCACCAGGCCGGGATTGTTGTCCCAGAGCCCGTTGCGCCAGATTCGTTTCGCGTCGCTTGCGGCCATGCTTCAGTGATTCCGTTCAAGGCGCCGTCGGCAACCCGGCGACTCCGATTCTAGTCCGGTCCGTTAGCGTTGGCGGGACCCGACTCGGCGAAGACACGGTTCCTGTGCGACTCGAAAGTCGCGAGAACCCGTTTGACCGCGTCGATCACCGCCGAGGAGGTGATGGTCGCACTCGTGACGGTGTCGAATGCGCCGTCCCGCCGGTCGGGCGCCCACCGGTCGCGGGACGGATTGCCCAGCGACTTGCCCTCGAACTGTTCCAGCCAGTCACTCCGGCCGCTTTCGATGCGGTCGCCGAGGCCGGGCGTTTCGCGATGCTCGAGGACGCGAACCCCGAGCACGTCGCCGCCGTCGTCCACGGCGACCAGCAGCCGGATATCACCACTGTAGCCGCGCGGCGTCGTGACGTCGAACACGGCGGCGACGGGCTGGCCGTCCAGTCGTGCGGTGTAGACCGTTGTCGCTTCCAGGCCGTCGATATCGATCGGCCGGGCGGAATCGAGCAGGTCGTTGTCGTGGTTTCGTCCGGCGAGTATGGCCGAGACGGCCCGCAATGCGTATGCACGGCGTTGATCATCGATCGTCGATCGAGTCAGCTCGTCGATTCCGCCAAGGGTGACGGCGGCTCCCAGGCCGATCAGGCCGAGCAAGGCCAATGGTCGCCATCTGGAAGCGTCAGGCATGGTGGATTGCGCCCGGAGTCATGGCCTGCATTGTATGAAATCCTCGCCATGGTCGAGTTGTCGTGCCTGCGGATTGTTCGGGCTTGCCGGGGAGCGGGTTGCAGGGCTCGAGGCCCGGTGGCAGACTTCGGCGGCGTTGGGGGCAACGTGAACGATCGAAGGTGTTGGCATGAACACGAGTATCGGAAATATCCTGATCGAGGCCGCGCGGGAGCTACAGCGAAACGCATCGGCATTGCTGCTGGCCGTTGCGGTGCCGGCGCTGCTTGCCGCCCTACTGGAAACGTTCAAGACCCAGTACCAGCAGCCTTTCCCCATCTCGCTGCTCACGACGATCGCGATGTTCTTTCTCTACGGCCAGATTGCCGTCACCTGCCATCGCATCATCCTGCTGGGACCGGACAGTCTGCCCAATCGATGGGGGATTTACGCCACTGCCCCGGTCTGGCGTTTCTTTGGCGCGATGCTGGTATTTTTGGGAATCTGGATGATGGGCATGATGCTGATCATTCCGTTCGTCACGCCGATGCTGATGGCCGTGGAGCCCGGTGCCGCCAGGATCCTGGCCCTCCTGATCTTTTCCGGTCTTGCCCTGGTCGCGATCCTGGCCATGAGTCGGGTCGTCCTCCTGTTTCCGTCGCTGGCGGTGTCTGGCGGGCATGATGTCAACGACATCATCGAGCTCAGCGCGCCCGTCTGGGCTCGACTGGCGGCCATCATGCTGTTGGCGGGCATCGCTACGGCCATCGTTGCTTTCCCCCTGACGTGGTTGGGCCTGGCAACGGATTCATTCGTGATTGAATTGACTTCGGCCCTCATCGGATGCCTGGCCGGAATCTACACTGTGGCGGCCATCAGTTGCGCTTACCGCGCCGTCCTGCAAGTTTCTCCGGCAAGGGCTGATAGCGAGAGGGTGGAGCGCGCCTGAATGATGGGATACGTGATCGGCGAGGCCCGCCGCTGACGCGTCGCGACCGGGCTCGCAAGAGGCAGGCCGCCTGTACCGTCGAAGCTAGTGTACCCCGTCACTCATTGTGTAACTTATAGCGAGTCGGAAAGCGTTTAGCTGCAAGGCCTGTCTCGCAGGGAATGGTGGTGCCATTTTCAAGAGACAGAACGCCGCAGGTGAACGCTTCCCGGCTCGCCCTTCGGGAGCGTGCCTGAACCGACATTGCAGGGCAGGCGGAGCCGCATGGCGGATTTCGCGAAGCGAAAAAAGCCATGCGAGCGCAGCCGTCGCCCGTGTTGCCCCCTTGCAAAGGGCCCTGCCATTCACTGCGGGGCGCGCCTTGCACTGTCGGCTCAGGCGCGCTCTATAAGTTACACAATGAGTGACGGGGTACGCTAGAAGCTTGTCAGCGGCCTGCGCGGCGGTGCCCGTAGGTGCGCGGCCGCGTCAGCCGATCGGTCAGCGGTGCGGCCATGTTCATCAAGAGGATCGCGAACGCCACGCCGTCCGGGTAGCCGCCCCAGCGACGGATGACCAGCGTGAGAATGGCCACGCCGGCGCCGAAGACCAGTTTGCCGCGCATGGTGCTGCAGCCGCTGACCGGATCGGTGGCGATGAAGAAGGCGCCCAGAACCAGTGCGCCCGAGAAGATGTGCTGCAGCGGCGAGGGGTGGGTGTCGGGGCCGAGCAGCCACAGCGGGGTCGACACGACGATGGTCGTGGCGATGACGGCGACGGGCACGTGCCAGGATATGACGCGCCGCCAAAGCAGGTAGAAGCCTCCGAGGGCGTAGAAATTGGCGATCCACTCCCAGCCCAGGCCGCCGAAGTCCCCGAAGATGGGTGCGTCCCGGATTTCGCTGATGGCCAGGTTCTCGGTCACGCCCGTGCGGAGTTCGTCGAGCGGCGTCGCGCCGGTCACGGCATCCAGGCGGGTCGAATCGGGCAGGGCGCCCGTGAAGATGGCCTGCGCCGTTTCGAGGAACCCCGGGATGCCCGGGGACAGTTGCCGGGGCAGCAACCACTGGCTCAGCTCCAGGGGAAAGGCGATGATGACGGCGGCGAAGCCGACCATGGCCGGGTTGAACAGGTTGTATCCGAGCCCGCCGTAGAGATGCTTGGCGACGACGATGGCGAATACCATGCCCACGGCCGCGATCCACCACGGCGCCAGCGGCGGCATGCACAGGGCGAACAGCACGCCGGTGACCACCGCGCTGTAGTCGGACAGGAAGGGGCCGAGCGGCCGGTCCCGCAGCTTGAGCATGGCGGCCTCGAGGCCGACGGCGAAACCGACGGCCAGCAACAGCTGAAACAGAATGCCCGGTCCGAAGTACCAAACGTGCGCGGCCACCGCGGGCACCAGGGCATAGAGCACCTGCCGCATCACGCCGCCCACGGTTGTGGCGGGTGGCTGGAAGGGCGCGCCGGAGGTCGCGAATTTCACGATCCCCCCCGTCGGTCCGAAGGCGGGTCTCCTGAACCCTGAAACCTGAACCCTGGAACCGCTTCCGACCCTGGAACCGAGCCCTGGAACCCCCATGACCGCTCAATCATCGCCCCCCTCCTTCTTGCGCCTGGCGCGTTCGATCGCCGCCTGGATCTCGCTCTTCGCGTCGGTGTCCGAGCGTTGGAGCTTTTCCTCGCGCTCGCGGCGCTTGGCCCGCCGCGCGTCTTTCTCGCGCTGCAGCCGCTCCTCGCGCGCTTCGTAGCGCCGCCTGGCCAGGTCCGCACGGCGCCGGTCGAGCTTGCGGCGGGCGAGTTCGTCCTTGCCGTGCTTGTAGAAGTCGACCAGCGGTATGTGGCTCGGGCAGACCGCGGCGCAGCAGCCGCATTCGATGCAGTCGATCAGGTCGTAGTCCGCCGCGGCGTCGTAATTGCCTGCCTCGACCAGCTTGAAGAGCGTCTGCGGCAGCAGCCTGGCCGGACAGACACGGACGCATTCGCCGCAGTTGATGCAGGGCAGGGCCGGTTGCGTGGGCGTCGTCTCCTCGCGGCTCAGGGCGAGCACGCAGTTGCTCCCCTTGGTGACCGGGATGTCGTCGCTGGGCAGCGCGGTGCCCGACATCGGTCCGCCCAGGACGAGGCGCGTGACCTGCTCGCGATAGCCGCCGGCGGCCTCGACCAGATGGCTGAAGGGCGTGCCGATCAGTGCCAGCAGGTTGCGCGGGTCGGCGATGCCCGGGCCCGTGATCGTGACGATGCGCTCGATCAGGGGACGGCCCTCGACGGTGGCGTCCCGGGCGGCCACGGCGGTACCCACGTTGTGCACGACCACCCCCAGATCCTGCGGCAGGCCGTCGTGGGGCACCTCGCGTCCCGTCAGGGCCTGGATGATCTGGCGCTCGCCGCCTTCGGGGTAGATCGTGAAGACCTTGCGGATGCGCACCCTCTCCCCGGCGACGAGTTGCCTGGTGGCGTCGTGGAGCTTCTCCTCGACGAGGCCCATGCGGTCCTCGATGGCGATCACGACGCGCTCCGCCCCGGCGGCGCGCGCCAGCACCAGGCCGCCTTCGACGACGTCGCGGGCGCGTTCCCGCATCAGCATTTCGTCGCAGGCGATCCAGGGTTCGCATTCGGCGCCATTGAGAATGACGGTATGCAGCCCGGACCAGCCGCCGCGCAGCTTCGCGGCCGTCGGGAACATGGCGCCGCCCAGGCCGGCGAGTCCGGAACGGTGGAGGTGTTCGACGATCTCCGCCGCCGGGCGCTCTCGCCAGTCTTCGAGGGGGTGCAGGCCGGTCCAGCGATCCTCGCCGTCCGTGACCAGGACGATGCTACGCTGCGTCCCGCCCGGCGGCAGGGCGGCTGGGTGGTCGATCACGCCTTCGATCGTCCCCGACGTCGGCGCGTGCTCGGGCACGATGAAGTCGTCGCCCGTTTCGGTCAGCGCCTGGCCCTTCAGGACGTGGTCCCCGGCCTCGAACAGCGGTCTGCCCGTGTCGCCCTGGTGCTGGCGCATGGCGATGAACAGGCGCCGAGGGAGCGGCGGCCGCTCGACCGGATGCTGACACGCCAACTGCTTGTGGTGCTGAAGCTTCAGGCCACCGGAGAACGCATGGATACGGTCGCCGGGCAGGGCGTCATCCATGCGCCGCCTCGCGGATCTTCAACGGGATGGCGTCCGGGCGCGGCCAGCGCCAGGGCTCGCCATGCGCGACCAGATCGATGCAGTCGACGGGGCAGGGGTCGATGCACAGTTCGCATCCGGTGCACTCGGCTTCGATGACGGTATGCATCTGCCGCTGTGCACCCAGGATCGCGTCGACCGGGCAGGCCTGGATGCAGAGCGTGCAACCGATGCAGCGGTCCTCGTCGATCACCGCGACCATCGGCGGCTTGTGTTCGCCGCGGGACGCGTCGAGCGGCCTCGGCTCGACGCCCAGCAGATTGGCCAGCTGCTTCACGCCTTCCTCGCCGCCCGGGGGGCACTGGTTGATGTCGGCCTCGCCGTCGGCGATGGCCTGCGCGTAGGGCCGGCACCCGGGATAGCCGCACTGCGCGCACTGGGTCTGCGGCAGGATCTCGTTGATCCGCTCGACCAGGCTGTCCTCGTCGGGAGCGAGTCGTCGACCCAGCCAGAGCAGCACGGCCCCGATGACGAGCACCATGGCGGTCAGTGTCAGGATGGCGATCAGCATGCCTTCATGATAGTGCCGCGCGCCACCTCGGTGCGACGAATCGCGCAAGCCTTGATTTGGGACAAATGCCGCCCCGGTATCCTATGAGACAATGCCACATCAAGACATCGATCGCGAGGAGACAGGATGAAGGAGACGAACCGCACCACGATGCCCGTCGTGCAGATGGCGAAGGACAACGACGAATTCCGCAAGGTGATCTGGACCGGCGAGAACAGCCAGCTGGTGCTCATGGCCGTGCCCGCGGGTGACGAAATCGGCGGCGAAGTGCACGAGGGCCACGACCAGCTGCTTTGGTTCGTCGACGGTGAAGGCATGGCCAAGATCGGCGATCGGGAAGAGCCGGTCAAGGCGGGCGATCTGAGCATCGTGCCGTCGGGCACCTGGCACAACTTCAAGAATACCGGCGCGGGGATGCTCAGGCTCTACACCACCTATTCGCCGCCGGAGCACGAACCCGGTACCGAGCACGAGACGAAGGACGAAGCGTCCTGATCGACCTTCAGACCTCGAGCGCCGGCCACTGGCTGGCGTCGATGGTCGACCGGTAGGCGTGCCAGGTCGCGTGGCCGATCAGCGGCAGCAGCGCGACAAAGGCCAGCCAGGCCGTGATGGCGCCGAGCAGGACGCAGCCGACGATGATGGCGGCCCAGACCGCCATCGCACCCTTGTTTCGCAGCACCGCGTTGACCGAGGTCACCACGGCCGTCACGGTATCGGTCCGGCGGTCCATCAGCATGGGCAGCGAGAACGCGCTGGCCGCGAAGACGATGGCGCTGAACAGCGCGCCGAGCGCCGTGCCGACCGCCAGAAACGGAGCCAGATCGGCCCAGCTGGGCTGCTCGGTCGGGGGGAAAAACACGTGGACCATCGTGGCTGCCCGTGCCCAGACCAGGAACACCACGGTCAGGATGACCGCGAATACCAGCGCGTTGCCGACGGCCCGCGCCGCGTCTCCCATGCTGCGCCCCAGGCTGACCCGGCGGCCTTCCTCCAGGCGGCGGCTGATCGAATAAAGCGTGAGCGCCAGCCAGGGGCCGACGAAGACGAATCCGGACACGAGGCCCAGGTAGAGGCCGATGTTGCCGAACAGCCACGTGGCCGCCGTGATCACGTGGCTCAGTAGTAGCATCACGACGCCGTAACACAGGCTCTGCCGTGGCGCCGCCCGCAGATCGGCCCAGCCGAGCCGCAGCCACTCCAGCGGTGCCCCGATGCCGAGGCGCCGGCAGGGCGCCGCGAACGGCAGCTCGTCGGGCGCGGGTGATTCTCCCCCGCCTCGATCGCTCATGACCGTTCGTCGCGCTCGGCCAGGCCGCGTTCGATTCTCTGCAGGCTGTCGCGAATCTCGGCCAGGAGGGCCAGGCTTTCCTGGCCCTGGCCTTGGTCAGGTTCCGAAGGCCCGGGGCGAGTTGGGCCCGGCTCGTCGTCCTGGTCGCTGATTCGGTCGCGCTGGTCGAGCACGGCGTCGCGGAAGTCGTCGACTTCCCGAATGCCGACGACCGAGACCAGCGCACCGCCGGAGGATTGCCCGGCGGTTTCCACTTTCATGCCCTTGAGATCGAACAGGCGCATCAGCGGGCCCTGGTAGAGCGCCAGGTCGGTCACCTTCTCCAGCGGGATGCTCTTCTCCTCGACGTTGAGGATCCCTCGGCGGACCTTGAGGTCGCGTCGGGTGAGCACGATTTCCAGGCGTTCGTAATAGCGTTTCGTCAGCCACCAGGCGATCGGCAGGATGATCGGCATCAGCGGGATGGTCACGACCAGCAGCAACAGGGTGAAGAACAGGCCCCAAATCTGGTACCGAACCACCTCCGGCATGATCTCGGCATGACGAAGGACCGGACTGCGTTGCGTCATGAGTGCTTGTCTCCCGTATTGAGTGGGCCGTGGTCTGTGCGTCTGTGCGTCTGTGCGTCACTGGTCCTTAGTCGGACTACTGACCACTGACCACTGACCACCGCCTACTGACCACCGACCTCATTCCCCGGCCGGCACGATCCGGAGCACCTGGCCGTCGTCTTCGTCGGTGACCAGGTAGACGGCACCGTCGGGCCCGGTCTTGACGTCGCGCACGCGGCTGCCGATGTCCAGCCATTCCTCCCCGGTGACCCGGTTGTCCTCGATCACCAGGCGCGAAACGCGTTCGGTCCGCAGGCCGCCGACGAGCAGGTCGCCCTGCCAGGATTCGAAAGCCTCGCCGTCGTAGAAGTCCATGCCCGAAGGCGCGATGACCGGATCCCAGAAGTAGACCGGTTGCTCCATGCCTTCGGCCTCGGTGCGGCCCTCGTAGACGTCGCCGCCGCGGTATTCGATGCCGTAGGAGATGGTCGGCCAGCCGTAGTTCTTGCCGGCCTCGGGTCGGTTCAGCTCGTCGCCGCCGCGTGGACCATGCTCGATGGTCCAAAGTCGCCCCCGGGCGTCCCTGGCCGCGGCCTGGATGTTGCGATGGCCCCAGGACCAGATCTCGGACCGATTCGATTCGTGCCCGACGAAGGGGTTGTCCTGCGGCGTGGAACCGTCGAAATTGATGCGAACCACGGTGCCGATGTGATTGGTCGGATCCTGCGCGTTCTGGCGTACCGGGTGACCCTGGCGGTCGCCCATCGCCAACCACAGCGTGTCGTCGTCCTCGAAGACGATGCGCGAACCGTAGTGACCGGTGGACTCGACCGCCGGCTGCTGGCTGAAGACGATTTCGACATTCTCCAGGGCCGTGCGGTCTTCGCTCAGCCGCGCGCGGGCCAGCGCGGTGTTGTTGGTGCCGTCGTCGTGCGGTTCCGAGAAGGACAGGAAGATCGTCCGCGTCGACCCGAAATCGGGCGCCACCGCCACGTCGAGCAGGCCGCCCTGGTTGCGGCTGTCCACCGCGGGGACGCCCAGTAGGGGATCCGAAACGCTGCCGTCGGCGCCGACGACGCGCAGGCGGCCCGGACGCTCGGTCACGAGCATCGAGCCGTCCGGAAGGAATTCGATCGCCCAGGGGTGTTCGAGGCCCCCGGCGACGGTATCCACCGACCATTCTTCGGTCGACTGCGGGACGGGCGCGCGTGTCTGCCCGGAGAAGGCGGGCTCGAGGTGCGGTGCCTCGCGCTCCCGGGTTTCCGCGACGCGCGGCGACTGATCCGACGATTCGTTGCCGACGCCGTCGGCAGAAGCCGTCTGTTCCGCTCCCTGCGCGGTGGTGGACGTGGTGTCGTCGCCGGACGTGGTCGCCTCGTCGTTGGCGCTGGTCGCCGGTTCGGAGCTGCAGGCGGTCAGCACGATCAGGCTGAAGGCGATCAGGATGCTTTTCATGACAGTTTTCCTCTGCGGGATCTACCCAATGAGACGTATCTTAGCAGTCGTTCTTCACAGCTTCGCAAAGCCTGCGAAGCCCATGAAGGCCAGGGCCATCAGGCCCGCCGTGACGAGACCGATCGGCGCGCCGCGGAAACTCTCCGGAACGTCCGCCATGGCCATACGCTCGCGGGCGGCGGCGAGCATCACCAGCACCAGGCCGAAGCCCAGGGCGGCCCCGAAGCCGTAGAAGGCGGACTCGAGAAGGCTGTGCTGTTCGCGCACGTTCAGCAGGGCCACGCCGAGCACGGCGCAGTTCGAGGTGATCAGGGGGAGGTAGACGCCGAGTACCCGATGCAGCAAGGGGGCCGTGTGGCGCATGTAGAGCTCGGTCAGCTGGACCAGCGCGGCAATGACCAGGATGAACGCCACGATACGCAGGTACTCGAGATCGAGCGGCACCAGCAGCCATTCGGTGATCATGAAACTCGACACCGACGCCAGCGTCAGCACGAAAGCCGTTGCCACCGACATGCCGACGGCCGAGGACACGCTGTTCGAAACCCCCAGGAAGGGGCACAGGCCCAGGAACTGGACCAGTACGAAGTTGTTGACCAGTGCGGCCGATAGGACGATCAGTACCAGATCCATGTTTCAGCAAACCCGGGAATCACCGAAAACACTGGATACACCGAAAATCCGGAGCTCGAGCCCTTGTTCGGTGATTTCGGTGTATCCGGCGGTTCCATTGTCTTATTTGATCCGCATGCCGGGTTCGGCGCCGCTGTCGGGTGACAGCAGGAACGGCCGACCGTCCTCGCCGCTGGCTGCCAGCACCATGCCCTCGGAGACGCCGAATCGCATCTTGCGCGGCTCCAGGTTGGCCACGACCATGGTCAGCCGGCCGTCGAGCTCGCCCGGCTCGTAATGGCCGCGGATGCCGGCCAGGACCTGGCGCTTGCCCGCGTCGCCCAGGTCGAGCTGCAGTCGGAGCAGCTTGTCGGCTCCCTCGACTTCCTCGGCCTTTTCGATGCGCGCCACGCGCAGCTCCACTTTCATGAAATCGTCGAACCGGATCATGTCGTCTTCTTCGTCTTCGTGTTGGTCGTGGTCACTCGGGGCGCCGGCTTTCGTCCGGGGCTCGTCCAGCGATTCCCGGCTGGCCTCGAGCAGCGCGTCGGTCTGCTTTTCATCGACGCGCTGAAGCAGGGGTTCGAACTTGTTGATGGCATGATCGAGCAGCGGCGTGCCGATCCGGTTGAAGTCGTCGAGGCGGGCGTCGAGGAAGTCGGCGGCCTTCCCGGCCGTGAGCGGGATCACCGGCGACAGCCAGGTCATCAGCAGGCGGAAGAGGTTGAGCGCCTGGGTGCAGATCGCCACGACCTCGTCCTCGCGGCCTTCCTCCCTGGCCAGTTTCCAGGGCTCGCGATCGTTGATGTAGGCATTGGCCTCGTCGGCCAGCGCCATGATGCGGCGGATCGCGCTGTGGAAGTTTCGTTTTTCGAAGTCCTCGGTGATCGCCAGGTGTTCGCCGACGAAGCGCTGATGCAGTTGCGGGTCGGGCAGTTCGGCGGCCAGCTTGCCGCCGCCGAGCTTGTGGATGAAGCCGGCCGAGCGGCTTGCTATATTGACCAGCTTGCCGACCAGGTCTGAATTGACCCGGTAGCGAAAGTCCTCGAAGTTGAGGTCGATGTCGACCAGGCCCGAACCGAGCTTGGCCGCGAAGTAGTAGCGCAGGTAGTCCGGATGCAGGTGCTCGAGCCAGGTGCGCGCCATGATGAAGGTACCGCGCGACTTCGACATCTTGGTGCCGTTGACGGTCAGGAAGCCGTGGGCGTGGACGCCATCCGGGCGCTTGAGCCTGGCGCCCTCGAGCATGGCCGGCCAGAACAGGCAATGGAAGTAGATGATGTCCTTGCCGATGAAGTGGTGCATCTCGGCACTGGATTCTGGGCGCATCCACTCCTCGAAGTCCCATCCATGACGTTCGCAAAGCTCCATGAAGCTCGCCAGGTAACCGACCGGTGCGTCCATCCAGACGTAGAAGAACTTGTCTTCGGTATTGGGAATCCGGAATCCGAAGTAGGGCGAGTCGCGGGTGACGTCCCAGTCCCGCAGGCCGTCGGCGAACCACTCCTCGAGCTTGTTGGCGACTTCATCCTGCAGCGCGCCCGAGCGCATCCATTCCTTGAGGCTGTCGCTGAAGGCCGAGAGCGTGACGAAATAGTGTTCGGTCTGTTTCATGATGGGCGTCGTGCCCGAAACCACCGAGCGTGGATCGGCCAGTTCGGTCGGATCGTAGGTGGCCCCGCAGGCCTCGCAGGAGTCACCGTACTGGTCATCGGCGCCGCAGCGCGGGCAGCTGCCCTTGATGAACCGGTCGGGCAGAAACATGTTGCGCTCGGTGTCGTAATACTGCTCGATCGTATCGGTGCGCACGACGTCGCGGTCCTTGAGCGCCGACCAGATGCGTTCGACGAGCTTGCGATTCGTGTCGGTATGGGTCGAGGAGAAGTTGTCGAAGGACAGTGCGAAGTCCTCGAAGTCCTCGAGATGTTCGGCGTGCATGCGCTCGATCAGCTGGTCGGGCGATGTGCCTTCCTTCTCCGCGCGCAGCATGATCGGCGTACCGTGGGCGTCGTCGGCCCAGGCGAACACCACCTGGTGACCCATGGCCCGCTGGAATCGCGCCCAGATGTCGGTCTGGATGTACTCGAGCATGTGCCCCATGTGGATCGAGCCGTTGGCATAGGGCAGGGCGGCGGTGACCAGGATGCGGCGCGGGGTGGTCATGGTGTCGTCGCGGGTTGATTGAAGGCAGCCTGAAATTATCGCATGCACTGGGAAGGTTTGCTGGTTGGCGCCAACCAGCCAACCAAACCGGTACAATATCGGTCCTGATTTCGACAGGGCACGCAGGGCATGAACAACGAGGAAGGCAAGACGCTCGTCGCCGCAATCGAGGATCCCAACACGGGGCGTCCGCTGGGGGACGCCGTTCGCGGCGTGGCCGTGAGCGACCGCCGGGCGGCCGTTGACATTCGCCTGTCCTATCCCGCCGCCGGCTGGAAGGACGAATTGGCCGCGATCGTCTCCGATCGGCTCCGCGACGGGGGCGACGTGGACGAGGTCACCGTCGACGTCGACTGGCAGATTCCCCAGCACGCCGTGCAGGGCGGGCTCGACCCCATCGAGGGGGTGCGCAACGTCATCGCCGTGGCCTCGGGCAAGGGGGGGGTCGGCAAGTCCACGGTGAGCGCGAATCTGGCGCTGGCCCTGGCGGCCGAAGGCGCGACGGTCGGCGTCCTCGATGCGGATATCTACGGACCCAGCCAGCCCCGCATGCTGGGCCTCCAGGGCGGGCCGAAGACGACCGAGAATCGCCGCATCCTGCCGATGCGGGCCCACGGTCTGCAGGTCATGAGCATCGGCGTTCTGGTCGACACCGACCAGGCCATGATCTGGCGCGGCCCGATGGCGACCCAGGCCCTCCAGCAGATGGTCTCCGAAACGCTCTGGGAAAGCCTGGATTACCTGGTGGTCGACCTCCCGCCCGGCACCGGTGACATCCAGCTCACTCTGGCCCAGCGCATCCCGGTCGCCGGCGCTGTCACCGTGACGACGCCGCAGGAAGTGGCCGTCGACGATGTCCGCCGCGCCGTTGCCATGTTCAACAAGGTCAAGGTGCCGGTGCTGGGCGTGGTCGAGAACATGAGTACCCACATCTGTTCCAGCTGCGGGCACGAAGATGCCGTGTTCGGTCGCGGCGGCGGCGAACGCATCGCACGCGAGGCCGGCGTGCCTAACCTGGGCCAGTTGCCGCTGGAATCCGAGGTGGGTCGCACCACCGACGAGGGAACGCCGATCGTGGTCGCCGACCCCGATCACCCGGCCGCCCGGCGCTTTCGCGAGATCGCTCGCCGCGTGGCCGGCCGCCTGTCGACGCAGTCGAGGGAGGCGAAGGTGCGGATGCCGAAAATCCGGATTACGGATTAGGGTTTAGGTTTCAGGGTTCAGGTTTCAGGTTTCAGGTTTCAGGAGCGAGTGAAGTGGCGGCGCTTGCGGTGCCGATCGGCCTTACGCCGTGCACGCCGGTTGGTCGGAGCGGGCGGTGCCAGGTTGAGCCCGATTCCAGAAGATTGTGGCTTTTCCTGAAACCTGAAACCTGAACCCTGAAACCTTTCTTTATCAGGCCTTGGGCAATGTCACGCCGCGCTGGCCCATGTACTTGCCGGCGCGATCGGCGTAGCTCGTCTCGCAGGGTTCGTCGGATTCTAGGAACAGGAACTGGGCCACACCCTCGTTGGCATAGACGCGGGCGGGCAGGGGCGTGGTGTTGGAGAACTCGAGCGTGACATGGCCCTCCCACTCCGGTTCTAGCGGCGTGACGTTGACGATGATGCCGCAACGCGCATAGGTCGACTTGCCCAGGCAGATGGTCAGCACGTTGCGGGGGATCCGGAAATACTCGACCGTGCGCGCCAGGGCGAAGGAGTTGGGGGGAATGATGCAGCAGTCCCCGGTGAAGTCCACGAAGCTCTTCTCGTCGAAGGACTTGGGATCGACGATGGCTGTGTTGATGTTGGTGAAGATCTTGAATTCATTGGCGCAACGCCCGTCGTAGCCGTAGCTGGACGTGCCGTAGGACACCAGCTTGCTGCCCTCGGCCGTGTTGCGGACCTGGCCGGGTTCGAACGGTTCGATCATCCCGTGCTCCTCGGCCATGGTGCGAATCCAGCGGTCGGACTTGATGCTCATCTCTCGAGGCGGCTCACGTTGCGGCTTGCGGGCGCCGGATTATCGCACGACTTCGGCCGGCGTTCGCTGGTTTGCACCAGCCAACCAGCAAACGAGCCAACACCACTCACCCCTGCGGCGGCGGCTGCTGGATCAACTCCACGCTCGTGGTGAACAGCTGGTTGCCGCGAATGATCTCGAGTTCCATCTCAGATCCGGGCTCTGCGTTGGCGATGCGCTGCATGAGCTCGCGGGCGCTGCCGACGGGTTGGCCCTCGGCGTACACCAGGATGTCGCCGACCTGGATGCCGGCGCCCCAGGCCGGGCCGTCGCGATGGACCTGGGTCACTCGCGCGCCCGGCTGCAGGCCCTGCTGGCTGGCCAGCTGCAGGCTGACATCGCCGAGTTCCAGGCCCATCCATCCGCGCCGGACGCGGCCGTACTCGATGATCTGCTCGGTCACGCGCCTCACGACCGATGCGGGAATGGCGAAGGAGATGCCCTGCGCGCCGGTCTCCTGTCCCATCGAAGCGGAATTGATGCCGACGACCTCGCCGGCCGGGTTGATCAGGGCCCCGCCGGAGTTGCCGGCGTTGATGGCGGCGTCGGTCTGGATGAAATCTTCGTGCGAGGGAAGGTTGAGGTGGCCTCGGGCAGTTGCGCTGACGATCCCCATCGTCACGGTGTGACTCAGTCCGAAGGCGTTGCCGATGGCCAGGACGACGTCTCCGGCCCGGAGGTTGTCGTCGCCGGCCAGGGTCGCGACCGGAAGATCGTCGAGTTCGACGCGCAGCAGGGCGAGGTCGCTGGCGGGATCCGAGCCGACCACTTCGGCGTCGGCGACGCGGCCGTCCCACAGGGCGACGAGGATGTCGTCCACGCCGGCAATGACGTGCTGCGTGGTCAGGATCAGCCCGTCGCTGGAGATGATCACGCCGGAACCCAGCCCGCGCCGCGGCCGCGTCACCATGCGATCGCGATAGAGCGCGTTGAACAGCGGGTCCGAGAACTCGAGGCCGAGCGGTTCGGTAACCAGCGTGCGCGTGTAGACGCTGACCACCGAGGGCGCTGTGCGGTTGACGGCCTCGGCGTAGGAGCCGGGTGCCGTGTCACGGCCCTGTCTCCAGGCCGGCAAGAGTTCGGGCCAGACCCAGACGATGACGAAAGCCACGGCCAACCCCACCATCACGAACTGAATGGCAAAATGAATGATGCGAGTCATGGATTCCGGGCAGCGCGTTCTGTCAGGATAGGGCGTGAGGACATTATAGACGGCCGTCCGCGGATACCGCCGGTTCGGGCCGGGAGCGCCTTTGCCGGCGCCGAGAAGCGCAGAATAGCAGTCCGGAATTGAGTATTTGCTTAATTTTTCGCTAAAATAGTCGGCTGATTGCCGTCTCGTTCCGGAAATTCGGTCGCCGTGGCCCGCGATGGTCCCCGCCGGCGCTTTCGGGTGAAGCGTCGCCAGGCAGCGCCGGGATCGGTCTCGCCCGGCGATTTTGAATGATCTTGTGATCTTGATCTTTTTATCGGGAGTGTTTCATGTCGGAAACTGATCTTGCTTCCACGCAGCCGCCGGAGAATCCCGGCCGCCGCCGTCTGCTGACCTGGACGACGGGCGTGGTAGGTGCCATGGGCGCCGGTCTCGCGATCTGGCCGTTCGCGGCGTCCTGGAAACCAAGCGCCAAGGCCCGCCTGGTCGGTGCGCCCGTCGAGGTCAATATTTCCAACCTGGAGTCGGGCCAGATCATGCGCGTGGTCTGGCGCGGCCAGACCATCGGTGTCATGCGCCGCAGCGAGCGCATGATCAACGACCTGCCGGAACTCAACGAGAAGCTGGCCGACCCGCAGTCCGAGGTCGAGTCCCAGCAACCGCAGTACGCCCAGAACGTCCACCGTTCGATCAAGCCGGAGTACCTGGTGGCCAACATCCACTGCACTCACCTTGGCTGTATCCCGCAGGTGTTGCCGCAAGTCGAGGCGCAGCCGTTCGATTCCCAGTGGCGCGGCGGTTTCTTCTGCCCCTGCCACCGCTCCCGCTTCGACCTGGCCGGCCGGGTCTACAGCGGCGTACCGGCGCAGCTCAACCTCGTGATCCCGGAATATCATTTCGTTGACGACAACACCCTCATCATTGGTGTCGGTCCCGAAGGAGCAGCTTGATCATGGCCAAGCCAGCCAGCAATCTCAGCAAGAACGTACAGGCCTTCGGAGCCTGGGTCGACGAGCGGCTGCCGGTCAGCCAGTTCTGGCGGGAGCACCTGACCGAGTACTACGCGCCCAAGAACTTCAATCTCTGGTACTTTTTCGGTTCACTGGCGCTGCTGGTGCTGGTCAACCAGCTGGTGACCGGTATCTGGCTCACGATGTTCTACACGCCGCAGGCCGACCAGGCCTTCAGTTCAGTCGAGTACATCATGCGTGACGTCGAGTGGGGATGGCTGATTCGCTACATGCACTCAACCGGCGCGTCGTTCTTCTTCATCGTGGTCTACCTGCACATGTTTCGCGCGATGCTCTACGGCTCTTATCGCAAGCCGCGCGAGCTGATCTGGATTCTCGGGGTGTTCATCCTGCTGGTCCTGATGGCGGAAGCGTTCATGGGCTACGTGCTGCCCTGGGGCCAGATGTCTTACTGGGGTGCCCAGGTAATCATTTCACTGTTCGGAGCGGTTCCATTCGTCGGCGACGCCCTGGTCGAGTGGATTCGCGGCGACTACATGATCTCGAACGCCACGCTCAACCGCTTCTTCGCACTCCACGTGGTGGCGCTCCCGCTGGCGCTGCTGCTGCTCGTCGTACTGCACCTGGTGGCGCTGCACGAGGTCGGTTCCAACAACCCGGACGGCATCGACATCAAGAAGAACAAGGATGAGAAGGGTCGGCCGCTCGACGGCATTCCGTTCCACCCGTACTACACCGTCAAGGATCTTTTCGGTGCGGGCGTGTTCCTGATCCTGTTCGCTTTCGTGCTCTTCTACGCGCCGACCTTCGGCGGCCTCTTCCTCGAGAAGGACAATTTCGTGCCGGCCGATCCGCTGGTCACGCCGGAGCACATCGTCCCGGTGTGGTATTTCACGCCCTATTACGCCATGCTCCGGGCCGTGCCGGACAAGTTCTTCGGCGTCGTGGTGATGGGCGCGGCCATTTTCGTCCTGTTCTTCCTGCCCTGGCTGGATCGCTCCCGCGTGCGGTCGATCCGATACAAGGGGCTGCCCAGCAAGATCATGCTGGCTCTGTTCGTGGTCGGCTTCATCCGGCTGGGCATGCTGGCGCTGGCCGAGGGAACCCCCATCCAGACGCTCGAGTCGCGAATATGGACCGTCTACTACTTCGCGTTCTTCGCGTTGATGCCGTTCGTGACCATGTTCGAAAAAACCAAACCGGAACCGGAGCGGGTGACCAAGTGATGAGATTCAGAAACCTACTTGCGGCGGCCGCGATGCTGGCTTCCGGGTTCGCCTTTGCCGCCGGCGGCGGGGACCTGGAACACGCCGACATCAACGTGCACGACAAAGCCTCGCTGCAGCGTGGTGCCTCGCTGTTCGTCAACTACTGTCTGGGCTGCCACTCGATGCAGTACCTTCGCTACAACCGCCTGGTCGACGATCTGGGCCTGAGCGAAGAGCAGGTCCAGCAGTTCATGCTTCACGGCGATCAGGAAGTGGCCGATGCAATGGTCAACAGCATGGACCCGGACCAGGCGGAGCAGTGGTTCGGCATCGCCCCGCCCGATCTCAGCCTGACCGCCCGCTCGCGCGGCCCGGACTGGATCTACTCGTTCCTCAAGAGCTTCTACATGACCCAGGACGGCTGGAACAACACCGTGCTGGAGAACGCTTCCATGCCCCACGTGCTGTGGGAGCTGCAGGGCGTGCAGCGCGCCGTGACCGAGAGCCATACCGACGCCGAAGGCGTGGCGCACTCGGAGATCGTCGGGCTGGAACTCGACGAGGCCGGCAAGCTCTCGCCCGAACAGTACGAAGCGCACATCCAGGACCTCGTGGCATTCATGCGCTATGCGTCCGAACCGTCCATGCTCCAGCGCGAGAAGATGGGCATCTGGGTGCTGTTGTTCCTGGTGGTCTTCACCTTCCTCGCCTGGCTGCTCTACCAGGAATACTGGAAGGAAATCAAGAAGTGAAGGCGGCTTCGATGACGCTTTCGCGGCGATCGTCGCTGCATGGAGTAGCCCGCTCATGATGGCCCTGTACTCTTCCGAGAACTGCCTCGACTGCCATCGCGTGCGCTTCGTGCTCGCGGAAAAGGGTATCAACGTCGAGATCATCCACGTCGAGCAGGATCGAGCGGCCTCGGCCGACCTTGCCGAGCTCAATCCCTATGGCGAAACGCCGACTCTCGTCGACAAGGATCTGAAGCTCTACGGTACCTGGGTCGTCACCGAGTATCTCGACGAGCGCTACCCGCATCCGCCGCTGATGCCGGTCGATCCGCTCTCGCGGGCCTACCTGCGCCTGGCGATGTACCGAATCAACCGCGACTGGGTCGAGTCGGCCAAGATCATCGAGACCTCGAGCGGCCAGAAAAAGGTCGCCGCCGCACGCAAGCAGCTGCGGGAAAGCCTGATCGCCTCCGACGACCTGTTCAGTCTCAAGAGCTTTCTGCTGAGCGACGAACTGTCGCTGGTCGACTGCGCCCTGGTGCCGCTCCTGTGGCGCTTGCCGGCTTACGACGTCGACCTGACGGCCAAGAAGGCGCCCAATATCGTTCGATACATGGAACGCATGTTCGGGCGCGACTCGTTCAAACGCAGCCTGACCGAAGCGGAGCGCATTCTGCGGGAGGGCAAATAGGGCATGCTCTCGAGCCGTCCCTACCTCGTCCGCGCCATCAACGAATGGATCGTCGATAGCGGTCTGACGCCCCACCTGCTGGTCAGCGCCGACTTCCCCGGCCTGGACGTGCCCGAATCCAGCATCCAGGACGGGCGGGTCGTTCTCAACATTTCGCCGACGGCCGTGCGCGACCTGCTGATCGACACCGAGATGGTCACCTTCGTGGCGCGCTTCGGCGGCGTCTCGCGAGCCGTGACCGTGCCGATCCAGGCGGTCGAAGCGGTCTACGCCCGGGAAAACGGGCGCGGCATGATGTTCCCGGCCGACGAGGAGGACGAGGACGGCGCCCCGGACCAGGGCGCGGACGACTCCGGCGAGGGCGAGAAGCGCGATCGCAAGTCCAAGCCGAATTTGAAGGTCGTTAAATAGGGTTCAGGTTTCAGGGTTCCGGCTCGATCAACCGCCCGCCGTCCTCGAGTTCTCCCCAGACGCGGATCACCCGGCCGCCGCGGAGCGTCAGTTCTCCCTTCCGTCTGCCCGTGCCCTCGGGGCTGAAATCGAAACGATAGCGTCGTTGCCAGCGCAGGCCTTCGGTGGTGCGGACCGGTCGCAGCGAACGCAGCGCGACGGTCTGGTCCAGCAGTTGCCAGCCCTGGCGCTTGCAGAAGCTTCGGGCCAGTTCACGCGCCCGATCGTGCGCCGATACCGCCGAGAACCAGAACAGCACGGCGGCGGCGAGCAGGAGCAGGGCGCCGAAGGGGCCCTCGAGGCCGCTCATCGCCGGGCCCGGAGAAGCACGTAGACGGCGCCCGTGCCGCCGTCGTGGGGTGGGGCGGACGCAAAGGCGGCGACCCGGTCGTGGCGGCTGAGCAGGCGCGCGGTCAGGCGCTTGAGCTGCGGTCCCCCCGGCCCGGAGCGAAGCCCCTTGCCGTGGATGATGCGCACGCAGCTCATCCGGTCGCGGTCGGCATCCGAGAGAAATCGGCGGATCGAACCCGAGGCCGCCTCCAGGTTCATCTGGTGCAGGTCGAGCTCGTCTTCCACCCGCCAGTGGCCGCGCTTGAGTCTCGTCAGGACGCGTCGCTGCAGGCCGGGGCGCAAGTAGCTGATTTCCTCGCCGGTTTCGACGCTCGCGAAATCGATCGGCGCGTTGGCCAGTTCGTCCATGACCCGGGCCTCGTCGCGCTCGCTCTGGGTCGCCTCCGGCGGAGGCGGCTTGGGACGGGACCGGGCCCGGTCGCTCCGAATGCGCCGCACCGGGCCCACGGCGGAGCGAAACAGCTCGAGTTCGTCGTCGGATTCGCTCATGATCGCTCCTGCACGATGGGCTTGGTTTATAGTTATGGCTTTGACCTTCCGGTTCAAGCATGCATATTCTGATTGCCAACGACGACGGGCTGCACGCGCCCGGCATCCGGCTGTTGTCCGAACGGCTCGCCGAGCACAGCGACGAAGTCACCATCGTCGCGCCCGACCGCGACCGCTCCGGGGCTAGCAACTCGCTGACGCTCGATCAGCCCATTCGCGTCGAAAAGCGGCGAGAGGGCGTTTTCAAGGTTTACGGCACGCCGACCGACTGCGTCCATATCGCCATCACGGGCCTGCTCGGCGACGAACCCGACATGGTGGTCTCCGGGATCAACGCGGGCGCCAACCTCGGTGACGACGTGCTCTACTCCGGCACGGTCGCCGCGGCGATGGAAGGACGGTTCCTCGGCCTGCCGGCGATGGCGGTTTCCCTGGTCTACACCGAGGGCGGGCAGCCGCACCACTACGAAACGGCGGCCGAAGCGGCCTGCCTGCTGATGGCCCAGCTCAAGGAAAAGCCCCTGCCGGCGGACACCATCCTCAACGTCAACGTACCCGACCTGCCGTGGGAGGAGATCAAGGGCTTCGAAAGCACGCGCCTGGGGCACCGCCACCGGTCCGAGGACGTCATTCCCATCGAGGATCCGCGCGGCCGCCAGTTCTTCTGGATCGGTCCGGCCGGCACGGAAGAGGACAACGGTCCGGGAACCGATTTTCACGCCGTTCGCAATCGCTACGTCTCCGTCACGCCGATCCACGTCGATCTGACGCGCTACCAGGCACTCGACGACGTCAGCCACTGGATCGACGAGCTCAACAGCGGACCCTACAGCCGGCAGAAATGATGTCCTCGAGCGCCTACAGCGGGATCGGGATGACTTCGGAGGGAACGCGCGAACGCCTCGTCCGGCGGCTGCGCGAGAAGGGTATTCGTGACGAGCGGGTGCTCGAGGCGATTCGACGCACGCCGAGACACCTGTTCGTCGACGAAGCGCTGTCGTCGCGGGCCTACGAGGACACGGCGCTGCCCATCGGCCGGGGACAGACGATTTCGCAGCCCTACGTCGTGGCCATGATGACCCAGGCGGTGATGCGAGACGAGCCGCTGGGCAAGGTGCTGGAAATCGGCACGGGTTCCGGCTACCAGGCGGCGATCCTGGCGCGCCTGGCCGAACGGGTATTCACGACCGAGCGTATCGGCGAGCTGCAGCGCGCGGCCCGGCAGCGGTTCCATCGACTCGGTCTGCACAACGTCTACACACGGCACGCCGACGGGCTGGAGGGCTGGCCCGGCCAGGCGCCCTTCGACGCCATCGTGGTGACGGCGGGCGGACGGATTCCGGATCGACTGCTCGATCAGCTGGGGGAAGGAGCGGTACTCGTCGCTCCGGAAGACGCCGGCACTTTCCAGCAGCTGGTGCGGGTGACCCGCACCGCCCAGGGCTTCGAGCGCGATGAGCTGGGTGCCGTCAGCTTCGTGCCGCTGCTCGAAGGCCTGGACTGACGATCGCCCGTGTTTCGCAGCCTCTACGATCGGGTCCTCGTGTGGTCGCGGCATCGCCATGCCCATCGCTACCTGTTCGCGCTGAGCTTCTCCGAGGCCACCTTCTTTCCGATACCGCCGGACGTGATGCTCGCGCCGATGGTGCTGGCCGATCGGGCCTCGGCCTGGCGGCTGGCCATGCTCACGACACTGGCTTCGGTGCTCGGCGGGCTGTTCGGCTACCTGATCGGCCTGCTCGCCATCGAGGCCGTCCTGCCCCTGATCGAGAGCGCCGGTTACCTGCAGGCCTATGCATCAGCCGTCGAAGCATTCGAGCGCTACGGCATCTGGTTCGTCATCCTGGCCGGATTCACGCCGATTCCGTTCAAGATCATCACGATCGCCGCCGGTGCCCTGGGTATGCCCCTGCCGGGCTTCGTGCTGGGCTCCCTGATCGGCCGCGGCGCCCGCTTCTACCTGGTCGCGGGCCTGATCTGGTCGGGCGGCGACCGTGCTGCGGAGTATCTGCGCCGCTGGGTCGACGCCCTGGGCTGGGCGGTCGTGGCGATCGCCGTCGTGGCGGGGGTGATCTGGTGGCTTTACTAGGCCGGCCGGCGCGACTGCTTGTCCTGTCGGTCCTGCTCCTGACCGCCGCCTGCGCACCCTGGCAGCCGACGCCATCGAGAGGGGGTGAGGGCGCAGGGAGCGCGAGCGAGCGGAGCGCCGAATCCCCGCCCGCCTGGTATCGCGTCGAGCGCGGCGACACGCTTTACTCGATCGCTTTCCGCTTCGGACTGGACTGGCGCAACGTCGCGCGCTGGAACGGAGTCGGTGCCCCGTACACCATCCGGCCGGGACAGGAGCTTCGCATGAGCGCGCCGCCCCGTCCGTCGCCTGCTCCGGACCGGGAAGAGAGTCCGCCGGCGGAATCGAGCCGGCCGCAACCCGCGCCGCCGGCGAGCGAACCCGAGGCGGCCGGGCCCGAAGCCGGGGCCGGGTCCGAAAGCGGCGCTTCCGCCGGCGCGGCCCAACCGTCTCCGGCTCCGTCGGGATCAACGGCGGCTTCGGGTCCGACGCGATCCGTCGGCGGCGTGTCCTGGCGGTGGCCAACCGAAGGGCGGGTGAGCCGACCCTTCGATGCGGCCGCGACCCGGAAAGGCATCGGCATCGCGGGCAGTGAAGGCCAGCCCGTTCACGCGGCGGCTTCCGGCGAGGTGGTCTACAGCGGAACGGCGCTGATCGGCTACGGCGAGCTGATCATCATCAAGCACTCCGAGAAGCTGCTGTCGGCCTACGGTCACAATCGCCGGCGCCTGGTCGCCGAGGGCGATCGGGTCGAGCGCGGGCAGAAGATCGGCGAAATGGGGCTCAACGACCGGCAGGAGGACATGCTGCACTTCGAGATACGGCTCGACGGCCGGCCGGTCAATCCCCTGGACTATCTGCCGGCGAGATGATCAGGGCGGCCAGGGCCCGCCGATTCTCGCTCATCAGGACATTGAAGGTGCGTGCGGCGGCGTCCAGGGTCATGCACTCGACGCCGATACCGTGACGGATGATCTCGAGCTGGATCTCCCTGGGCAGGAACTGCTGCCGTTCGCCGGCACCGAACACGATCAGTTCCGGGCCGAGTTCGATCAGCTTCGCAATCGCTGCTTGATCCACGCCGGACAGGCTCGAAACCGGCCAACGGGGATCGAGGTAGCGGGCGCCCACCACGAGGCTGGATTCGTACCACTGGTCGGTGACGAATACGCGCGAAGGCTCGACGCCACGGATCTGGTGGTGATTGTCGGCAGTGTGTTCGGTCAGTTCCATGTCGTGCTGCTTCTATCGACGGGGCAGTTCGATTCCGGGCTTTTCGGGGTGGCGGCGGTACAGGCAGACCACCTGGCCGATCCGGTGGACCAGCTCGGCCCCGGTCGTCGACACGAGGTGATCGATCCAGGCGTCCCGCTGCGCGCGGTCTCCGCGAAGCTTGATCTTGATGAGTTCGTGGTGCTCGAGCGCCTGTTCCACTTCGGCGAGCACGTTCTCGCTCAGGCCCTTGTCGGCGACCATCACGACCGGGTGCAGGTCGTGGCTCAGGCCGCGAAGGTGCTTTTTCTGGCTGTTGCTCAGGGGCATTGCATGCGCCGCTTGATATGAAGTTGCAATGGTAACTTGGATCGGTTTACAGGACGCGGGATTCAGGGTTCAGGGGACCCGCAAGCGGTTACCATTGCGAAACCAGCCAACCAGCGAAGCCAGCCAACGAACCAACGAACCAACGAACCAACGAACCAACGAATCAGCCGCCATGGATTGGAAAAAGCGCCAGCAAGCAGACCCTTACGTGAAGCGCGCCCGCGAGGCGGGCTATCGGGCGCGGGCGGCGTTCAAGTTGCTGGAGCTCGACGAGAAGGACCGGCTCTTCAGGCCCGGGCAGTTCGTGGTGGATCTCGGGGCCGCGCCCGGCAGCTGGTGCCAGGCGGCGCTCGAGCGGGTCGGCCCGGACGGCCGCGTGGTCGCGCTCGACATCCTGGAAATGGATCCGATCGACGGCGTCGTGTTCATCCAGGGCGACTTCCGGGAGGACGAGCCCCTGGCCGAGCTGGAGACGGCCATGGCGGGCAGGCTCGCCGACCTTGTCCTGTCTGACATGGCCCCCAATATCTCGGGTATCGGCCCGGCGGACCAGGCCCGCAGCATCCACCTGGCGGAACTGGCCGCGGCCTTCGCCGAAGACTGGCTGGCCGCATCGGGAAGCTTCGTGGTCAAGATCTTCCAGGGGGAGGGCTTCGACGCCTTTCTGGCCGAACTGAAGCGGAAATACGCTGCCGTGCGCGTCCGCAAGCCGCGCGCCTCCCGCCCCGAGAGCCGGGAAGTGTACGTGGTGGCCACTCGGCCGAGGCGTTGAACGCAGCGTTGATCGGATTGTCGTAGAATCGAATGAAGTGGATGTCGCCAACCGGAGATCAGAATTTTGAGTGACTTTGCCAAGAACCTGGTGATGTGGATCATCATCGCCGTCGTGCTGATGAGTGTGTTCAATCACTACTCGCAGCCCGAGGTGCAGCCTCAGGAGATGACCTACTCGCAGTTCCTCGACGAGGTGGAGCGGGGCAACATCTCCGATGTGGAGATCCGGGAGACGTCCGGCGGCAACACGATTACCGGTGAGACGCGCAACGGCCAGCGTTTCAGGACGATCGGGCCCAGCGACCCCGGCCTGATCAAGGATCTGCGCGACCACGAGGTCCAGTTCGAGGCCGTCCCGCCGGAAGGCCGTTCGATCATCGTCGACATTCTGATCAGCCTGCTGCCCGTGCTGGTGCTGGTGGGCCTTTGGGTCTATTTCATGCGCCAGATGCAGGGCGGCGCCGGCGGCCGCGGGGGCGCGATGAGCTTCGGCAAGTCCCGGGCCAAGCTGCAGGGCGAGGACCAGGTCAAGGTCACGTTCGGCGATGTCGCCGGCTGCGAGGAAGCCAAGGACGAAGTGAGCGAACTGGTCGATTTCCTGCGCGATCCGGGCAAGTTCCAGCGCCTGGGCGGCCATATTCCGAAGGGTATCCTCATGGTCGGTCCGCCGGGCACCGGCAAGACGCTTCTGGCGCGCGCCATCGCCGGCGAGGCCAAGGTGCCGTTCTTCTCGATTTCCGGTTCCGACTTCGTCGAAATGTTCGTCGGCGTGGGCGCTTCCCGCGTGCGCGACATGTTCGAGACGGCCAAGAAACACGCGCCGTGCATCATTTTCATCGATGAACTCGACGCCGTCGGTCGGCAGCGCGGTGCGGGCCTGGGCGGTGGCCACGACGAGCGCGAGCAGACCCTCAACCAGCTGCTGGTCGAGATGGATGGCTTCGAGGGCAACGAAGGCATCATCATGATCGCCGCGACCAACCGGCCCGACGTGCTCGACAAGGCGCTCCTGCGCCCCGGCCGCTTCGACCGGCAGGTGGTGGTGCCGCTGCCCGATCTGAAGGGTCGCGAGCAGATTCTCAAGGTGCACATGCGCAAGGTGCCGTTGGGCGACAGCGTGGAAGCGCGCATCATTGCGCGCGGAACGCCGGGCTTCTCCGGCGCCGACCTGGCCAACCTGGTCAACGAGTCGGCGCTTTTCGCCGCCCGGGAAGACAGCAAGTCGGTCGAACAGCGCCATTTCGAACTGGCCAAGGACAAGATCATGATGGGCGCCGAGCGCAAGTCCATGGTCATGTCGGAAGAAGACAAGCGCCTCACGGCCTACCACGAAGCCGGCCACGCGATCGTCGGTCGGATCGTGCCCGAGCACGATCCGGTCTACAAGGTCACCATCATTCCACGAGGCCGGGCGCTGGGCGTGACGATGTTCCTGCCCGAGGAGGACAAGTACAGCCTCAACAAGACGCAGCTCGAGTCCCAGCTCGCCAGCCTGTTCGGCGGCCGCGTCGCCGAGGAATTGATCTACGGCATGGACAAGGTCACCACCGGTGCGTCGAACGACATCGAGCGGGCCACCGACATCGCCCGCAACATGGTCTCCAAGTGGGGGTTGTCCGACGTGCTCGGCCCGCTGTCCTACGATGAAAGCGAGGACGAGGTATTCCTGGGCCGCTCGGTGACCCAGCACAAGAACATTTCCGATGAGACACACCGGCAGATCGACAAGGAAGTGCGCAAGATCATCGATTCGGCCTACCAGCGGGCCAAGCAGATCCTGACGGAAAAGGACGAGCAGCTTCATCTGATGGCCGACGCCCTGATGCGTTACGAAACCATCGATTCGAAGCAGATCGACCAGATCATGAACGGCGAGGAGCCCGATCCGCCCGAAGGCTGGGGCGACAGCGAACCGCCATCGGGCGGCGACGGCGACGACAAGGGTGAGGAGCCGTCGGGGCAGCCGGCGCTGGGATAAATCGGGTTGGCTGGTTGGCACCAGCCGACAAAAAGAACGACAGCGTCACGCGTCTCGCTCCTCCTGCGCCAACAGCGCCCGCTTCCTTTCGATCCCCCACCGATAGCCGCCGAGTCCGCCGTCTGCAGCCACCACCCGGTGGCAGGGCACGATGACGGCCGCGGGGTTGGCGCCGCAGGCCTGTGCCACCGCTCGAGCGCCGCCGGGCAGGCCGACCTGCCGGGCCAGGTCCCCGTAAGTGATCGTCCGGCCGGGCGGGATGTCCTGGAGCGCGTTCCAGACCTTGCGCTGGAAGATCGTGCCGCGCAGGTCCAGGTCCGGGATCGGCCGGGCGGTGGATGAGCGGTCGATCAGCGCCACTACATCGTTCAGCGTGGAGCGGAAGGGATCCCCGGCCGGTTCCAGCTTGGCTCGCGGAAACCGATGCTGCAGGTCCTCCATCAGCGACTCGTCCCTGTCGCCCAGAAGAACC
Organism: Gammaproteobacteria bacterium; assembly: GCA_009908385.1. Classification (GTDB taxonomy): domain Bacteria; phylum Pseudomonadota; class Gammaproteobacteria; order Xanthomonadales; family Wenzhouxiangellaceae; genus Wenzhouxiangella. Next base: position 63,035 of record JAAAPE010000073.1, read on the forward strand.
GCGCAGAGGCCTTTCGGCGTCGCCGCGACGAGCACGCGCCCGAGGCTGAGCGCAGCCGTGCCGTAGTGCAGGGTCTCGCCGCGGCCGCCGCGCGCCAGCCGCGAGGGCGACATGCCGAGCCCGTCGCGCGCCGCCTCGAAGGCGCGGCTGGAAGAGCCGAATCCGGCCTCCAGCGCCGCGTCCGTCACGGCCATGCCCCGGCGCAGCAGTGCGGCGAAGCGGTCGATTCTGCCGTGCCGCAGGAATCGTCCGGGGCTGATCCCGAAGTGCCGACGAAATACCCGCTGGAAGTGACCCGGGCTGTAGCCGGCCAGTGCAGCCAGGCCGGCCACGTCGATATCGAAATCGTCGCTCGCGGCCTGCCGGAGGGCACGGGTGAGTCGCTGGCTCTGGTCGTCGTTCATGCGATCAGCATATCGCCGGCCGCCGGACCGCGCATTCCGATTTCTGACCGCCCGAACGATCGCTGCCCGCGCCCCGACACGATAGAATGACGGGTTGGACACTGCCTGATCCCCGCCGATGCCGGAAAAGCTCGAACAGCGCCTGCAGCACGCGCATGCCGACGGCCGCACGCTGGTCATGGGCGTGGTCAACGTCACGCCGGATTCCTTTTCCGACGGCGGGCGTTTCCTGTCGCCCGATCGCGCGGTCCGCCACGCGCTCGAGCTCGTGGCCGCCGGGGCCGATATCCTCGACGTGGGCGGCGAGTCGACCCGGCCCGGCGCGCAACCGGTGGACGAGCAGGACGAGCTCGAGCGCGTCCTGCCGGTGATAGAGGGATTGGCCGCCGCCACGGACGTGCCGGTGTCCATCGATACGGCCAAGCCCGCCGTGATGCGGCGTGCCGTCGCCGCGGGTGCCGCCATGATCAACGACGTCAACGGCCTGCGCGCCGAAGGCGCGGTCGATGCGGTGGCCGAACTCGGCGTTCCGGTCTGCATCATGCACATGCTCGGCGAGCCCCGTACCATGCAGAAGAACCCCGTCTACGAGTCGGTGCTTGACGACATTCGGGATTTCCTGCGCGAGCGCGTGCTCGCCTGCAAGGCGGCCGGCATTCCCGCTTCCCGCATCGTGCTCGATCCCGGCTTCGGCTTCGGCAAGACCCTTGATCACAATCTCGAGCTGCTCGCTCGACTCGACGAGATCGTGGCGCTGGGCCACCCGATTCTGGCCGGGATGTCCCGCAAGTCGATGATGGGCACCATCACCGGCCGGAAAAACCCCGCCGATCGCGTCGCAGCGTCGGTCGCGGCGCACCTGATCGCAGCGCAGAAGGGCGCTACAGTCGTGCGCGTCCACGATGTGGCCGAGACCGTCGATGCGCTCAAGACCTTGTCAGCCTTGAAAGCGCACCGCGCAGACTGACTCTTCGTTCAGCCAGGTGAGATGAGCGGGGCCAACGCTCGGCCGAACCAGCCGATAACAAGAGCAAGCCCGTAGCCGATGGCGATGCCGTTGATGAGATGCTCGCGAGCCTTTCGGTGTTCCTGCGTGGGCCACCTCTTCAGGACCCACGGTTTGACCAGAAGCATCAACAAACCGATAACCGCCAAGGCTATGACGTGAATGGCCAGCAAGAACAGTAGGTAATTGGCCACCATTAAATCAGCACTCATTTCCCGGGCCTGGATACTCGGCCAGACAATCATCTGTGGCGTTGCTTGCTCTCCAGCCTTGTATCAGCAATACCACATATGATCCTGCGCAAACCAGTCCATTTGCTTGGTTCGGGGCGCGATTGAATTGCATGCAGGAACCAAGCGCGACCGAGCCTGCGCCCACTGCTAGAGCCCCTTCCGCGGCAGCGTTTTCACATACTCCGCCTTGTGTTTCGAGCCAATCACGATAGTGCTGTGCGGCGCATTCTCGCTCTGCTGGTGTATCGCCAAAGACTTCGCTGTAGCCCCCGTCCATCTGAAGTGAGTAGCCAGGTCCCATACCTCCATAACCCATGAATGGGTTGCAGGGCACAAGATCGCATTGACTGGAGCAGAGTGGGTCACCCAAAAGACAACTGCCGCTCCCGCCATTGATCGACTTGGATGGTGAATAGGGTATGACCTCGCCAGGAGGAGGCTCAATGCTCGACGAAGGAAGTCCCCAATCCGGGTCTGGATTCTCAGAGTGAAATGAACGTGCGACTCCTGGGGAGGCGATCGCCAAATGCAACTCATTCAAGATCTGCGAAGTCTCCGCTGGAGAACTCGATAGATCCGAAGCGACTTCGGAAAATGTGAATTGATGCGAGAACCCCGATTGCAATTGGACGATTATTTCGCTTGTGGTGTTGTCGACTGTTACGGATCCGTCCGGGAAATAGAGTACAGCCTCCTGATCGGTTGTGTTGACGTAGTGCGAGTAAGAACTGGCGGCCGTGTAATTCGTGGCCAGAAGGGCGAAAGCCGAGACAAGGACTCTCCAGTACATGCAAGCCTCCTCAAGTTTTCATAAGCCGGACAAGTTGAAAAAGCGATAGTTGAGTCATACGAACTACCACTTGGACTCCAGGCTGGCAGAATCTGCCCCCCAAGACCATTGATCAAATTCGCCAACGCTTTCAAATTACAATACTGATGATAATTGGGTCAACCCGGCTACCGGCGCCAGGTGAGCCGTGGTCGGGCCATTGGATGTGAACCGTGATTTTTTCTGTTATTCAATGCTTTGGAAGACGCTGATTCTATGAAATACTTCGGAACCGACGGCATTCGCGGCCGGGTGGGCGAGCCGCCGATCACGGTCGACTTCGTGCTCAAGCTGGGCTGGGCTGCCGGCAGCGTGCTGATCGAGGAGTTCGGCGAGGACGCCGCCGTGGTGATCGGCAAGGACACGCGGATTTCGGGCTACCTGCTGGAATCGGCGCTCGAGTCGGGATTTTCGGCCGCCGGCGTCGATATCCTCCTGCTCGGGCCCATGCCGACGCCGGCCGTTGCTCACCTGACGCGCAGCATGCACGCGGCTGCCGGTATCGTGATTTCGGCCTCGCACAATCCCTACGAGGACAACGGCATCAAGTTCTTCTCGCGCGAGGGCCAGAAGCTCGGGGATGAGCTTCAGGCGGCGATCGAGGCGCGGATGGACGATCCCATCGTACAGGTCGAGCCCGAGCGACTCGGCAAGGCCCGTCGCATCGACGACGCCGTGGGCCGCTATGTCGAGTACTGCAAGGGCACGGTGACCTGGGGCACGCGGCTGGACGACCTGAAGATCGTCGTCGATTGCGCCAACGGCGCGACCTACCGCATCGCCCCGGAGGTCTTTCGCGAACTCGGGGCGGAGGTGATCAGCATCTTCGACCGGCCGGACGGACTCAACATCAACCGCGAGTGCGGCTCGACCCATCCGGACAACCTGGCTCGCATGGTCACCGCCGAGCGCGCCGACCTGGGCGTGGCATTCGACGGCGACGGCGATCGCGTGGTGATGGTCGATCACCGGGGCGAATTGGTCGACGGCGACCAGATCCTCTACGTGCTGGCCGAGGCGCGCCACGCCGACGGCGGGCTCCAGGGCGGCGTGGTCGGCACCGTGATGAGCAATTTCGGGCTCGAGCAGGCCCTCGGCGAGCGCGATATCGAATTCGTTCGCAGCGCCGTCGGCGACCGTCACGTTCACGAGGCCCTGGCCGAGAGAGGTTGGGTGCTCGGGGGCGAGTCTTCCGGGCACATCCTCTGCCTCGACCGCGCCTCGACCGGCTGCGGCATCGTCAGCGCGCTTCAGGTGCTGGAAGTCGTGGCCCGCAGCGGCCGCCGGCTGGCCGACCTGACGGCCGGCATGACCAAGTGCCCCCAGGTGATGATCAATGTGCCCAGCGGCGCCGGCGGGCGTGATGCGCTCGACGGCAATGACCGGATCCGCTCGGCCGTGCGCCGCACCGAGGAGGCGCTCGACGGCAGGGGACGCGTCATTCTTCGACCGTCCGGCACCGAACCCGTGGTCCGCGTCACGGTCGAAGGTTTCGATTCGCAGCAGGTTCAACGGCTGGCCGAGGAACTGGCCGGCTCCGTCCAGCAGGAACTGGCGCCATGACCACCCACGACACCGGTATTCCGGTACTGTCCCTCGCCGACTTCGACGGCCGCCGGGGCGACTTCAGCGACCGGCTCGGCCAGGCCTGGCGCGAGTTCGGCTTCGTCGGCATCACCCACCACGGCATCGACCAGGGGATCATCGACGAGGCCTACGACGCCTTCCGGGAGTTCTTCGCCCTGCCGGAGGAGACCAAGCTTCGCTATCACCAGCCGGGCAAGGGTGGGGCGCGCGGCTACACCGGATTCGGCGTCGAGCACGCCAAGGGGCGCGAGGTGCCGGATCTCAAGGAATTCTGGCACGTCGGCCGGGAAATTCCGGACGCCGAGAACCCGCACCCGGAGATCCTGATGCCCAACCTCTGGCCCGAGGAAGTACCGGGTTTCCGCGATAAGGCGCTCGCGATCTACAACGCGCTCGAGCGGGTCGGTGACCGGGTGCTGTCGGCCGCGGCCTGCGACCTCGGCCTGGAGCCCGACTGGTTCGCCGACAAGACCCACTACGGCAACTCGATCCTGCGGCCGCTGCACTATCCGCCGATCGACAATGCGCCGGAAGGCGCCGTGCGCGCGGCGCAGCACGAAGACATCAACCTGATCACGCTGCTGGTGGGCTCGCGCGAGCAGGGCCTGGAGATCCTCACGCGCGACGGCCGCTGGATCGCCGTGACCACGCTGCCGGGCACGATCGTGGTCAACGTCGGCGACATGCTGCAGCGCCTGACCAACCACGTCTACCCGTCGACGACCCACCAGGTGGTCAACCCGCCGGGTAAAGCGGCCAGGCGCTCGCGCTACTCGATTCCGTTCTTCCTGCATCCCAATCCCGACTTCGTCATCGAGACCCTCCCGGGCTGCGCAGGCGAGGGCAACCCCGACCGCTACGAGCCGATCGCCTCGCACGATTACCTGCTCGAGCGACTGCGCGAAATCGGGCTGTTGAAGTAGGAAGTTGGAGCCGCAGACTCTCGCTCGTAGGCCTCGGGATCGAAGCGCCGGAGGCGGCGCCTGAAGTCGAATGTAAAGCCCGGCCAGATGGTGGTGTTGCGCCCGCTGGTCGGATGCAGGTACCAGCTGCGGCAGCCGCCGGCGTTCCAGACCGACCGCGAAAGGCGACGCTCCACCCAGTCGTTCCAGGCCCGCTCGGCCGACTCGTTCACCTCCAGCGGGGTGCGGTTCTTTTCGAGATGGTCCAGGGCCGAGAGCAGATAGCGGATCTGCGACTCGATCATCAGCAGCACCGAACTGTGGCCCAGGGCGGTGTTGGGGCCGAGCAGGATGAACAGGTTGGGAAAGCCGTGCACCGTCGTGCCCTTGTAGGCGGCCGGGCCCTCGCGCCATTGCCGGGCCAGGTCGCGGCCATCGCGGCCGATGATCAGGCCGGCCGGAACGGGCTCGGTGGCGCGAAAACCCGTGGCGAGGATCAGGATGTCGGCGGCGTGCTGCCGGCCGTCGGCGTCGATCACGCCGTCTTCGGTCACGCGTTCGACGGCCCGGTCGACCAGTGCGACGTTGTCGCGGTTGAAGGTCGGGTAGAAGTCGTCGGAAAGAATCACGCGCTTGCAGCCGATGTCGTAGTCCGGCCTGAATTTTTCCCGCAGCACCGGGTCCCGCACCTGGCGCCGGCGGTGGCGATGCGCCAGCCAGCGATGGCCGGCCGCGAGCCAGTGCCAGCGCATCAGGGCCGGCACGCGCATCTCGTTGCGGGTCCAGATGGCGAAGCGGGCCAACCGGAGGAGCATCGGGAAACGCCGGAAGAGGCGCCGTTTCAGCGGGCCGATCGGCCGGTCCCTTCGCGGAATGATCCATGCCGGCGTGCGCTGGAACACGGTCAGCTGCCGGGCGTGGCGCGCCACTTCCGGAACGAGCTGGGCGGCCGAGGCGCCGGTGCCGACGACGGCGATGCGCTTGTCGTCCAGGTCGAGCGATTCGGGCCACTGCTGCGAGTGAACGACGTCGCCGCCGAAATCGTCCAGGCCCGGCAGGTCGGGCCAGGAAGGCCGCGACAGGCCGCCCAGGGCGCTGATGAGTACCTCGGCCGTGTACGTCCGGCCCCGGCCGTCGGTCAGCCGCCAGCGATTCGATTCATCGAGCCACGCGGCCTCCACGATTTCGGTGCCGGTCTCCAGGTGGGGCCCGAGCCCGTGCTCGGCGACGAGGCGTTCGAGGTAGGCCTGGATTTCGGCCCGCGGCGCGAAGTGCCGGGTCCAGTCCGGGTTGGGCGCGAACGACAGCGAATACAACCGCGAGGGCACGTCGCAGGCGCATCCGGGATAGCGATTGACCCACCAGGTGCCGCCGACCCCCGCGGACTTCTCGAAGATCCGGAAATCGCGTTCGCCGCGCTGTCGCAGACGAATCGCCGTGCCGATGCCGGCGAAGCCGGCGCCGATGACGGCGATCCGGTAATGGCTGACGGGCGTGGGCATCGAATCCAGTCTATCCCAGCGCAACGACGCGGTGGCCCGCCGCGGCCAGGCACTGCCAATGCCGGTCGTCTCCTAGGTTATACCCACCGGTGAATCGGCCGAAGGCCGGCAGGATCAGGTGCTGGTCCCGACGGGCGAAGACCGGCAGCCGCAGTCGCTCGGCTCCCGAGCGGATTCGCGCAACCGGATGGACATGGCCGGACAGTCCCGGTTCGGGCCGATCGAGGTTCGTTTCGTGCATGAGGGTGAGGCCGTCGCGCTCGTGGCGGGCGCCGAGGTCGATCATGTCCCAGGACTTCAGCTGAGGAGCCAGCGCGCGGTCGTGGTTGCCCGGAACGACCCCGATCGCCAGGCCGGGATGGTCCCGGCGCCAGCGGGCGACGACCTCGGGCCAGTTCTCGCCCGGCTCGGGCGGCGCATGGACCAGGTCGCCCAAAACGATCAGCTCCCGGGCCGGGTGTGCGGCCAGCAGTTGATCGAGGCGCTCGAGTTCGCCGTCGAGCACGCTCGCCGGTAAGGCCATGCCGTGGCGTCGGAAGACCTGGTCCTTGCCCAGGTGCAGGTCGGCCACGAGCAGCGCGTCGTGCGCGGGCCACCAGACGGCGCCCTCGGGCAGGAGTTCCAGGATCTGTCCGGCCAGCTCGATGCGCATGGCCGGTCAGGCGGTTCGCCGCTCGGGCCGACGGTCGAGCCGGTCGAGCATGCGTTCGACCCGGTCTTCCCATTGCTCGCTGGAGAGCTGCCCGCGCAGGCGGTCGGCCCACAGCGGGAAGGCCAGCGGCGTGAGACGGCCCGGATCGGTCAGGGCGATGTCCCGGGCGGCCAGCGCGGTCAGGCAGGTCTCGAGCCGGCTGAATTCCAGTTCGGCCTCGAGCACCTCCCGGCGCGACTGGTCGAGCAGGGGATTGGCCGGGTCGTGCTCGCTGAGCACGTCGAACATCAGTCCGCTGGAGGCCTGGACCTGGCGCGCGCCCTTCTGGCGGCCGGGGTAGCCCTGGAAGACCAGGCCGGCGATCCGGGCGATATCGCGAAAGCGGTGCCGGGCCATCTCCGATGCATTGAGCGCGGCCAGTATGTCCTCGAGCAGCTGCCCGGGCGAGAGCAGTTCGCGCAGCGTCGGCACGTCGAGGGGCACGGGCCGCTGGCTGACGAGTTCGATGCCGTAGTCGTTGACCGTGAGCGAAAAGGTGCGGGGCGCGCGCTGGCCGATGCGCCAGGCGAGCAGGGCGGCCAGGCCCTCGTGGGCCAGCCTTCCGGCGAAGGGGAACAGATAGAGATGCGCGCCTTCGCGGCTGCTGATGCGCTCGACGACCAGTCGGCCCGGACCCGGCAGGGCGGAGCGCCTCTGCTGCTCGGCCAGGAGCGGCGCGACCACCGCCGCGTCGGCAGGCAGCGTCCGGCCGCTCTCGCATCGCTCCAGAAGCTCGAGCAGGCTGTCGGCCAGGAGGGTGGACAGGGGCAGTCGCCCGCCGGCCCAGCGCGGCACGCTGGCCTTGTTGGAACTCGACGCCCGGACGTAGGCGGTCATGTCGCGGATGCGCTCGAGCCTGAGCGCGCGCCCGGCGAAAATGAAGGTCTCGCCGGGCTTGAGGCGCGTCAGGAAGCGCTCCTCGATATGACCCAGCCGTGCGCCGCGCCTGAAGCGTACCTGCAGGCTGGCGTCGGCGGTGATGGTGCCCACCGACATGCGGTGCATGCGCGCGATGCGGCGATCCTTCACCCGGTAGACGCCGTCGGCATCGATTTCGACCCGCCGGAAATCGGGGTAGGCCTTCAGGGCGGGCCCACCGCGCGTGATGAAATCCAGCAGCCATTGCCATTGTTCGGCACCCAGGCGGCGTCCCACCCGCGTGCCGGCGATCTCCTCGCGCATGGCCGCCTCCCGGAAGCCGCTGCCGAGCGCGACCGTCACAAGGTGCTGCGCGATGACGTCCAGGCAGCCGGCCGGCGGCACGCGCGCCTCGACTTCGCCGGCGGCCATCTTTTCGCGCGCGGCGGCGATCTCCAGGATTTCGAGCGCGTGCGTGGGCACGCACAGCAGCCTTGCCCGCTGCCCGGGCCGGTGGCCCGAGCGGCCGGCGCGCTGCATCAGGCGTGCGATGCCCTTCGGGCTGCCGACCTGGATGACCTGTTCGACCGGCGAGAAGTCCACGCCCAGATCGAGGCTGGAGGTGGCCACCACGCAGCGCAGGCGGCCGTCCCGAAGCCCGGCTTCGGCGTCCAGCCGCGACTTGCGATCGATGGACCCGTGGTGCAGCGCCACGCGGTCGGCGAAGGGCGCGACCGACTGGATGGCGCGGAACCACAGTTCCGCCTGGGAGCGGGTGTTGGTGAACAGCAGGGTCGAGCTCGCCCGATCGAGGGCGTCGATCACGCCGGGCAGCTGCACCAGGCCGGTCCGGCCCGCCTGCGGAAAGCGCTCGACCGCGGGCGGCAAGAGCGTTTCCACATCGATATCGCGCCGCAGGTCGCCGGCGATCAACCGTCCCTGGCGGCCCGGTCCGATCAGGGTTTCCATCGCTTCGTCGAGGTTGCCGAGGGTGGCGGACAGGCCCCACAGCTGCAGGCCGGGGTTGAGGGCGCGCAACCTCGCCAGGGCCAGTTCGAGCAGCACGCCGCGCTTGCTGCCGAGCAGCTCGTGCCACTCGTCGACGATCACGCCGCGCAGCCGCCCCAGCCGTCGGTCGGCGTCCGCATAGGACAGCATGAGCGAGAGGCTTTCGGGCGTGGTGACCATCGCCGGCGGCGGCGCGTCGCGCAGCTTGCGCCGGGCCGATGCCGAGGTGTCGCCGGTGCGCAAGCCCACGCGCCAGTCGAAGCCGAGCACATCCAGCGGTGCGTCGAGGCTTCGGGCCGTGTCGACGGCCAGCGCCCGCAGGGGCGTGATCCACAGCCAGGCCAGGGCGCGCGGCGGATTCTCGAGGGCGTCGGCGAGCGGCCCGCCCCAGGCCGCCAGGGTCTTGCCGGTGCCGGTCGGCGCGTGGATCAGTCCGCTGTGCCCCTTCACCCAGGCCGACCAGGCTTCGCGCTGGAAGCCCTGGGGCCTGGCCCCGAGACCGTCGAGGAAACGCTCGGCCGGGTGCGTCATGGCGACTTCGCCTCGTCCGGCAGCAGGCGTTCGAGTTCGTCGAGGGAATCGGCGTCCTTGACCGACAGGTCGCGGCGCCAGCGGTGGATGCGGGGAAAGCGCATGGCGATGCCGGACTTGTGCCGCGGCGACCGGGTGATGCCCTCGAAGGCCAGCTCGAAGACCTGCAGGGGCTCGACGGCGCGCACCGGCCCGAAGCGGTCGGTCGTGTGGGCGCGGATCCAGCGGTCGAGTTCCTCGATCTCTTCCTGGGTCAGGCCGGAATAGGCCTTGGCGACCGGAACCAGCGCGTCGGCCTGGTGGACGGCGAAGGTGTAGTCGGTGAACAGCCCGGAGCGGCGACCGTGTCCGGGCTGCGCGTAGAGGAGTACGCCGTCGAAGGTGTAGGGCTCGACTTTCCATTTCCACCAGTCGCCGCGCTTGCGGCCCACCCGGTAGGGCGAATCGGCGGCCTTGAGCATGACCCCCTCGACGCCGCGCTCGCGGGCCGAAGCCCGCAGGGCGGGCAGGTCGTCCCAGTCTTCGAAATCCACCGATTCGGGCCGGAAGATCCGCTGCCCGGGGTGGGCGTCGAACAGGGTCTGCAGGCGCCGGATGCGTTCATCCAGGACGGCATCACGCTGGTCCTCGCCGTCCATTTCGAGCAGGTCGTAGGCGAGGAAGGCCGTGGGAGCGGTTTCGAGGGTCTTTCGCCCCACCTTCTTGCGCCCGATGCGGCGCTGCAGGACCGCGAAAGGCAGGGGGCCGTCGCGCCAGGCCATGATCTCGCCATCGAGCACCGTGCCGTCGGGCAGTGATTCGGCCTCCCGTTCGAATTCGGGGAAGCGGCCGTCGAGGCGCTCTTCTCCGCGCGACCACAGGAAGGTCTGGCCGTCGCGCCGGATCAGCTGGGCGCGGATGCCGTCCCATTTCCATTCGGCGCGCCACGCCTCCGCCGGGCCGAGCCGGGCCGGATCCGATTCGAGAGGCGAGGCGAGAAAGAAGGGGTAAGGCCTTGAAATGTCGAGGTCGGCATCCGCTTCGTCGGCAAGCAGTTGCCGGAAGAAGCCGGGCGTGGGTTGCCAGTCGCCCATCAGGCGGTGGGCCATCAGGCCGCTGTCGATGCCCGCGAGTTCGGCCAGGGCCCGGGTCACGAGACGCCTCGAGACGCCCACCCGCAGGGCGCCGGTGAGCAGCTTGTTGTAGAGAAATCGCTCGGTGCCGCGCAGTTCCCCCCAGGCCTCGAGGACGCGCTCACGCTTCTCGTCCTCGGCGAGGCGGGCGAGCGGGCGAACGTCGCGCTCGATCAGCCGGTGCAGGGGCGGGGCGTCCGTCGTCCGCTCCGGTTCCGGAACGAGCAGGTTGAGCGTCTCGGCGAGATCGCCGACGTGCTGGTAGGACGACTCCAGTAGCCAGTGCGGCAGACCGGCGGCCTCCGCGCCCCACTGGCGAAGCATGCCGCTGGGCACGAGGCGCTTGAGCCGTCGGCCGGTCAGGCACCAGACCGCCCAGGCGCCGTCTTCGGCCGGCACGTCCCGGAAGTAGTCGACCATGGCCGCCACGCGGGCGTTGGTGGACGTGGTGCCGTCGAGGCGGTCGTAGAGCCGGGCGAAGCGCTGCATCAGGAAGCGCTCAGCGTCTCGCGCAGGTTCCAGCTTTCGGCGGCAAGGCCCTGTTCCTGAAGATATCCCGCGAGCGCGGTGCCGTCGCCGTGAATCGTGATCACGCGGCCCGAGCGCATGTCGGCCGCGGTGTCGACCAGGCCGGGCCAGTCGGCGTGGTCGGACAGCACGAAGCCGCGGTCGTAGCCGCGCCGGCGGCGATTGCCCCGGATGCGCATCCACCCGGAAACGAAGCCGGTCGAGTGATTCCTGAAGCGCTTCATCCAGGGCGAGCCGGCGGCGGAGGGCGGTGCCAGGACCAGATCCCGTCCGTAATCCTCGCCCTTGCCCGCCTCACCGACGGCGTGGGTGTCCGGCATGGGGATGCCCTGTTCGCGATAGCAGCGGGTCAGCGCCTGCATGGCGCCGTGCAGCCAGATGCGACCCGGCCGTTCGTGCCGGTCCAGTTCCGACAGCAGGCGCTGGGCCTTGCCGAGCGCGTAGCAGAACAGGACCGCGGGCCGGCCGACGCCGGCGCACTCGCGCCACCAGTCGAGTACCTGGCCGATCACTGTCTCGGTCGGGGGCCAGCGGTAGACGGGCAATCCGAAGGTGCACTCGGTCAGCCAGACATCGCAGTCGAAGGGTTCGAAGGGGCGGCAGGTGGGGTCGGGATCGCGCTTGAAGTCGCCGGACACGCCCCAGGCGCCCTCCTCGGACTCGATGCGAACGGTCGCCGAGCCCAGGATGTGGCCGGCGGGAAAGAGGGTGATGCGCGTGTCACCCAGCTCGAAGTGTTCGCCGTAACGCCTTGAAACCAGATCATTATCCTGGCCGACCCGTTGTCGCAACACGGGCAGGCCGGCTTCGGCCGCGTAGTACTCGCCGCTGCCGGCTCTCGCGTGGTCGGCGTGGGCGTGCGTGATCACCGCGCGCGGCACCGGGCGGAGCGGGTCGATCCAGAAGTCGCCGGCGGCGCAGTACAGTCCGCCAGCGTCGGGTTTCAGCAGGTCGCCGGCCATGGGAATATGGTGGCCGAGGGGGCATCAAGATGATGTCGGGGTGGGGCGTGGCGCGGCCCGCGCGGCCTGGCGTTTGGGTCGGTCAAATACGGGCGACTCGGGCCTGTCCCTTGGCGGCGTCTCGGAGGTGTTCGGCGAAGGACTGGCGGCTTGCGGCCGGAACGGCGACGATCAGCGTGACGCCCTCCGGGTCATAGTCTTCGTCGAGTTTTTCCCCCTCGAATTCGGACAGGGCATGGTGGGCGGCGTCGACGAATTCGAAGGGCAGGGTCAGGCGCAGCCGGATCCTGGGGATGATGGGCGCGCTTTCGGCCGTGCGCAGCGCCTCGTTGGCCGTGCCGCCGTAGGCGCGCGCCAGGCCGCCGGTGCCGAGCTTGGTGCCGCCGAAGAAGCGGGTGACCACGACGACCGTGCGGTCGTAACCCTGGCTCTCGATCGCTTGCAGGATGGGGCGCCCGGCGGTGCCGCCCGGCTCGCCGTCGTCGTCGAAACGGTAGAGGTCGCCGATCAGCCAGGCCCAGCAATTGTGGTTGGCGGCCGGGTCGCTGATGCGCTCGATGAAGGTCTTCGCTTCGGCTTCGTCGTCCACCGGGGCGGCGTGTGCGATGAAGCGGCTCTTCTTGATTTCGGCTTCGTGGGTAACGGGCGCGACCAGGCGGTAACTCATTTCAGGCTCGCGTCCCTGGGGGCGGCCAAGACCTCAGCATCTACTTCGAATTCGTCCATCAATATATTGATTTTATTACCCTTGGTGAACTGTTTTCTGTCGGTCATTGCCCGGCCCCGCGAATCCCGGACGACCGCGTAGCCGCGCTCGAGAACGCTCAGCGGGCTGACGTTGTGGAGCGCACGGGCGATGGTCGCCAGCCCTTGTTCCCGTGTCTCGATCGAGTGGTTCGCGGCGCGGTCCAGTCTGGCGCGCAGCGCCATGACCTGCTGTCCGAGCTGATCGAGCTGGCGCCTCGGGTGACGGGCGAGCAGGCGGCTTTCCAGGCCCCGGAGGTGTCGCTGCCGCGAATCGAGCTGACGCTGGACGGCGAGTTCACCGCGCCGGGTCAGTTCCTTGCGACGGGTCGACAGTTCGTCCAGTCGCCGGGCGGGGTGCTGCTGTCTCAGTCGGCCGTCGGCGTGGTCGAGTCGCTGCATCTGGCGCTGCAGCGTCTGTTCGATCGCGCGGGCCAGGCGCGATTCGTTGCGGCCGAGCTGGACGAGCAGTTCCGGTCCGTCGGGCGTGGCGGCCACGGCTGCGGCGGTCGGGGTGGGTGCCCGCAGGTCGGCGACGAAGTCGGCGATGGTGAAATCGGTTTCGTGACCGACGCCGCTGACCACCGGTGTCGAGCAGGCGTGGATGGCTCGTGCCAGGCCTTCGTCGTTGAAGGCCCAGAGGTCTTCGAGCGATCCGCCGCCGCGGGCCAGCACGATGACCTGGCCGAAGCCGTGGCGGTCGGCGGCCTGCAGCGCGCGGACCAGTTCGGCCGGCGCGGTCTCGCCCTGGACCTGGCTGGGATAGATGCGGACGCGGGCTCTCGGCCAGCGGCGTGCGAGTGTCTGCAGGATGTCCCGGATGGCGGCTCCGGACGGCGAGGTGACCACGCCGATGCGTTCGGGCCAGCGGGGCAGCGCCTGCTTGTGCGCCTCATCGAAAAGACCCTCGGATTCGAGTTTCTTCTTGAGTGCCTCGAAAGCCTGGGCCAGCGCGCCGGCGCCGGCCTCGAGCATGCCGTCGGCGATCAGCTGGTAGTCGCCCCGGGGCTCGTACAGGCTCAGGCGCCCGCGCACCAGCACCTGCATGCCGTTTTCCGGCCGGAAGCCCATGCTCATGGCGTTGCCCTTGAACAGCGCGCAGCGGATCTGGGCGCGCTGGTCCTTGAGCGTGAAATACAAATGCCCGGAGGGCGGCCGGGCCAGGTTGGAGATTTCGCCCGAGAGCCACAGGCGGGGAAAGCCGGCCTCGATATGAAGCCGGACTTCGCGATTCAGTTCGGCAGGCCGATAGACGCGGGCTTCGGGTCCTGGGGCGGCGATGGACATGGGGCGGGATTATACCGTCGCTCCGGGGCGGCCTCGTCGACCGGTTTGAGCAGGGCGAGGAAGCGGCGCGTGGACGCGTCCCATGAGAATCCGGCGGCGAACTCGGCGCAGCTGTCGCCGTCGACCGACAGGGCGCGGAAGACCGCCTCGCGCAGGTCTTCGTCGAGCGCGCCGTTGCCGCCGTCGGTGATGAGGTCGGCGGGGCCGGGCACGGGGAAGGCGGCCACGGGCACACCGCAGGCCATCGACTCGAGAATGACCAGGCCCAGCGTGTCGGTCCGGCTGGGAAAGACGAACACGTCGGCCGAACTCATCAGGCCGGCAAGCTCCTCGCCGTGTCGGTATCCCAGGAAATGCACGCCGGGATAGCGCTCGCGCAGTTCGGCCAGGGCCGGCCCGTCTCCGATGACCACCCTGGAGCCCGGCAGGTCGAGTTCCAGAAAGGCCTCCAGGTTCTTTTCGACCGCCACGCGGCCGGCGTACAGGCTGACGGGGCGCGGCAGGTGAAGCCGGTCGCGCTCGCGCGGCCTGAACAAACGGGTGTCCACGCCCCCGGGCCAGACATGCAGGTTCCGGAAGCCCCGTTCGGCCAGCAGCGACTTCTGGGTGGGCGTGCGCACGAATGTCCGGCTGGCGCGCGAATGAAACCAGCGCATGTAGGCGTAGCTGACCGCGAGCGGAACCGGGGCGCGCATGCGCAGGTATTCGGGAAAGCGCGTGTGATACGAGGTCGTGAACGGCAGTCCGCGGCGGCGGCACCAGCGGCTCGCGGCCAGTCCCAGCGGACCTTCGGTGGCGATATGGATTGCGTCGAAGGGGCCGCCGGCCATGGCCCGGCGAACCAGCTTGCGGGGCCTTAACGCCAGGCGGATCTCCGGGTAACCCGGGCAGGGGAGGGTTCTTCCGGCCGGCGAGAGCACGGTCACGCGGTGACCCAGTTCGGCCAGGGCGTCGCGGGTTCGCTCGAGCGTGCGCACGACGCCGTTGACCTGGGGTGTCCAGGCGTCGCTCACCAGGAGGATGTTCATGCGGCCCTGACCGCGTCCGGCGTCGGCGAAGTCTTGCGGCGCGGCGGGAGGCGCTTGACCACTTCCTGCACGTCGCTGGAGCGGATCAGCTCGATGGTGCCGTCGTGGTGTTCGATCAGTGCCGTGCAGCTCTCCACCCAGTCGCCGCAATTGAGGTAGATGACCTCTTCGCCCACCGCGATCTCCGGGCGATGGATGTGACCGCAGACCAGCCCGTCGACGGCGTTCTTCTCGGCCGAGCGCCGGACGGCTTCCTCGAAGTTGGACATGAACTTGACCGCCTTCTTCACGCGCTGCTTGAGATAGGCGGCCAGCGACCAGTGCTCGCGCCCCATCTTCGTGCGGACCCAGTTGACCAGTCGATTGAGCTTGAGCAGCCCGTCGTAGAGCCTCGACCCAATCAGGCCCAGCAGCGGCGAGCTGACCACGGCGGCGTCGAATTGATCGCCGTGGAGCACGAGCAGGCGACGGCCGTCGGCGGTTTCATGGATGATTTCGTTGACGACCTCGATGTTGCCGATGGTCATTCCGTCGTACTGGCGCATGGCCTCGTCGTGATTGCCGGGCACGAACACTACGCGGGTGTCGTGCTTGGCCTTGCCGAGCAGGGAGCGAATCACGTTGCTGTGGCTTTGCGGCCAGTAGCGCTTTTTTTTCAGATACCAGAAATCGACGATGTCGCCGACCAGGTAGAGCGTTTCGCAGCGCATCTCGCGAATGAAGTCGAGCAGGTAGTCCGCGCTGCATCCGGGGAAGCCCAGATGCACGTCCGAAAGCCAGATCGTGCGCACGTTGCGCTTGAACGGAAACGGGTTGCGCTGTGTCATGTCGCCACCTCGGCAAGGATGTGATTGCAGGCTAGGGTCGCCTCGTGGCGGCCCGATGACGGGCGCTTGACGAAACCGTGACGGCGGTGGAGACTGGCCGGCGTTCCCCAGACTGTCCGTCAGAATTCTGCCATGTCACGATCCCTTCTGCTTGCCTCGCTCCTGATCCTGTCCCTGCCGGCGGCGGCCGTCGAGCCCGGCGCCATCGTCAATGCGCGGATCCATACGCTCGACCCGGAGTCGCCCGTGGCCCGCGCCATGGCCTGGGACCGGGACGGGCGCATCGTCTTCCTGGGTGACGCCGAAGGCCTCGAGTCCGCCCATGCCGGGCGCGAAGCCTTCGACGCCGGCGGCCGAACCTTGCTGCCGGGCCTGATCGACGCTCACGGCCATGTGATGGGCCTCGGGCTGGCCCGCCTCCAGGCCGACCTGACGGGCGCAGGGAGCATCGACGAGGTGATCGCTCGCCTGCGTGAGCACGCCGGGCAGCTTCCCGACGGTGCCTGGCTGACGGGACGCGGCTGGGACCAGACGCTCTGGCCGGGCCAGGCCTTCCCGACCGCGGCCGATCTCGACGAAGCCTTTCCCGACCGGCCCGTCTGGCTCGAGCGCGTCGACGGTCACGCCGGCTGGGCAAATTCGGTGGCGCTGGCCGCGGCCAGCCGCGATCTCTCGGGCGACTGGCAGCCGCAGGGGGGCGATATCCGGCGTAACGACGCGGGCGAGCCCGAAGGCGTGCTGGTCGATACGGCGATGCGGTATGTCGAGGACGCCGTTCCGGCACCCGGCCCGGAAGTCCGCGAACGCGCGCTTGACCTGGCCCTGGCCGAGATGAGCCGCTTCGGCGTCACAGGCGTGCACGACATGGGCGTGAGTCTCGAGGACTTCCGGATGTTTCGCGAGCGCGACCGGGCCGGTGACCTGTCGGTGCGCATCACCGCCTTCGCCGATGGCGACGAGGCCATGTTCGGCTGGTTGTGCGAGAACGGCCCGCACGCCGGTGATCGACTGAAGGCACGTTCGGTCAAGCTCTACGCCGACGGCGCCCTGGGCAGCCGCGGCGCGGCCCTGCTGGACGACTACAGCGACGATCCGGGCAACAGCGGCCTTCTGTTCAAGTCGGATGCCGAACTCCAGTCGCTGGTCGATCGCGCCATGGGTTGCGGACTGCAGCTGGGCATCCACGCCATCGGCGATGCCGCCAACCGCCAGGTCGTCGACGCGCTTGCTTCCGGGCAGGAAACGCACGCCGAGGCTCCCGGCCGGCATCGTATCGAGCACGTGCAGATCATTCATCCCGACGACATTCCACGCCTGGCCGACCACCACATCATCGCGAGCATGCAGCCCATCCATGCCACTTCCGACATGCGCTGGGCGGAAGACCGGCTCGGCGCGGATCGTCTCGAAGGCGCGTACGCGTGGAAGACCATGCTCGAGCACGGCAGCCTGCTCGCGCTGGGGTCGGACTTCCCGGTGGAGCCGGTCAACCCATGGCTGGGTATCCACGCGGCGGTCACCCGCCAGCGCGACGGCCTGCCGCCGGGCGGCTGGCGCCCGCAGGAGGCCCTGACGCTCGAGCAGGCCCTGCGCGGCTTCACCATCGACGCCGCCCGCGCGGGCTTCGCCGAAGACGCCGTCGGCAGCCTGGCCGTCGGCAAGCAGGCCGATTTCATCGTCGTCGATGCCGACCCCTTCGAATCGGAAGCTTCCGGGCTGGCCGAGATCGAGGTGCTTCGGACCGTCGTCGGCGGGGAGACCGTCTTCGAAGCGGCCGAATGAGGGACGACCGGAGCTCACCCGGATTTGCGCGGATTTTCGAGAAACGGCGGCTCCAGTCTCCGACTTGTTGAATTCGGGGCCGGGCTCGTGGATTTCGGGATCGATGTCGTCGCTTATTCCGATCTGCGTTAATCTGCGAGCCCTGCGGTTTCATCTGTTCCACGAACCGGGAGTGCACAGTGAGCACGACTGACGCCAGTTCCGAGTCGCATCGCCTGATCCTGCGCCCATCGCGCAAGGACGACTACGACGACATCGCCGAGATCATGGAGCGGGTCTACCAGGGCCTCGACGGCGCCTGGGAGCGTGAGCAGTTCGAGTCCCAGGTCACGCGCTTTCCGGAGGGCCAGATCTGCATCGAGGATAATGGCAAGGTCGTGGCCGCGGCGATCTCGCTGATCGTCAAGTACAGCCGCTGGGGCCAGAGCCACCGCTACTGGGATATCGTCGGCAACGGCTATCTCACTACCCACGATCCCAAGGGCGACGTGCTCTACGGCGTCGATGTCTTCGTCCATCCCGACTATCGCGACCTGCGGCTCGGCCGCAGGCTCTACGACGCCCGCAAGGAACTGTGCGAGAACCTGAACCTGCGCGGCATCGTCGTGGGTGGCCGCATTCCGGGCTACCGGCACCATGCCGACGAGATGACGCCGCAGCAGTACGTGGCCAAGGTGCGTGCCCGCGAGCTGGTCGATCCGATCCTGACCTTTCAGCTGGCCAACGAGTTCCAGGTGCGGCGCATCGTGCGCAACTATCTGCCCGACGACCGCGATTCCGCCGGTCACGCCGTGCTGCTCGAGTGGGTGAACATCTACTACGACGAAGGCGACCAGAAGATGATCGGGGGGCGGCCCTCGGACGTGCGGGTCGGCGCGGTGCAGTGGCAGATGCGGCGCACGGATTCGCTCGAGGACCTCTACAACCAGATCGAGTACTTCGTCGACGCGGTTTCCGGCTACCAGGCCGACGTCGTGCTGTTCCCGGAGTTCTTCAACGGCCCGATGATGGCCCCCTGGAACGACCAGGGCCCGGCCGAAGCCGTGCGCCAGCTGGCCGGCTACACCGAGGCCATCCGCGACAAGATGCAGCAGTTCGCGGTGTCCTACAACATCAACATCATCGCCGGTTCCATGGCGGAATACGACGGTGAACGACTGCGCAACGTCTGCTACCTGCTCAGGCGCGACGGCACCTGGGATCGCCAGTACAAGGTGCACGTCACGCCCGACGAAGTCAGCTACTGGGGCCTGAAGGGCGGCGACAAAGTCAAGGTGTTCGACACCGACTGCGGCAGGATCGGCATACTGATTTGCTATGACGTGGAGTTTCCCGAGCTCCCGCGCCTGCTTGCCGACGGCGGCATGAATATCCTGTTCGTGCCCTACTGGGTGGATACCAAGAACGCTTACCTGCGGGTGCGGCGCTGCGCCCAGGCCCGGGCCATCGAGAACGAATGTTACGTCGTGATCACCGGTTCGGTCGGCAACCTGCCGCGGGTCGAGAACATGGACATGCAATATTCGCAAGCAGCGGTGTTCACGCCTTCGGATTTCGCCTTTCCGCATGACGCCATCGCGCATGAGGCGACACCGAACACGGAGACGATGCTGATTGCCGACCTCGATCTCGACAACCTCCGAGAGATTCGCTCGCACGGCTCGGTGCGCAATCTCGCCGACCGCCGCCACGATCTCTACGAGCTGCGCTGGAAGGACGGGGGCGGGGAGTCGTAGGGGGCGGTGGGCAGTGCTTCAGTGGTCCGTGCGTCCGTGGTCTGTGGTCTGTGGTCAGTGGTCTGTGGTCAGTGGTCAGTGGTCAGTGGTCAGTAGTCAGTAGTCAGTAGTCAGTAGTCCGTGGCCGGTGCCGGTGCCGGTGCTGCGGCGCTCGGGACGCAAGGACCACAGACGCACCGACGCACAGACGCACGGACGCACAGACGCACGGACGCACAGACCACAAGCATGCTGCCAAGGGGCCCCGACGCACACCTGTTATCATGGCTACAGGCTTCAAGGCAGGAGAATCCACGTGAGCACCATTGCATGGGCAATGATCGGCGCGATCGCCGGCGGAGCACTCGGCGCCATTGCAGTCTGGTTCTTTGCCGTCCGGCGTGCCGGACCGATGTCCGTGAACGAGATGAAGAAGGAGAACGAGCGTTTTCGCGAGGAAGTCAACGCGCATTTCGTGCAGACCGCCGAACTGATCAACGAGCTGACCGACAGCTACAAGCGCGTCTTCGACCATCTCAGCGATGGTGCCGAAAGGCTGGTGGACAGCGAGGCCCTGCGTGACCGCATGCCGCAAGTCGGCCGCCAGGAAGTCCGGTTGCGCCATATCGGCGCCCCACGGGATGCTGGCGCCACGGGCGGTGCAACCGTTGAAACGAGTGCGGCGAAGCCCGTAAAAGCGCCGGCCGCCGGCAAGCGCGAGGTTTCTGCCAATCGCCAATCTCCGGAGGCGTCGGACCAATCGGAGAAGCCTGACTTGTCGGACAAACCCGAGCCCGAGTCGAAGGACGGGCCCTCGCAGTCCGGCGAGCCCAGCGCCGATCGGCCCGCGGCCGGACAGAGCGACAACGCGAGATCGCGAAAGGACTGACGCGCCGGTTCAGAACCGGCGGTTGTAGACCAGCGACCAGCTGTTGATGCCGCGGTTGGGTTCCTCGAAGCCGGCATTGGAGTAGTGAATCAGCCGTAGCCGCAGCGCGTCTCGCTCGCTGATCTGCACACCCAGGGCGAACCGGTCCTCGAAATGCGCCCTGGATCCCAGTTGGCGTCCGCCGACAACGTCGCTGGTGAAATAGGCAGCCCCGATGCCGGCTTCCACGAAGGGCGCCCAGCCGTCCGCGTTGAAGCGATAGACGAGTACCGGTGAAATCGACAGTGACTGTTCGTCTCTGCCGATGTCTCCCGCTTCCCACCAGGTATAGGCGATGTTCCAGTAGCCGCCGAGATGTCCGGTATCGCTGTCGAACCAGCGTTTCTCCCAGTCGAAGGCCACGCCGATGCTGGCATTGGACTGGCCCTGGCTCGTCACGCCGGGGGCGAGCATCAGTTCGGCCGCCTGGGCCGTCCCCGCGAGCAGGCAGGCGGTCAGGATGGCCCCGGCCGCCCGGCTTGCGATCCTGGTTTTCGTCTTCTTCACTTGCGAACTCCTTTGCTACCAACGTGGCAAGAGCCGTAGATTAACCCATAGGAAGCGAGTGGCCACAGTGGTCTGGATCGGGACTTTCGGCGTCGACTCGACGCCCCGGTGTTGCCCGCCGCAACCGGCGGTCGGTCTTCAGCGCTCGGCCCAGCGAGCCCTCAGTTTCAAGATCGTCACCAGCAGTGCCGGGAGGAAGGTCAGGGTCACCAGGGTCGCGAACAGCAGGCCGGCGAGCACGACGACCCCCACGCCGCGGTAGAGCTCGGTGCCTTCGCCCGGGATGAATACCAGCGGCGCCAGGCCGAACAGGGTGGTGATCATCGACATCATGATCGGCCGTATACGGGTGGACACCGCCTCGCGCACCGCCTCTATGGCGTCCGTCGCGCCTTCGCGGAGGTTGCGCAGGGTGCGGTCGACGATCAGGATCGGATTGTTGACCACCACGCCGAGCAGGATCAGGAAACCCAGCATGGTGATCATGTCGAAGGGCTGGCTGACCGACGGCCCGCCGATGATCGGCAGCAGTTCGCCGATACCGTTGAGCAGCGCGAGCCCGGCAATGCCGCCCGCGATGCCCAGCGGCACCGAGGTCAGGATGACGAAGGGCCAGCCCCAGTGCCCGAAGATGGCCACCATGACCAGCGCGCAGAGTATGACGGCCACGACATAGTTGCCGCCCAGCGCGGCGCGCGTTTCCATCAGCTGGTCCGTGGCGCCCGAGATGTCCAGGCTCATGTCCTCGGCCAGGTGGCCTTCCCGAGCCAGCCAGTCGACCACCTCCGTCTGGACTTCGCCGAGCGCGGTCTCGAGAGCGACCGATCGCGGCGGGATTATGTTGAGGGTCACCGTCCGGCGGCCGTCCAGCCGGCGGATGGCATCCGTATCGACCGTTTCCACCAGCTCGGCCAGGCTGGCCAGGGGCACGACGCCGGCCCCGGGTACGTACACGGGCAGTTCCGCGATGCGGTCGAGCCGTTGTTCGCTGCCGGCCCCGCTGAACAGGAAGACGTCGATCTTGTCGTCGCCCTCGAAGTATTCGTCGATGAAGGCGCCGTCGGTCAGCGCCGCCACGGAGAACCCGAGCTCGGCCCCGCCAATACCCATTTCCGCGGCCCGTTCCCAGTCGGGGCGAATCTCCACCAGGGGCTGGTCGAGCGAGAGCGACGAGGGCGAAGAGCCCAGGCGCGGGTTGTCGAACAGCGACTCCGCCCGGTCGTACGCCAGTCGCGCGACGCGATAGATGTCGGCGAGTTCGCGGCCGGTGATGTCGAGGTTGACGCTGCGCGTGCCTCCATCGTTGCTGGAGATGATCGAACCGCGGCTGACGAAGGGGCGCATGCCCGGATAGGTTTCGTAGTGCGCCTCGATGGCGTCCATGAGGGGCTGGATGTGGCCCGGATCGACGGATTCGGCCAGGACCCATATGTTGTCAGGGCTGACGCGCATGTTCAGGTAGGCGAGGGCGGGCACCTCGGTCTCGCCGCGCTCGAAGCGCCGCGGGTCGTCGCCGACGAAGGGCAGCAGGAAGTCCTCGACCCGTTCGCCGATGCGTCGCATTTCCGCCAGGTTGTAGCCCGGCGGCGCGATCATGGTGGCGAAGGTCTTCGGTTCCTCGCCTTCGGGCAGGTACTCCGCGGGCGGCGTGAGCACGACGATGATCGCGAACACGGCGGCCACGACCGTGCCCAGGGTCGCCCAGCGCCGCCTCGAGGATTCGATCAGCCAATTCACGGCGGCCAGGATGCGCTCGCGCAGGGCGTGGCCGTGCGCCCGTTCGGAATCGCGCACACCGAAGTTCATGCGGGCGCTCAGGGTAGGCACGACGGAAATGGCCACGAGCATGCTGGCCAGGATGGAAGCGGAGATGGCCACGGCCACGTCGGAGTAGAGCTGCCCGGCCTCCTGCCGGATGAAGAAGATCGGCGCGAACACCAGCACGGTGGTCATGGTCGACGCCAGCACGGCCGGCCAGACCTGGCGCACGCCGTCGATGGCGGCGGCCATCCGGTCCAGGCCTTCGCGACGGCGCCGTTCGATCGCCTCGAGCACCACGATGCTGTTGTCGAGCGTCATGCCCACCGCGAAGGCCACGCCGGCGAGCGAGATGACGTTGATGGTGCGGCCGGCGGCCAGCAGGCCGAGGAAGGCGGCGATGGTGCAGATCGGCACGCCGATCACGCCCACCAGGGTGGCGCCGAAGGAGCGCAGGAACAGGAACATCACCAGCGTCGCCAGCACGGCGCCGAGGATCAGGTTCTGCCAGACGTTGGCCACCGAGGCCTCGACGTAGCGGACGTCGTCGCTGGTCAGCGCCATCTGCATGCCCGCCGGCTCGAGGACCTCGTCGTTGATGCGCTCGACTTCGGGCAGGATGGCGCGCTTGATGTCGATGACGTTCGAGCCGGGTTCGCGGTCGACCGAAATGCTCATGCTCGGCTGACCGCCTGCAAAGCTCAGGTCGCGCTGTTCGTAGTAGGCCTGCTCGACCTCGGCGACATCCTCGAGACGCACCAGGCTGTCGCCTTCGCGGGCGACGATCAGACGCCGCATTTCATCGAGGCTGTCGAAACGGCCGACGGTCCGCAACAGGTACCGGCGCTTGCCCAGTTCGACGTCGCCGGCAGAGGTGTCGCGATTGCGGCCGCGCACTGCGTCGCGCACGCTCGACAGGGTGAGGCCGCGCTCGGCCAGCGCCGCGGGGTCGATCAGGATGCGAATCTGGCGCTCGGCACCGCCGCCGATGTTGATGCGCGAGACGCCTTCGACGCGCTCCATGCGCGGGCGCACGTTGTCGTCGAGGAAGTCGTACATCAGCCGCATGTCGAGATCGAAGGGGTTGTCGGCCAGCGGCGTGATGCGGAAGTACATGAACGAGTTCTGCGAGAACGAGCTGGCTTCCAGGCGCGGTTCGTCGACGTTTTCCGGGTAGGAGGGCACCTGGCTGAGTGCGTTGTTGACGCGAATCAGCGCCTCGTTGATGTCCGTGCCGAAGGGGAACTCGAGCTCGATCCCGGCCCGGCCGTAGCTGGCCGTCGAGATCATCCGCTCCAGGCTGGGGATCGTTCGCAGGTACTGTTCCTGCTCGATCAGGATTTCCTTTTCGATGTCCTGCGGCGTGGCTCCGGGCCAGCTCGTTTCGACACCGATGACGCGCACCTCGAGATCCGGAATCATCTGGACGGGAATACGCAGGGCGGCGAGTACGCCGAGCACGCCGACGATCAGTACGACAACGGTCACGATGATGCCGTGGCGGATGATGCCCTCGAACATCACCCCTCGTCCTCGACGATCCGTACCGTCTCGCCCTCGGAGAGAATCTCGTTGCCGCGCGTCACCACGCGGGCGTCGGCCGGCAGTTCGTCCGACAGTTCGGCCATGTCACCGACGTTGCGGCGGACGTCCACCGCGTGCTCATGGGCCTGATCGCTTCCGGCCTCGACCACCCAGACGGTCGTGGTGCCGTCGGGATAGCGCAGGATTGCGTCCCGCGGCACGCGAATCGTGGCCTCGTCGCGCTCGAGCACCAGTTCCACGCGTGCGGACATGCCGGGGGTGATGATCCCGGAATCGTCGTTGACCAGGAGTCGCAGCAGGAAAGTGCGCGCGGTCGGATCGCTGACCGGCACGCGGGCCTGGACGCGGGTGTCGAGTTCGCGATCCGGGTCGACGTCCGGCCAGGCGCGTACCGTGACGCCATCCATGCGGCCCAGGTCGGCCCAGTAGCGCTGCGGCACGCGCACGTCCAGCCACAGCTCGTCGACCTTGACCAGCTCCACCACGGCCGTGCCGGGTTCGATCCACTCGCCGCGCTCGACGTGGCGCTGACCGATCACCCCGTCGAAGGGCGCTCGCAGGCGGTGGCGGTCGAGCCGCTCGCGCTCTCGCGAGAGCTCGCTTTCGGCGCGCGCCAGTCTCGCCTCGGCCAGCACGACGCCCGATTCGCGCGCGCGCAGTTCCGTCTCGGGAAAGAAGCGGTCGTTGCCGAGTCTGCGAGCCTCTTCGGCCAGCCGACGAGCCTCGTCGAGCGCGGCGCGGGCCTCGTCCCTGGCCGCCGTGGCGCGCGCGACATCCTGTTCGGCCAGCCCGCTGTCGAGCTCGACCAGCACCTGATCGCTTTCGACCGTGTCGCCGGCGTCGACGTGCATGGCCGCGATGAGGCCCGATTCCTGCGACGACAGCCCGGCCACCTGCCTGGCGGTGAGATTGCCGGTGAATCGCAGGGTTTCCGCGCTCTCGCCGGTCTGCGGCCGGACCACGGAGACGGGCGTCTGGCCGGACGCCTCCGCGATCAGGCCGAGCACAAGGGCGGTGGTCAGCAGGCCGTGCGCGAACAAGCGTTTCATGTCGAATACCGTCGGGCGCTCGCCCGGTGAGAACTCAAGCGGGTATCGTATGCCACCTGGGTGAACGTCAGGACCTTCTTCGACCATGGGCACGCATACATGCCGGCGTTACTTCGCCACGGCGCCGAACGGCCTGCAGGATCTGCTCGCCGAGGAGCTGCGCTGGATCGGGCTGGCGGGCGTTCGCCCGCAGCGCGGCGGTGCCGCCTTCGAGGCGGCGCTTGCGGGCGGCTACCGGGCCTGCCTGTGGTCGCGGCTGGCCAATCGCGTGTTGCTGCCGATCGCGCAGTTCGAGGCCGATGACGACGACGCGCTCTATCGAGGCGCGAGCGCGATCGACTGGTCGTCGCACCTGGCGGCCGACGCGACCCTGGCCGTCGACTTCACCGGCATCAAGGCGGCCATCTCCCACAGCCGCTTTGGCGCCCAGCGCGTCAAGGACGCCGTCGTCGACCAGTTGCGCGAAGCCAGCGGCGCCCGGCCCTCGGTGGACCTGCGCACGCCGGACGTACGCATCAACGTGCACATGCACCGAAGCAGCGTCACCGTTGCCATCGACCTGTCGGGAGAAAGCCTCCACAAGCGTGGCTACCGCGAGACCGGTATTTCCGCGCCGCTGAAGGAAAACCTGGCCGCGGCCATGCTCTACCGGGCCGGTTGGCCCGAGATCGCGGCCGAGGGCGGCGGTTTCGTGGATCCGATGTGTGGTTCGGGGACGCTGGCCATCGAGGCGGCGTGGATGGCTTCGGATTCCGCCCCGGGGCTGCTCAGAACCCGATTCGGCTTCCAGCGCTGGCGCGGTCACGACGACGCGGCCTGGAAAGCGCTGGTCGACGATGCGCTCGACCGCCAGGAAGCCGGCCTCGAACGACTGCCGCCGATGGCGGCTTTCGACCACGACCGGCAGGCCGTACGGCTGGCCATGGCCAACATCGAGAAGGCCGGGCTGGAAGGCCGTATCCACGTCGAGCGGCGCGAGCTCTCGGCGGCTTCCATGCCGGCCGGTGTCGAGCGCGGGCTGGTGGCCACCAATCCGCCCTACGGTGAACGCATCGGGGAGCAGCACGAGCTTTTGCCCCTCTACCTGCGCCTGGGCGAAACCCTGCGGACCCGGTTCCCGGGGTGGCGCGCGATCGTGCTCAACGGCGCTGCTTGCCAGATCGGGCTCAAACCCGAGAAGAGCTGGCAATTCTTCAATGGACCGCTCGAATGCCGGCTCGAACGCTTCGAGATCGGCGCCGGGTCCGCAGCGTCGCGGACCCAGCCCGCCGAGGACCTGGTCAATCGGCTGCAGAAGAACGAACGCCAGCTCAGGAAATGGCTCAAGCGGCACGGGGTGAGCTGCTACCGGCTCTACGATGCCGACATTCCCGAGTACGCGCTGGCCGTCGACGTCTACGGCAGCGAGGCGGGAGAATGGCTGCACGTGCAGGAATACGAGCCGCCCGGCAGCGTCGACGCCGGTCGAGCGCAGGCCCGGCTGCGTGCGGCCCTGAGCGCGATCCCAGCGGCGACCGGCGTTGCGCCGGAACGGATGGTCTTCAAGGTCAGACGCCGCCAGCGCGGCAGCGAGCAGTACCAGCGCATGAGCGAGCAGTCGCGCACGCTCGTGGTCCGGGAAGCTTCGTGCCGGCTGGAAGTCAACCTGACCGACTATCTCGATACCGGGCTGTTCCTGGACCATCGGCCAGTCCGGCACTGGCTGGGCGAACACGCCCGCGACAAACGGTTGCTCAACCTTTTCTGCTACACCGGTGCGGCGACGGTGCACGCGGCGGTCGGCGGCGCCGCCGCGAGCACCAGCGTCGATTTATCGAAAACCTATCTGGCCTGGCTTCGCCGCAACCTGGCGCTCAACGATCACGACGAGCGTCGCCACCGCACGGTGCACGCCGACGCCCGCGAGTGGCTGGCGAATTGCCGCGAAAGCTTCGACCTGATCTTTCTCGATCCCCCTAGCTTTTCCAATTCGAAGCGGATGGAAGGCAGCCTCGATATCCAGCGCGACCATTCGGAGATGATCGACCGGGCCGTGGCGTGCCTTTCGACCGAGGGGGTGCTGGTCTTCTCGACCAATCTGCGCAGCTTCAGGCTCGATGCGGGCATCGCGGCGCGCCATGACGTCGATGACCGAAGCGGCTGGTCGATTCCCAAGGATTTCGAGCGCAACCGCCGAATCCATCAGTGCTGGTTCATTCGCCGTCGTCGCGGCGCTCCCGATCCTTCGGACTCGGAACGCTCGCCTGCTCGGTAGCGAAGTAGATCAACAGCCAGCCCTCGTCCGGCGTGAACGGATGCTCGCGTGAATAGAGGCGGAACCGGCCGTCCGGGGAAATGCTGCCCACGAGTACCCAGTCCTCCCCCGGTTCTCCCAGCTTGTCCTCGAACTGCTCGTAGGAGAAGTTCTCGCTCAGGCGCGTGGTCTGGACGGCCCAGCCCTCGATCATCCGCTCGTGCAGCGTATAGGCATCGATGGGAGGCTCGAAGGCGAAGTAGCCTCGCTGCTGGAGCGTCAGCCGGCGTTGCTCGTCGCTGGACTCGCTGGGCGGGGCGAGCTGGAAGGTCCGGTGATGCCCGAACTCGGCGCCAAGCGCCTTGCAGACGAGCGCGTTGTAGTAGTCGTTGTCGGTGGCGCATAGCAGGTAGCTGAGATGCTCGTCTTCGAGTTCGTGTTCCGCGTGTTCCGAGAGCACCTCGCCGTAGTAGGTCCGAACGCCGTCCATGCGGACCGGTTTGAGGCGATACCAGGAGCCGTCCGCCACCAGCACGTCGATATCGAGTTTCCCGAGTTCGTTGGCCAGCGAGCGCGTCCAGTCGGTGGCGCCGACGATCAGCAGGCCGTTCTCCTCCTTGGCTGCGAGGCCGAGTCCCCGTGCCAGGGGGGCGAGCGTGACGCCGTGTATGACGACGGTGACGAGGATCACCAGGAACACCAGAGGCAGCAGGATTTCGCCTTCCGGGAAACCGGACTGGACGAGGGCCGGGCCGAAGATGCTGGCCGTCGCCGCGGCGACGATGCCGCGTGGCGCGATCCAGGCGATCAGGGCCTTGTCCTGCCAGCGCATGGGCGCGCCGAGGGTCGCTAGCATGATCGTCAGCGGCCGCACCGCGAAGAGCACCACGAGCACGAACAGCAGGGCGGATAGGTCGATCGTCCCGAGCAGGGCAGGGTCGAGTTGCGCGGGAATGACGATGAAGAGTACCGAAAGCAGGACGACCGTGAGGTTCTCCTTGAAGCGCCGAAGCGGCTCGCGCTCGACCAGGTGCATGTTGCCCAGCACCAGGCCCATCACAGTGACGGTCAGCAATCCGGCCTCGTGCTGGACCTGGTTGCTGGCCCAGTAGGCCGCTAGTACCAGGACCATCAGCATGGGTGGCTTGAGATGGGCAGGCACCACGCCACGGCGATAGAACCAGCCCGTCAGCCAGCCGCCGAGGCCGCCCAGGACGGCGGCTACCAGCA
Organism: Gammaproteobacteria bacterium; assembly: GCA_009908385.1. Taxonomy (GTDB): domain Bacteria; phylum Pseudomonadota; class Gammaproteobacteria; order Xanthomonadales; family Wenzhouxiangellaceae; genus Wenzhouxiangella. Next base: position 91,821 of record JAAAPE010000073.1, read on the forward strand.
CGGCCTGCCCCAGGCTCAGCAGCACCGTACCCCAGTCCTCGCCCGAGACGGTGAAGTACTGGAAGGCCAGGACGGCGAGCAGTACGCCGGCCGGGTCGTTGACGATGCCCTCCCACTTGAGCAGCGACGCCGACTCCTTGTTCAGCCGCGCCTGGCGCAGCAGGGGCAGGATGACCGTGGGGCCGGTGACCACCAGGATCGCGCCCAGCACGATGGCGACCGGCCAGGTCAGTCCCGCGACGTAGTGCGCGGCGAGCGCGCCGAGAAAGCAGGCCAGAAGCGGTCCGATCGTGGTCAGCCGGGTGACGCCGTGGCCGACGCGGCGGAACTCCCCGAGTTTCAGGTCCATGCCGCCCTCGAAAAGGATGATGGCAACGCCCAGGCCGATCAGTTCGGTCAGTTCTTCAGGCGCCAGGGCGATGTCGATCAGGCCCGTGATGGGACCGAGCGCCAGGCCGCTGGCGATGAGGATGACGATTGCAGGCAGGTGGATGCGCCAGGCGAGCCACTGGCTGGCGAGACCGGCGGCCAGGATCATCAACGTGAGTGTTGCGACGTGCATGGATCGATTCTCCCCGATCGAATGCGGCCCCTAGCTTTGAAGCAGGCCGGTGTTCGGGCGAGCATACCGAGTTTGCTTCCTCGGCGCGAACCAAACGGGCGATGCCGGCGATGGGGATCTTTTTGCCCGCTTCGTGTAAAAACCGCCGTTCGGATGCATCCAATGAGGACGAACATGAAACGGATTGATCGATTCGCGTGAACCAGGCGCTCGAACAAGTGATCAGGGACCATGCCGGCCGGCTTCGGCGCATTGCCCGTCAGTACGCCGGCGAGGCCGACGAGCAGGACCTGCTGCAGGAAATCTGCCTGGCGCTCTGGCGCGGCCTCGACGGCTTCGAGGGGCGATCGAGCCTGTCGACCTGGGTATTTCGGGTTGCCGTGAATACCGCCCTGCAGTTCGTGCGCAAGCGGCAGCTGCCCACTTCGCCGCTGGCGTGCGAGCCGCCCGGGAGCAGCGATGTCGACGATCCCATGAGCCTGCTGCAGGCTTTTGTGGCTGGGCTCGATCCCGTCAACCGGGCCGTGCTGCTGCTCGATCTCGAAGGGCTGGGTCGCCAGCAGATCGCCGACGTGCTCGGCCTGACGCCCGGTGCGGTGGCGGTTCGAATGACCCGGCTGAAACGGCGCTTCGAAGACGAATACGTGGAGGATTCCTGATGGACTGGGACAACATGCGTGCTGAATGGCAGTCGCGCCCGGAACCGGGCCGCGGCGGCGATCTGCCGCTGCCGCGGGAAGCCCGACAACTCTGGCGAACGATCCGGCGCCGCGACTTCGTCGAGACCCTGGTGGCGCTCGGCCTGGCGCTGTTCTTCAGCGTCAGTGCCTGGCTGCTGTGGATGGGGGAGCTTGGGATTTCGGCGCTGTTCTCGGTGTGGCTGGTCGTCGCTTGCGTCGTGATCGCGATCCGCCTGCGCAACGCGCGGCGCCTGTTCCCCGAGCGTGCAAGCGATCTGCCGCTACTGGTCTTCCTGCGCGAGGAGCGCCGGGCCCTTGATCGCCAACGCCGTCTGCTCGGGACCGTTCTATGGTGGTACGTGGGTCCGATCGTCATCGGCGTGCTGGGGTTTTTCGTCGGCATCCGGGGGTTGCACTGGCATTCGCTGGTCTACACCGCGGTCGTGCTCCTGGCCGGCTTTGCCGTCGAACGCGCCAACCGCCTTGCCGTGAGCAACCGGATCGAGCCCGCCCTGGGCGCGCTCGACGAACAGATTCGACAACTGGAGGAAGACAATGAGGAATGACATGAAAGCATCCAGGCTCATCGACCTGCGCCTGACGACCTGTGCGCTGATGCTGCTCGTGGCCTTGTCGAGCCAGGCGCTCGCCGTCCCGGAAGGCTTGCTCGCGGACTCCCTGGAAGAGGGCGTTGCCTCCGGCAAGCTGCTCTCGGGTGTTGCAGCCACCTGGCGGGACGGCGAGATCGCCGTGCATGCCGCTGGAGAGGCCGCGCCGGACAGCGGCTCGTCACCGAACCGCGCCAGCCGCTACCAGATCGGCTCGGTCACCAAGGCCTTCACCAACCTGCTGCTGGCCGAAATGGTCGCGCGCGGCGATGTCGGCTACGACACCACGCTGCGGGACCTGCTGGAAGACGAGGTGGCCTTCGCCAACGAGCGCGTGGGCGAGATCACCTTGATGGAGCTGGCCACGCACACCAGCGGGCTGCCTCGCCTGCCGGCCAATCTCGATCCATCCGACAACCGGGATCCCTACGCCGACTACGATCGGCAAGCGCTCTACCGCGCGCTGGCCTCGGTCCGCGAAGGGCAGCCACTGGGCAAGGGCTACGCTTATTCCAATTTCGGGGCCGGTTTGTTGGGGCATCTGCTTGGGCGGGTCCACGGCGGGGGCTACCGCGCCGCACTGACCGAGCGGGTGCTCGACCCGATGGGGCTCGCGCGCACCGGCCTTGGAGCCGGTGAAACGGCGGCGACCGGCTTTTCCGGCGGCCAGGTCGTGATGGCCTGGACCTTCGATACACTGGCCGGCGCCGGCGCGCTGTGGAGCAACGCAGACGACCTGATGCGCCTGGCCGGCATCCAGCTCGGCGCGATGGAGCACGGCCTGGCGCACGACCTCGCCGCGGACCGGAAGATCGTCGTCGCCGAAGCGTCCCCGTTCAAGTTGACCCGGGTCTGGCACGTGGCCGAGTCGGCGGAGGGCCGAATCTTCTGGCACAACGGTGCCACCTCCGGCTACAAGAGCTTCTTCGGGTTTCGGCCGGAGACCGGCGAGGCCCTCGCCCTGCTGTTCGCGGGTGATGTCGATCCCCTGGGCGTGGCCAGCGCCTGGTTCGGCATCGAAATCGAGGTTCCGTCCGCGGGCCTTCCCGATCCGACCATTGCCGGACAGTACCGGCTCGGCCCGCAGCTGGGCATCGGGGTATTTGCCGGGGACCGGGGGCCGGTCGCCCGGCTCAGCGGGCAGCCGCCGGCCGCGCTCGAGGCCGTGGGCGACGACTGGTACGCGATCAACGTGGCCGACGCGAGCCTTCGCTTCCTGCGCGAGGATGACCGGGTTGTGGCCGTCGAGCTGGTCCAGAACGGCACCACGCAGCGCGCCGAGAAGGTGGCCGACGAGGCCGAAGTCGTCTCCCGGGAAGAAGCCGAGCTCTCCCCGGAGGCCCTGGAAGCGTACCTGGGCGACTACGAGCTGGCGCCCCAGGCTCGTTTCACGATCCGTCGCGGCGAATCCGGCCTCGAGGCACGACTGACCGGGCAGCCGTTCTTTCCGATCTATCCGCGTGGCGATGACGTCTTCTTCTACAAGGTTGTGGACGCCGAGCTGCACTTCGAGCGCAACGATGCCGGGGAAATCGAAGCCCTCGTGCTGCACCAGGGGGGCATGGAACAACGCGCCGAGCGCGTGGATTGAGAAACGGGTTCGACTCCCGCCGTCAAGATTGCGGATATTCCGGGCACGAAAAAGCCGGCACGGCGGCCGGCGCACTGTTGAGGTCATTCATCAGCAGTCGCTCAGCTTGGCTCTCGGCTTGCGTAGCAAGGCGTCGGCGCGCAGGTGTAGGGGGCTTACATCAAGCGCCGAGAACGCAGTCTACGCAAGCCGAGAGACAAGCCCTTCGGGAGCTTCAGAGCCGGCCACCCGCTGCGTTCCGCTCGCTTGAAATAGTCCTGCTATTCCTGCACTCGCGCGCCTTGCCGGAGACCGGCTCTGAAGCTCTGAGCGTCTGCTGATGAACGACCTCATCAGTTTTTCGGGGGATCTTGGTGGAGGCGGCGGGAGTCGAACCCGCGTCCGCGAACCATCTGATCCTGGTTCTACATGCTTAGCCCGCTCGATTTTTTCTCGCCGTTACGCCGCCCGAGGGGCAGGGCATACGCAACGGCCAGTCTCTGTTTGATTTGACGCCATGCCCAGAGACGCGACATGACGCGATCCTGCTAAATGATCTCCGGTCGGAAGCGCAGGCTCAACCGGCGGAGAGCAGGCTGGTTTTTAGGCAGCCAGTGCGTAGTTGTCGTCGTTGGCAACTAACTTTGGTTCAGCTGGTTTTACGAGGTGAGCTGAGACCTCGGCATGCCCCAGGGTACGTCCGATCCGCGTCGAAGCCGGAACGCCCCCGAAGTCGTAGGATAAGACTAGCAGCCTTTGCGAAAGTTCCGCAACAGCCGGGTCAATTACTCTTGAGAACCCGGGCTTTCTGCCGCTGCCAGTCCTTCTCCTTCTCGGCCCGGCGCTTGTCGTGCTGCTTCTTGCCGGTGGCCACCGCGATTTCGACCTTGACCTTGCCCTGTTTCCAGTACATGGCGGTGGGCACGATCGTCTGCCCCTTGCGTTCGACCAGGCCGATCAGACGGTCGATCTCGCGGCGGTGCATGAGCAGGCGGCGGGTGCGCGTGGGGTCGGGGTGAATGTGGGTGGACGCCGTGGGTAGCGGCGTGATGAGGCAGCCGAAGAGGAAGGCCTCGCCGTTCTTGAGCAGCACGTAGCTGTCGCCGAACTGCAGCTTGCCTTCGCGCAGCGCCTTGACCTCCCAGCCTTCCAGGGCGATGCCCGCCTCCAGCCGCTCGTCGAGCTGATACTCGAACTTCGCGCGCTTGTTCAGGGCGATCGTTGAAGAGGACTGCTTGGCCATGGCTCCTGCATTCGATGGGTAAGGGGCGCAATGATAGCGCAGGGGCGGGACCAAGGGTTTCGGTGTTCAGGTTTCAGACTTCAGGATCTGCGGCTCCGGGCATTCCTTTCCGGCTCTTTCGCTCGCCGGGCGACGACCACGCCTCCACGGGTACAATCTGCCGCAGCGATCGGGGCGCCGCCGCCCTGAACACTGAAACCTGAACCCTGAAACCTTTTCTCGATGCCCGAAGTCCACCGTTCAGCGCTCGTTGCCTACACGCCCGCCCAGATGTACGGTCTGGTTCGCGACGTCGACAGTTATCCGAAATTCCTGCCCTGGGTCCGGCGTGCCGAGGTGCACCGGGAAGACGAGAGCCATCAGTTGGCGACGCTGGAGGTTCAGCTTGCCGGGTTGGTGCGGCGGTTCACGACGCGCAACACCCTGGTGCCCGACGAGCAGCTCCTGATGGAACTCGATCGCGGGCCTTTCGAGGATCTCAGCGGTCGCTGGGCCTTTGCGCCGGTGGGCGAGGGTTGCAGGGTCAGCCTGGACCTGCGCTTCCACGTCAGCGGCAGCCTGTTCCTGCGCCCCTTCCAGCGCAACTTCTCGCGCATGGCCGACCGCATGGTCGACGACTTCACTCGGCGAGCGGACCAGGTCCATGGACGCTGACCGAATCGGCATCGAGGTCGCCGCGGCGCTGCCCGGGCGGCAGGTCGTGATCCCTCTCGAGGTGCCGGCCGGCACGACGGTGGCGCAGGCGGTGTCGATGGCCGAACTGACCGCGAGGTTGCCGGGCCTGGTCGTCGACGAGGCGCGGCTGGGCGTCTTCGGCAAGCTCAGACCGCCGGAACATGAACTGGTCGAAGGCGACAGGGTGGAGGTCTATCGCCCCCTGAGGGCCGACCCGAAGGAGGTCCGGAGGGAACTCGCTGAGCTGGCCCGGCAACGCAAGCGCGACGGCTGAACCTCAGCCGGTCGGGTCGCGCTGGTCGGCCTGCTCGCGAATGCTGTCGAGATCCTGGACCGGTAATTCATCCGGCGACTGCAGTTCGTCGAGCGCTTCGCCGGCCACCCGTCCCTCGTCGAGATAGTCGCCCTCGATCGAAGCCAGACGGTCTCCGTCGAAACGCAGGGTGAGCACCCGTCGTTCCGGCGTTCCGCCGCGCCGGGCGTAGGTGTTCATGTAGTCCCAGCGTTCGTCGTGAAACGGACTGCTGACAGAAGGCGTGCCGAGCAGGACCTGGACCTGGCGTTTGGTCATGCCGGTCTCGAGCTGCTCGACCTTGTCGCGGTCGAGCACGTTGCCCTGCTGGATGTTCTGCTTGTAGACAAGGCTGCCGCATGCACTCACCAGCAGCAGGGCGCACAGCGCCAGGGCGGCGGCCGCGCACTTGTTGATCGGACGTATGCTCATGGCGGGCAATGATACAATATCAATCCTCCTCTCAGGGTTCCATTCCACAGGTTTCGAAGATGGTCGGAGAAAGCAGCGAACTGAAACGGGCCGGGCTCAAGGTGACCCATCCGCGCCGGCTCATCCTGCGGCTGCTCGAGAACACGGAGCAGAAGCACATGACGGCCGATGACATCTACAGGGCCCTGGTCGACCAGGGAGAGGAAATCGGCCTGGCGACGGTCTACCGCGTCTTGTCCCAGTTCGAAGCCGCCCGCCTGGTACGCAAGCATCTTTTCGACGACGGCACGGGTCGTTCGCAGCAGGCCTGCTACGAGCTCGACGAAGGGGAGCACCACGATCACATGGTCTGCCTGGAAACGGGCGAAGTGGTCGAGTTCTTCGACGAGGCGATCGAGCGGCGCCAGGAAGAAATCGCCGCCGAACACGGCTTCGAGATCATCGATCATTCCATGATCCTCTACGTCCGGCCCAGGAAGTGAGCTGCGGGCTCCACTGAGCCCGCGGGCGGGTCGTGGGGGAACGGCAGTGTCAGTACGGCGGTAGTCAGAGGGTCAGTACGTCAGTGCGTCAGTGGCCAGTACGTCAGTACGTCGGTAGTCAGTACGTCAGTGCGTCAGTAGTCAGTGTGTCTGGAGGCTGACGCACCGACCACGGACGCACAGACCACAGGCGCACAGACGCACAGACGCACAGACCACGGGCCCCGGTAGCCCGGTCCTCAATCCTTTTCCCCCAGCAATTCCGCGGCGTGGGCGAGGCTGCGCTCGGAGTCGGCGCTGCCGAGCATGCGCGCGATCTCGCGTCGGCGCTCGGTTTCATCCAGCGACCGTACCGACAGCGCCGTCGCCTGCTTTCCCTTCTCCTTGCGCACCTGCAGCTGGTGGTCGGCGCAGGCGGCGACCTGCGCGAGGTGGGTGACGCACATCGCCTGGCCGGACCGGGCAGCTTCGCGTAGGAAGCGGCCCACGACGTGTGCCGTCTCTCCACCGACGCCTGCGTCGACCTCGTCGAAGATCCGTGTGCCGGGGCCCTCGTTGCGATCGGCGGCGATCATCAGCGCGAGAGCGACCCGGGACAGTTCGCCGCCCGATGCCACCCGCGCCAGGGGCTGCGGGGGCTGGCCGGGATTGGCGCTGAACTCGATCCAGACCCGGTCGACACCGTGGGGCGCCGGCTCCGCCTCGTCGTCGCGCTCGACCACGAAGCGGAGTTCGGCGCTTTCCATGCCAAGTGACTCGAGGCGCAGTCCGACGGCCTTCGACAGCTCTCCGGCCGCTTCGCGACGCGCCGAGCTGAGCGTCTCCGCTGCTTCGAGCCAGCTGTTTCGCCGCGTCTGCAGGGCCTCGATGAGCGCTTCCCGCCGCTGGCCCTGGTTCTCCAGCCGCTCGAGGCGTTCGGAGAGCTCGATGGTGAGCTCCGGCAGTCGCTCGGGTTGGATTCGGTGCTTGCGCGCGAGGTCCAGGGCGGTCTCGAGGCGGCGATTGACCTGGTCGAGGCGCTCAGGGTCGCCGCCGTCGTCGCTGGCGAGCCGATCCAGGGAAGCGAGCGCCTCGTCGACATTGATTCTCGATTCCTCGAGCATCCGTGCGCACTCTTCGAGCCCCGGCTCGACCTCCCTGACCGCATCGAGCGCCTGCAGCGCCTGGTGGAGCAGGGCGCGTGCACTCGGACCGTCGTCGCCGTCGAGCGCTGAAGCGGCACCGGCGATGGCCAGCCGGATGTCGTCGCTTCGGGCCAGGCGTTCCTGCTCCTGCTCGAGTGATTCGTATTCCCCTCCGGCCAGGTCCAGCTCGCCCAGTTCGCGCGCCTGGAAGCGCAGTAGTTCGAGCTGCTGCTCGTCACCGCTGTCACGTTCGAAGGACTCGAGATCCTCGCGCGATCCTCGCCAGTCGGCGTAGGCCCGCCGAACGGCCTCGACCAGGCCGCTTTCGACTCGCAGATCGAGCAGACGGCGCTGGACGCTCGGCTTCTCGAGCTGCTGGTGTTCGTGCTGCCCGTGAATCTCGACCAGCATGCGGCCGAGTTCGCCGAGCTGGCCGACGGTCGCCGAGCGACCGTTGATCCAGGCGCGCGAGCCGCTCGGCCTGGTGAGTACCCGCCGGATGATCAGTTCACCGCCTTCGGCAAGTGCCTGCTCCCTCAGCCATTCCATCGCCGGCCCGGCGTCGTCGAGCTCGAAGACCGCCTCGATTTCGGCCTGGTCGCTGTCGGGCGAGATCAGGCCGCTGTCGGCCCGGGCGCCCAGGATCAGGCCCAGGGCATCCACGAGGATCGACTTGCCGGCGCCGGTTTCACCGGTGATGGCCGTGAAACCGGGCGCAACATCGATTTCGACTTCGCTGACGATCGCGAAGTGGCGGATGGCGAGATGGCGCAGCATGCAGGATCCGGTGAGACCGCAAAGGCCAACAAACTAGCATCATGTCGACCGCCCGGCAACGGCGGTTGTAAAGCCCCGTGGCGGACCCCATTGTTGCGCCCAGAGTGAAACCGTCAACACAAAGCAAGGCAACCGACATGGGTGACAAGCAAGAATCGGCTGGCGTCGGCGAGAGCGAAGTCGACGAAGAGGTTTCGGCGCAGGAGGCTTCCGAGGCCGAGCACGAGCAAGGCGGCGGGGAGGACGAACAGCCGGCCGCCTCCGATCCCTCCGGAGAGCTCGAAAAGCTCCGCGAGGCGCTGCTGCGAACGCGCGCCGATATGGACAACATGCAAAAGCGCGCCGAGCGCGAAATGGACCGCGCCCGCATGTATCACACCGAATCCCTGGTGCGGGATCTGCTGCCGGTCATCGATGGCCTCGAGCAGGGCCTGGAGAACTCGGCCGAAGGCGATGCGTCGCGCGAAGGCCTGGCGCTCACCTACCGCCTGCTGCTCAAGGCGCTCGAAAGCCACGGCCTGGAGGTGCTCGACCCCGAGGGCGAGCGTTTCGACCCGCAGTGGCACGAGGCGATCAGCATGCAGCCGAGCGAAGAGCGTGAGCCCGATACCGTGCTCACAGTGGTCCAGAAGGGCTTCCGCCTGCACGATCGCCTGCTGCGCGCGGCTCGGGTCATCGTCGCCAGGGCGCCCTGAGCACCGCCACGTGGGGCGCGGCGATTGAAATGAGGCCGACGGGGCCCCACTAATCCGCTAGAGCGAGTTTTACCTAACGTACTGCAACGAATCGCAATCAGGATCGAAACATCATGAGCAAGATAATCGGCATTGACCTGGGAACGACCAATTCCTGCGTCGCCGTCATGGAAGGCGGCAAGACGCGTGTGATCGAGAACGCCGAAGGCGATCGCACGACTCCGTCCGTTGTCGCCTTCACCAAGGACGACGAAGTGCTGGTCGGTCAGCCGGCCAAGCGCCAGGCGGTGACCAATCCCGACCGCACGCTGTATGCGGTCAAGCGCCTCATCGGGCGCAAGTTCAAGGAAGACGTCGTCCAGAAGGACATCAAGCTCGTCCCCTACAAGATCATCGAGGCCGACAACGGCGACGCCTGGGTGCAGGTCGGCGACAAGCAGATGGCGCCGCCGGAGATTTCCGCGCGCGTCCTGATGAAGATGAAGAAGACGGCCGAGGACTACCTGGGTGAAGAAGTCACGCAGGCGGTGATTACCGTGCCGGCCTACTTCAATGATTCGCAGCGGCAGGCGACCAAGGACGCCGGCAAGATCGCCGGGCTCGAGGTCAAGCGCATCATCAACGAGCCGACGGCGGCTTCGCTGGCCTACGGTCTCGACAAGGAAGGCGGTGATCGCAAGGTGGCCGTCTACGACCTGGGCGGCGGTACCTTCGATATTTCGATCATCGAGATCGCCGAAGTCGACGGCGAGAAGCAGTTCGAGGTCCTGGCCACCAACGGTGACACCTTCCTCGGCGGTGAAGATTTCGACCTGCGCCTGATCGACTATCTCGCCGGCGAGTTCAAGAAAGAGCAGGGCATCGACCTGCACAACGATCCGCTGGCATTGCAGCGCCTGCGCGAAGGCGCGGAGCGGGCCAAGATCGAACTCTCGTCCGCTCAGCAGACCGAGATCAACCTGCCGTACATCACGGCCGACCAGTCCGGCCCGAAGCATCTCAACATCAAGGTCACACGCTCGAAGCTGGAGTCGTTGGTGGAAGAGCTGATCAAGCGATCCATCGAGCCCTGTCGAACGGCGATCAACGACGCCGGCCTGAAGGTGTCCGATGTCGACGAGGTGATCCTGGTCGGCGGCCAGACCCGCATGCCGGCGGTGCAGAAGGCCGTATCGGACTTCTTCGGCAAGGAGCCGCGCAAGGACGTCAATCCGGATGAAGCCGTAGCCGTCGGTGCCGCCATTCAGGGCGGTGTGCTCGCCGGCGACGTCAAGGATGTGCTTCTGCTCGACGTCACGCCCCTGTCGCTGGGCATCGAAACCCTGGGCGGCGTGTTCACCAAGCTGATCGAGAAGAACACGACCATTCCGACCCGCGCCTCGCAGGTCTTCTCGACCGCCGATGACAACCAGTCGGCGGTGACGGTGCACGTCCTGCAGGGCGAGCGCGAGCAGGCTTCGGCCAACAAGTCGCTGGCGCGGTTCGACCTGACCGGCATTCCCGCCGCACCGCGCGGCGTGCCGCAGATCGAGGTCACATTCGATATCGACGCCAACGGCATCCTGCACGTGTCGGCCAAGGACCAGGCCACCGGCCAGGAGCAGCGCGTCGAGGTCAAGGCCGGTTCCGGTCTTTCCGACGATGAGATCGATAAGATGGTGCAGGACGCCGAGGCCCATCGCGAGGAAGACAAGAAGTTCCACGAACTGGTCACGGCGCGCAACAACGCCGATCAGGTGGCGCACGCAACGCGAAGCAGCCTGAACGATCACGGCGACCAGCTCGATGAGTCGGTCAAGAAGCAGATCGAGGACGCCCTGGCCAAGGTCGACGAGGCCGTCAAGGGCGACGACAAGGAAGCCATCGATTCGGCCGTCAACGAGCTGCAGCAGGCCGGCGCCGAGCTCTACAAGGCCGCGACCGAGAAGGCCCAGGCCCAGGAAGGCGGCGCCGATGCGGCCTCCGGTGAACAGGGCGAGGCGTCCTCGAACGACGAGGAAGTGGTCGACGCCGAGTTCACCGAGGTGGATGACGACGACAAGAAGTGATCGTTAGTGCGTTCTTTCGTTAGTTCGTTGAATCGTTGAAAGCGAGGGCGGCGGCATCGTGTGATGATGCCGCCTTCGCTGTTCAGTGACGAAACGAATCAACGAACCAACCAACCAACGAAGCAACGAAGTTGAGCATGCCCGCTGACTACTACGACATCCTCGGCGTTTCGCGAGACGCCTCGACCGACGAGATCCGCAAGGCCTACCGGCGGCTCGCACGCAAGTACCATCCGGATCGCAATCCCGACGATGATGGGGCCGAGGACAAGTTCAAGGAAGTCCGCGAGGCGCACGACGTGCTCAAGGACGAGCAGAAGCGCGCGGCCTACGACCGCTTCGGCCACGCCGGCGTCAACGGCGGCATGGGCGGCATGGGCGGCGGTGGCGGCCCGCAGGGCGGCTTCGGCGACATCAACGACATCTTCGGCGACATCTTCGGTGACATCTTCGGCGGCGGTCGCAGGCGCCAGAGCCGTTCGCGACGCGGCCAGGATCTGCGATACACGCTCGAGCTCGATCTCGAGGAGGCGGTCGCCGGCATCGAGAAGGAAATCAGTCTTCCCACGTTGGGCGAGTGCCGGACCTGTGACGGCACCGGCTCGAAGGGCGGCCGCCTCGATGTGTGCTCCACCTGCGGGGGGCAGGGCCAGGTGCGCATGCAGCAGGGCTTCTTCTCCGTGCAGCAGACGTGTCCGGCCTGCCGCGGCAGCGGGCGCTCGATCAAGGATCCCTGCGGCGACTGCAGCGGTACCGGCCAGGTCCGCGAGACCAAGACGCTGCAGATCCGGATTCCGGCCGGTGTCGATACCGGCGACCGGATCCGCCTGGGCGGGGAGGGCAGTGCAGGCACTCAGGGCGGAATGGCCGGCGACCTTTACGTCGACGTTCAGGTTCGCCCCCATCCGCTGTTCCAGCGCGACGGCGACGACCTGCACTGCGAGGTGCCGATCACCATCACGACCGCCGCGCTCGGGGGGCAGCTGAAGGTTCCCACGCTGGACGGATCGCTCATGCTCAAGATCCCGCCCGAAACCCAGTCGGGCAAGCTCTTTCGCGTGCGCGGCAAGGGTGTCCAGTCGGTGCGATCGCGTTCCACGGGCGACCTGATCTGCCGGGTCGAGGTCGAAACGCCGGTCAATCTCAGCCGCGAGCAGAAGGATCTCCTCAAGCAGCTCCAGGAATCCCTCGATGACCAGCCCGAGCAGAGCCCCCAGTCTTCAGGCTGGACCGACAGGGTCAAGAGTTTCTTCGACCGGATGGGTTTCTGATCAGGGTGCTGGTGGGGCAGTGCCCGTTGCGGTAGTCTGACCGCATGAGCCTGCAAGTTCTCGTCAGCGGTGCCAGCGGCGCGGTCGGCCGGTGCCTGCTCGAAGTGATCGAATCGGACGACCGCCTGGCGCTTGCCGGCGAGGCGAGCCGGCGGCGCTTCTTCGAACCCGACGTCGACGCCGACGTCATCATCGACTTCTCGCATACCGAACTCCTCGAGCGGGTGGCGCACTTCGCCGCGCGCCGCCGCATTCCGCTCGTCACCGGCACGACCGACGTCGGCGAGGCGGTCCAGGGTCTGCTGTCCGAGGCCTCGGGACAGGTCGCGATCTGTCAGGCCGCCAATTTCAGCATCGGCGTCAACCTGCTCGTTCGGCTGGCGGCACAGGCCGGTCAGGCGCTCGGCGCGGATTTCGACGTCGAGATTCTCGAAGCGCATCACCGCCGCAAGATCGACGCGCCATCGGGCACCGCGCTCTGGCTCGGCGAGGCCGTGGCCCGCTCGCGCGGGCACAGCCTGGAAGAGCGGGCGGTGTACGACCGAACCGGCCGGCGGCGGGCCCGCGCGGCCGGGGAAATCGGAATCCAGGCCATTCGCGGCGGTGACGTGGCCGGCGAGCACACGGTCTACTTCCTGGCCGATGGCGAGCGGCTCGAACTTTCGCACCGTTCCAGCGATCGCCGCGTTTTCGCACGCGGCGCACTGCTGGCGGCGCGTCGCATCGTCGACCGTCGACCGGGCCTGATCGAGTTCTCGGAACTGGTCCTGGGCTCGGCCTGAAAAATCGACGCAAGGGGTTTGACACCCTGTAGAAGCTCGCTTAAAATGCGCGGCTTGTTGTGGGGCCATAGCTCAGCTGGGAGAGCGCTACAATGGCATTGTAGAGGTCGGCGGTTCGATCCCGCCTGGCTCCACCAAAAGGATTCTGAGAGCATCGTCCTCGACGTTTTCAGTCCCCATCGTCTAGAGGCCTAGGACACCGCCCTTTCACGGCGGCGACCGGGGTTCGAATCCCCGTGGGGACGCCAATCCGGGAACGGCCCGCCATCGTGCGGGCCTTTTTTGTTTGCTTCACCGGCGTTCCGGGCCGGCCGCTCGCCGGTCCATGCCGGCGGCGGTAAGATGCCTTCATGCTGATTCTGCCGCTGCACCGCAAGCCCACGCGCGAGAGCTTCCCTGTCGTCACCGTTCTGCTCGTGCTGGCCAACGTCCTGGTCTTCTTCGCGCTGCAGTCCGGTGACGCCAGGCAGGAACTGCGCGCCGCGGAGCGGTACGTCGACAGCGGCGTGCTCGCTCTGGAATGGCGCTGGTTCGAGGACTGGGCCGAAACCGTTGCCCGGCCCGAGGTGGATCCCGAGTCGATCGATCGGGTGGCGCCGCCGGTGGGACAGGACGATCGGGCCGATCTCCTGCGCCTGATGGCGATCGAGCGTCACCCGAGCTTTCACGAAGCGGTTCGCGAGGGCTGGTTCGCGCCCCTGGACAGCCCGGCCTACGCGCGCTGGGCCAGCGCCCGCGATCGCCTTGAGGCCGATCGCGAATTGAGCTTCACGCGCCGCCACATGCTCGGCTATGACGAGCCCCGTCCGACGGCGCTGCTCGCCCACATGTTCATGCACGGCAGCGTCGCCCATCTCCTCGGCAACATGCTCTTCCTGGTCGTGCTCGGGCTCTTGCTGGAACCCGCGCTGGGCGCCGGCCGTTACCTGCCTGCCTACCTGCTCGGCGGGTTGGGAGCCGCCGGCGTGTCCCTGGGCATTCACTGGGGCGAGGTTGGCGGCATGGTCGGCGCTTCCGGCGCCATCGCTTGCTTGATGGGGCTGATGGCCGTCGTCTACGGCACGCGGCGGATCCGCTTCTTCTACTGGTTCTTCGTCTATTTCGACTACGTGCGCGCCCCGGCACTGGTCCTGCTGCCGCTCTGGCTCGGATGGGAAGTGCTCGCTTTCTTCATCGACGAGGGTAGCAACGTCGCCTACGATGCCCATATCGGCGGCATCGTGGCGGGTGCGCTGCTGGGATTGCTGCTGGTGAAAACCGGTCAGGTTCGGAGCGCCTGGCTCGACAGCGTGGAGGCCGACGACCGGGCCGGCGAGCTCCTGCATTCGGATCGCCGGGCCGTCCAGTCGGCGCAGTCCGCGCTCGACGCGCTCGACGCCGCCTCGGCGAAAAAGCGCCTGCGCCCGCTGCTGGGTCGCCACGGACGGGATCCGGATCTACTCAGGCTCTACCTGGCGGCCTGTCAGCTGGGTGCGGACGATCCCGAATTGCACGGGGCGGCCGCCCGGATCTTCCGTCTGTCCGGCGAGACCGAAGCGGAGCGCCAACTGATCGAGGAAACGCTCCAGCGCTATCTCGACGCCACGAGTGATCGCCCGCGATTGCAGGTGGCACAGGCCGTCGACCTGGCTCGAAGACTGATCGCCTGGCGGCGGCTCGCGCCGGCGCGGCGTCTGGTCGACCTCCTGGCTCGGGCGCGACGACCCGTACCCGGCCTGGCCGATCTGGCGGCCGAGCTCGTTCGGCTGATGGACAGCGAGGGGCTTCCGGACGCCGAAACGGCCCGCTATCGTCGCCTTTCGGCGGCGTGAGAGCCAGCGCCTTGATCAAGGTCGAGTCGGGGCGAAACTTCGTTCGAATCGGGCCATCTCGTCGGCCAGGGGATGATCGGGGAAGCGATCCTGCAGCTGACGGACCGTGCGGACCGCCTTTTCAGGGTTGCCACCGGTTTCGATCAGGCTCTGCGCGGCGCGAAAGTAGATTTCGGGCAGGTCCGGATGCCTCGGCTGCGACTTGCCGAAGCCGCTGGCCAGGTGAAGGGCGAGCCGATGCCGGTTGGTTTCGTGGGCTCGGCGGACCAGCGGAAGCACGTCTCCGGGGGCCCGCGGCCTGAATTTCGGGTCGGCCTCGAGGCTTTCCCCGGCCACTTCGAGTGCGCGGTCGTGGTCCTCGACGGCGTGCAGCAGCACCGGGATCCAGGCTTGGCCGTGTTCGGCCAGGCGGGTCTGATCGGCGCGGTTTCGCAGGAGCTTTCGATAGTATTCGTGCACTTCCGGCGCCACGCCACGGCGCGCGATCTCTTCCTCGATCAGATCGACCGCCTCCTCGGCCCGGCCCTCGCGAATGCGTTCGTTCGCCGCGGCGATCAGGGGGTCTTCCCTCGCTTCTGGTGTTGAGCGCTGCGGTCCTGCCCCTTCGATGCCCAGCTCTTCGTGGAACTGGTAGAGCAGGTATCCCATGAGATGGAAGCTGGCGGCCATGAAGTAGCCGCTGATGAACCACGAGACCATGTTGAGCAGGAAGAACGTCTCGCCCACCATCGGCAGCAGCAACTGCTCGATCCATGCCTGGCTGAACAGCATCAGCAGCAGGAATACCGAGGTCAGCACGTAAGCCATTCCGGTCACCCGCATGATCTTCAGCCAGGTGGATGGATTGAGCGCGGCCATCAGGCTCTGGGTCATTGCCAGCGTCATCATGGCGGCGGGCGTGGCCAGCAGCACGAACGCGCCCAGCAGGATGGCCAGCAGAGGCGAACCGATAAGCGAGATGACGAATACGTAGCCTCCGGCCAGCGCGAGCAGCAGGCCGATGTGCTTGAACATGATGGCGCCCGAGACCTCGGTGACATCGGGCGGTCCTTCCATCTGGCCGGTCGCGGTCGACGAGAGAATCTCGTAGCTGATCTTGAACAACATGGCCCAGAGCATCAGCCAGGCGACGATGCCGAGCACCGGGATCATCGTCAACAGAGAACCCAGGCTGATGAACAGCAAGGTGGGAAGGACACGGGACTTGAAGGGGTAGCGGAAGAACTGCGGTATGACGTTCCATACCGGCTCGATCTTCTCGTGCTTGTCGAACAGTTCACTCATCGGCGACGGCAGTCCGGGTCATTCTTCGTGTCGAAAGAGTCTACATGCTCTTCGGGCAGGCCAACGCGAATTTGCCGCCGGCCCCTTTCGGAGCGATGATGCCCGCAACGATTCGATCACGAGGAGCTGGAACATGCAACTGGGCGCCTTTTCGGTCAGCCTCGCCGTCAGCGACCTGTCGGCATCGAGGGCCTTCTACGAGAAATTCGGTTTCGAAGCCTTTGCCGGCGATCACGATCACCACTACCTGATGATGCGAAACGGCGATGCGGTGATCGGATTGTTCGAGGGCATGTTCGAGAAGAACATCCTCACCTTCAACCCCGGCTGGGACGGCCGTTGCAATGAGCTGGCCGACTTTCAGGACGTGCGCGAGATTCAGAAGCATCTGGAAGCGAAGGGCGTTGCCCTGGTCGAGAAAGCCGACGCGTCGGGCAGCGGCCCGGCCTATCTCACGGCGGTCGATCCGGACGGCAATCCGATCCTTATCGACCAGCACGTCTGACCCCGGTTCAGGGATTCTCCCGGACTTGGGCTTCGGCCGGCGCCGGGGTCGAGAGCGATACGGCGACGTAGAGCAAGACAGAGGCCATCGCACCCACGACGATGACCGGGAACCCGCCGATCAGCGGCACGCCGGAAAAATCGATCAACGCCAGCTCGCCGGCCACGCCCACGCCCGAACCGCCCAGTATGGCGGCGATCGCGCCGGCGGCATTGCCACGCCGCCAGTACAGGCCGAGCACGACGGGAATGAACACGCCCGCGGCATAGAGGGTGTACGACATCAGCAGCAGGTCGATGATGGCCTCGAAGGCGAGCGCCATCCACAGCGCCAGCACACCGATGGCGACGGTGGCCATTCGGGACAGCCGCAGCATGCGCCTGCTGTCCATGTCGGCGCCGGGCTCGATGAATCGAGCGTAGAGGTCATTGGTGACGTGCGATGCGCCGGCCATCAGCAGCGAGTCGGCGGTGGACATGATTGCCCCGATGATTGCGGCGATCACGATGGCGGCGGCCGAGGCCGGGAGCACCTCGCTGATCAGCTGCGGGATGGCCTGCGAGGCCTCGACCCCGTCTCCGAACAGCGCCCGGGCCGCCATGCCGGTCAAAACGGGAAAGGCGGCGAAGAGCACCAGCAGCGCGCCCGCGAGAATCGCGGCGCGCGACGCGATTCGCTCGTTCCGGGCGGCAAACAGGCGCTGGTAGAAATCCTGACCGATGAGCGTGTACATCATGGTCGGCACGACCGCGGCCAGGACCAGCCCGAGGCCGGCCCCGAGCGGGCTGAAGTAGGCATCCGTACCTGCCGACAGGTCCAGACTGTCGATCCCGGCGCGAATTCCGGTCATGCCGCCGGCCTCGTTGACGGCCATCACGGCCGCCACCGGTACGCCGATGAATACGATCGCCAGCTGAACCGCGTCGGTCAGCGTGACGCCCCACAATCCCGAAAGCGCGGTATAGACGATGAACAGCAGGGTCGCCGCGATGGCCGCCCAGGTCGGATCGAGCCCGACGATCGAAAGCGCCCCCTGGGCCGCCCAGACCTGGGCGCCGATGATGCCTACGATGGCCACCAGCGACAGCAGACTGCCCAGCAATCTCACCGCTTCGCTGCCGTATCGCAGCCCTAGGTAGTCGGGCACCGTGAACATGGCGAGGCGTCTCATGCGCCGCGCGGCCACCAGGCCGAGCACGACGAGAGACAGGCCCACCCCGGCCGCGTAGGCGATGCCGGTCAGGCCGTGCTCGAATCCCCATTCTCCCGACCCCATGACGAAGCCGCCGCCGAAATGCGTGGCGCACAGCGTTGCCGTCGCGAGCGGCAGGCCGAGACGACGCCCGGCCAGTAGGAAGTCGGTGGTATCGCCGATGAATCGCGTCGCGTAGACGCCGACGCCGAATATGACCAAGAAGTAGGCGGCAAGAATGATCAGCGGCAGGTCGGGCATGGCGATCGGGTTCCTTGTTTTCCCGGCCCGCACCAGCGCGGGGCTTCGGGAAGCAACGTCGGGTGTCCAGGGAACACTCTAACCGCTCGATGAAGGATGGAGGACGAGTCGAGCCCACTTCACCGCAGGATTCACGGCGGTCTTGCAGCGGATATCGAAGCGTGCACGCATTGCCCGAACGCGTGCCCGGAGCGGTTCATGCCTGAGTCGGTGTAAGGTTTCGGCCGCATGCCGGACTGGAAAGAGTGACGACCCGAACTTTCCAATCCGGAGTGAACCATGAAAACCGACCGCTGGATCGAAGGCCTCGCGGGGCCGCTTCTGCTGGTAATGCTGCTCTGGTCCCAGGACGCCTGCTCTGCCTCGGCGGAACGCTGGCACGTCGTGCGGATCGGTGACGCCACCGTTGGCTCGATGCACGAAACGGAGCGCCGCGAAGCGACCGGCTGGCGCAGCACCGAGTCTTCACGCATTGTCATCAACCGCCTGGAGTCGAAGATCGAGATTTCGACTTTCCACGAGGCCCTGGAGGACGAGCGCGGCCGCTTGCGGTCCGTCCGCCAGGAAGTGAACACTTCGCAGCGCACCCAGACGACCCGGGGGCGCAGGGAGGGCGACGAGTGGCTGATCGTAAGCGGTGACGAAGGTTCCGGCCCGACGCGCAGCCTTCCGATCGAAGACGACCTGCTCGGCCCGCGCGGTGTGCGCGAGCGCCTGGATTCGCTCGAGCAGCCCGGCGACATCGTTTCCTACCACGCCTTCTTGCCGCACCTCGGTCGGCCGGGCCATGTCCAGGCCGAGCTGACGGGCTTCGAGGCTTTCGGCGATCGCGAGCTTCGTGTGATCAGCGAGAAGATGAGCGGCATGCCGGCGCCCATGACGCGCCTGATCGACGGGGACGGCTACTCGGTCGTCACCCGCATGCCGGGTCCGTTCGGGCAGACCGAGACGGTGCTGGCGGACAGGGCTGCGGCCCGCTTGGCCGACGCCGGCGGAGAACTGGGCGAGGAGGTGTTCGAGTCGACCCTGGTGCGGACCGGCGTGCGCCTGCCCAATCCCCGATCGATCGAATACCTGGAAGTCGAACTGCATCATCGCAACCCGGCGCTCGGCTGGCCCGAATTCGACAGCGCGCACCAGACGGTGCTGGAAGAACGCGCCGAGCGCCTGGTGCTGGCGATCGAGCGGCGGCATCCCCGCCAGAGCGTGTCTCTGGATGCGGACGCGGCCGGAGCGATCGACCGGCACCTGGCTTCCAACGACCTGCTGCGGGCCGACCAGCCCGAATTGGTCGAACTGGCAGAAGACATCGTCGGCGATGAACGTGACGCCTGGCAGGCCGCCCGGCGTCTCGAGCGATGGGTATCGGACAACATGTCGGTCGACATGGGCGTGGCCCTGGCGCCGTCGGACGAGATTCTCGAGCAGCGCCGCGGCACCTGCACCGAGTACGCCATCCTCCTGACCGCGCTGGCACGAGCCGCCGGCATACCGGCCCGCTACGTGGGCGGTTACGTCTACGCCCACGGGATGTTCGGCGGCCACGCCTGGACAGAAGTGCGGATCGGCGATCGGTGGCTGGCGCTCGACGCGGCCATTCCGGCCGACGGACCGGCGGACGCGGCGCGCATTGCCTTCGTATGGACTGATCTGGACGACGGCATGGCGGCGCTCAACAGCGGCGCGGTCATGCAGATGTACGGGCAGATCGACGCCCGCGTCCTGGCCTGGCGCCATGCCGACGGTACCGAGCGGCGTTTCCCCGGCGGCGCGCCGTCACCCGGCGTGGTCGACGGGCGTTTCGTCGACCGCATCCAGGGGGTCGAATGGTCGGTTCCCGAAGACTGGCGTATCGTGGACTACGAGGAGACTTGGCCCAGCAACCGGCTGGCCGGGGCCGTGAACGATGACGGGGGACGCGTCGATCTTCGCTGGATTGCCGCCAGTCCCTGGGAGAGCGCCGGCGAAGACGCCGCTGCGGCCATTCGTGCCAGGGTCGGGGAATGGGGCGGTCGATCGATCGATGTCGGTGGCCGCTCCGGGTGGCTGGTGGAACGCCATGGACGGGCCGCGATTGCGGTGTCCGGTCCGGCCGGGTTCTGGCTACTCGAGGGTGAATCCCGGGACGAGTTGCAGCGCCTCGCCGCCGGCCTGTCGCTTCCGTCGGCATGAACTTCGGCGCATCCGGCAAGCCCCTTGCCGCGGCGAGCGGTCAGTGGAGGGACGAGGGAACCATGAACGATGCCGCAGCAATGGAAGCCATTATCGAGCGCTACGGCGCCGCGCTATGGCGCCTGGCCGGCAGTTTCGAGTTCGACGCCGCGCGCCGCGAGGACCTGTTGCAGGACATGCTGGTCGCCATCTGGCGCGCGCTGCCCAGGCTCGAGGATCCGGCGCGGCTCAAGGCCTATGTCTTCCGAATCGGCCGCAACCGTGCGGTCAGCCACGTCGCGAGCCAGGCCCGCCACCCGCGCAATGAGACGCTGTCAGGCGAATTCGAGCTGCCGGGGTCCACGCCCTATGAGGCGCTCGAGCAAACCGAACGCCAGCGCCGCCTGCGCCGCGTGGTCAACAGCCTGCCGTTGGGGCAGCGCGAGGCGATCACCCTGTTCCTGGAGGGCTTTTCGCACGCCGAGATCGCCGAGGTTCTTGCCATTTCCGAAAACAACGTCGCGGTGCGCGTCAATCGCGCCCGCCGATTCCTGACCGAGAGGCTTGCACGATGAATGACTCGATCGACGAACTCGAAGCAATACGAGAGGACTGGCAGGATGGCGCCTCACGGCCGCCCCAGGTCACCCTGGCGTCGCTGCGCCGCCGCCTGTCGCGCGGCTGGCTCGTGGCCGCCTTGGAGGCACTGGGGCTGATGGCCGCCTGCGCGCTGCTCACCGTCGTCGCCCTCGACACGCGCGGGCTCATGGGCTGGATCTACTGGGGATTCTTCACCGTCTTCTTCCTGATCATGGCCACCATCAGCGTGCGGCTGCGCCTGCGGACCCTGTTCCGCGACGACGACTCGGGGCAAGCCGTCCTCGCCCAGGCCCGGCGCGATGCCGTCGCACGCCGGACCGGCGGGGCCGTGGTCTTGTGGACCTGCCCGGTGGTCTGGTCGTTCGCCTCGCTCTGGCTGGTGGCCGACGGGCTGCTCCAGGGGATGAGCGCCAGCGCCATCGCGGGCGAGTCATGGCCGTCCTTCGCTTTCGTGACTTTATGGTGCCTGATGGCCGCCGCGCTCGGCGCCTGGCTGCGCGAGAAGGGACAGCGCCAGTTGCTCGAACTCGATCAGCTCGTTCGGGAGCTCGGTGGCTAGGCGTTCTCTGATCGACCCGGCGCAGGCGCTTCTCGGGGGCAGGTTGCGGCCTTTTACCAGCCGAGTGTGCCGGGCCCGCCCTTGAACGGCCCCTTCACCCAGGACAGGATCCATCCGCCGTAGAAGTCGCCCGCCTGCGGCTGGACGCGCTCGCCGTTCACGTAGCAGGCGTCCACCCGACCGGCGTAGAAGGACACGAAATCCCTGATGGCCGGGTCGGTGGGATCGGGGTAGGCCCAGCAGGCATCACGGATCAGCCCCGCTTCGGTCCTGAGATGCCAGTAGCGGGCCTGTCCCTTCCACTCGCAGAAGGTACGCGTGTCGCTGGGCTCGAGGCGGGTGAAATCGACGTCTTCGGGCGGAAAGTAGAAGCAGGGCGGGTGCGATGTCTCGAGGATACGCACCCCGTGCGTCGTCTCGCCCAGTATCCCACCCCCATGCTCGACCCTCAGGGTCCAGTCGACGGGCTCGAGTCGCGGCGGTCGGGGATAGTCCCACACGGATTCGGAGTGCTTGCCGTTCATGGAGCGGATCGATGTTCGTGCCGATGAACAGTGTCCCGCCGCGGCGTGAAGAATCCGTGCCGCCTTCCGGTAGAAGACGGCACGGCCACCCGGTTGGGTGGGGCAAATGGTTCAGGCGCTGCGCTCGGCCTCGATCCAGTCGTCGACGACTTCCTCGAGCAGGGTCAGCGGCAGGGCGCCGTTGCCGAGCACCTGGTCGTGAAATTCGGGCAGGCTGAAGTCCTCGCCGAGTTCCCGCCGGGCGCGTTCGCGCAGTTCGAGGATCTTCATCATGCCGACCTTGTAGGCCAGCGCCTGACCGGGCATGACCAGGTAGCGCTCGATCTCGGCCTCGACTTCGCCTTCGCCCATGCCGGTGTTGGCCAGCATGTAGTCGATGGCTTCTTCGCGCGTCCAGCGCTTGTGGTGCATGCCGGTATCGACTACCAGGCGGACCGCGCGGAACATTTCGGCCTGCAGGCGACCCAGGTTGTCGAGCGGATCGTCCTGGAACCCGATTTCCCAGGCCAGTCGTTCCGCGTAGAGCGCCCAGCCCTCGGAATAGGCGGTGAAGGGCACCAGGCGGCGGAACATCGGAATGCCCTCGAGCTGCTGGGTGATGGCGATCTGGAAGTGGTGGCCGGGGATGGCCTCGTGGTAGGCCAGCGTGCGCATCCCGAACCTGGGTATCTCGGAGACGTCGCGCAGGTTGGCGAAGAAGGTGCCCTTGCGCTTGCCGTCGAGGGAGGGGCGCTGGTAGTAGGCGCCCGCCGAGGTCTCCTCGGAAAACTCGGGGACGCGCTTGACCTGCACGCCGGTCTCCGGCCGCAGATTGAAATACTCGTCCATCGCCGGGTCGATTTCGTCGATGATCGTCTGGTAGTCGGCCAGGATCCGTTCGCGGCCGGCCTCGGTATCGGCGTAGAGCTGGTCCGGTCGCTGGGCGAGTTGCTGGACACGTTCGCCGATCGTGCCTTCGGTCAGTCCCTCCGCGCGCAGGATGGCGTCCATCTCGCGGCCGATGCGCTCCACTTCGGCCAGGCCGATCTCGTGGATCTCATCGGCCGACATGTCGGTGGTCGTGTGCTGGCGAATGGCCTGCTGATAGAAGGCGTCACCGTCGGGCAGGCGCCACACGCCGCCGTTGCTCGTGGCTTTCGGCGAGAGTTCTCGCAGGTAGGCCAGCAGGTTTTCGTAGGCCGGGTAGACCGACTGCTCCACCGCCTCGACCACCTGCGCGCGCAGTTCATCGCGACGATCCTGTCCGAGCTCGGATTCGTCGATGGCATCGAGCTTCTCGTCGAACTGCGCCACCAGCAGGTGTCTTTCGGGCGCGCTGTCGAGAAAGCCCTCGACCTGCTCGATGACCTTGGTCACGGCGAAGGCCGGCGGCAGGATACCGCGTTCCTCGCGGATTCTCAGGCCTTCGAGAACGCCGTCGAATTTCTCGTCGAACTGGCTCAGGCGCGCGATGTAGTGCTCGGCGCCGAGTTCGTCCTCGACCACGTGCTGCTGCACCATGAAGTCGGGCAGGGTGCTCTGCACGCCGAAGAGCTGGTTGACCGGGAAGTTGTGGAAGCGCCAGCGGTCGGCGTCGGCCATCTGGTTCGACATGAAAAAGTCGAAGACGTCATAGGAGAGAAGATCCTGGCCTTCGTAGTCGCTGCGGTCGTAGCGCCTGAAGGTCTCATACTCGTCGCGCCAGTAGGCGAGCATTTCCTCGCCCGCCTCGGGCGAGGCGTCGCCGAGCTCGGCGTTGTGGCCGCGGATCCCGAACTGGTCCAGGATGCGCAGCGAGGTGAGCATCTCCGGCTGCTGCAGGCTGAATTTCAGGAAGGCCCGGGAATAGAACCAGTCGATCGAGAGCGGCTTGAAGTACCAGAAGTTGGCGAAGAGCAGGCCGCCGGCCAGCACCAGGACAGCCAGGCCGGCACCGCCCCATTTGAGAAATCGTTTCATTGTCGTCCGGTGGGTTGTTGACTCGAACGACGACTTTAAACCGCCGACGCACGAGAAATCATGCGCCAGAAGTCATGTGTTGCAGCTTAATCGTTGCCTTCGTCGAGTCGAATCTCGAAGCGCCCGCCGAAAGTCGAGGCAATCCGCGCCTTCCAGACCGTATCGCCCTGGCAGACGACAACGAGCTCTTCGCCGATATTACTGCTGGTGAAGGCTTTCATCCGCTCGGCCGCGGGATTCTCGAGCGAGATCATCAATCGCGAACCGTCCTCCGCGCGGCGGGAGACGCCCTGAATGTCGTCCCCATCGACGAGCGCGTCGTTGCTCGCTTGCCCTTCGACGTATGCGTGAACCGCGAAGTCGGAACCGCAGGGCGCGGGCAGCCCCGTCTGGGCGCTCGCGGTCTGGATGCAAAGCGCCAGCAAGGCGATCGTCAGAATTCTCATGGCTCCCTCCGGAAAGTCGTGTGTACCGACAGCTTTCGGGTCAAGAGCGTTGAGTTTCAAGTCACCCGCTTTCAGGGCTGGACGACCACGCTCCCGGTCGAAGCACGTCCGAAAAGCGCTTCGAAAGCCTTCCCGGCTTCTTCCAGGGGATGGATGCTGGTCGGCGTCGGATCGATCCGACCGGACAGCGTCCATTCCGCGAGCGTGCGAATGACGGGCGGCACGACGCTCGGATCGGCCATGACCGTCCCGCCCCAGTTGACGCCGTGAATCGAGCAGCGCTTGAGAAGCGGTAGATTCATGGGCATCCTGGCGATGCCCGCCACGAAGCCAACCACCAGGAAGCGCCCGCCGGGCGCCATCAGGCGCAGCGCTGCCTCCGACGTTTCGCCGCCGACCGGGTCGTAGACCACGTCGACGCCGCGCTTGTCCGTCGCCGCCTTGATCTCGTCCCGCCAGCCTTCGACCGTGTAGTCGACGACCTTGTCAGCGCCGTGATCCAGGCAGTGCCGACGCTTGTCCTCGCTGGAAGCGCAGGCGATCACTCTCGCGCCGAGTGCCTTGGCACATTCGATTGCCGTCGTGCCTGTGCTTCCGGAAGCACCCAGTACCAGGACGGTTTCACCTTCGGTGACCTGCCCGATCTCGCGCAGGCCGTAGAGGCTGGTCGCCCAGGATATGAAGAAATTGGCGGCCTTGACCGGCTCGATGCCCGGCGGCATCGGAGCACAGGAACTGGCCGGCACAACGACCTGTTCGGCCATGCCGCCGTGGAGCGCGAACGCGGCAACCAGATCCCCCGGCTTCAGGTGCGTAACGCCTTCTCCGACGGATTCGACCACGCCGGCAAGCGAACTGCCGGGCACGAACGGCAGGTCGGGTCGGATCTGGTAGTCGCCGCGAATCAGCAGGCCGTCGAAGAAGCCGACGCCGATACCCCCGACGTCGAGTCGTACTTCATTGCTTTCCGGTGCTGCCGGCGCATCGATTTCCCTGACCCGAATGCCTGACGGGTCGCCGAACTCGCTGATCAGGATGGCGCGCATGGATCACTCGACAATGTGAAAACGGATCCCATTGTCCATGAGCGATCGCGATCACGTCCAGGCCGATTACTGGCCCCGCAATTTCGCGACTCCGGCATCGGGCTTGTAGGTGCCTTCCCTTTTCGCAGCCTTGTCGGCTCGCTTCTCTTTCAGCGTCTTGGCCGGCTTCTTCTTTCCTTCCCTTGTCTGCGTGTCTCTGCCCTTGGTCATGTCGGTCTCCACTTCGACCCGTTATTGTCACGATGACGCAAATCGGGTTGTCATTACTGAGACCTCGATTCGAGGCGTTCATTCGACCGGCCTCAACGAAAAGGCATGGGTTCAAGTTCATACCAAGACGTTCACGAATCCTGCCACATTCAGAGTCTCGGAATTGCTCGCTCGCAAGGCGCCTCGAGCCCGGTCCGTTGGTATACAATACGCGCCGCTTCGATTGCGGTCCATCCAGGGCGGGTTTCGGCTCGTTCCGGCCCCGTCTTTCCGATTTGACCCCTTGATCTTCTCGAACGGCCCGGCCTTCGCGTCCCGGCCGAGCCAAGGTATTGCTGAATGAATGTCCTGTACGCCATCCGCCGAGACTGGCTTTCCAATCTGCGCGGCGACGTGCTGGCCGGCCTGGTCGTCGCGCTGGCGCTGATCCCGGAAGCCATCGCGTTCTCCCTGATCGCCGGTCTCGATCCGCGGGTGGGCCTTTATGCGTCGTTCTGCATTGCCGTGACGATCGCTTTCACCGGCGGCCGCCCGGGCATGATCTCCGCGGCCACCGGCGCCATGGCGCTGCTGATGGTCACGCTGGTGCGCGAGCATGGACTCGAGTATCTCCTGGCGGCGACGGTTCTCACCGGCCTCCTGCAGATCATCGCCGGTTACCTGAAGCTGGCCGACCTGATGCGCTATGTTTCGCGCTCCGTGGTCACCGGTTTCGTCAACGCGCTGGCCATCCTGATTTTCCTGGCCCAGTTGCCCGAACTGATCGGCGTACCGGTCGCCGTCTACCCGATGGTCGCCGTGGGCCTGGTCATCATCTACGGTCTGCCCCGGCTGACCCGTGCGGTCCCCTCGCCACTGGTCGCCATCGTGCTGTTGACTGCCGCCGCGGTCGCGCTCGGCATCCAGGTGCCGACCGTCGGCGACAAGGGCGAATTGCCGGATGCCCTTCCGACCTTCCTGCTGCCGGACATTCCGTGGTCGCTCGAGACCCTGATGATCATCCTGCCGGTCTCGTCGACCATGATGGTCGTCGGTCTGCTCGAATCCTTCCTGACCGCACAGATCGTCGACGACCTGACCGACACGCCCAGCAACAAGCACCGCGAGGCTCGGGGGCAGGGTATCGCCAATATGGTCTCGGGCTTCTTCGGCGGCATGGCCGGATGCGCCATGATCGGCCAGTCGGTCATCAACGTGAAGTCCGGCGGCCGCGGTCGCTTGTCGAGCCTGGTGGCCGGTGTGTTCCTGCTGCTGATGGTCGTCTTCCTGGGCGATTACGTCGGCATGATCCCGATGGCGGCGCTGGTCGCGGTCATGATCATGGTCGCCGTCGGCACCTTCAGCTGGCAGTCGATCGCCGACCTGCGGCACCATCCGAAGACCTCCAGCCTGGTCATGATCGGCACCGTGGTCGTGACGGTGTTCACCCATGACCTGGCCAAGGGAGTGCTGACCGGCGTGCTGCTCTCTGCGCTGGGCTTCGCCCGCAAGGTGGGCCAGGTGCTCGTGGTCGGCAAGCACCTGGAAGACGGCGGTCGGACTCGCGGCTACACCGTCACCGGGCAGGTCTTCTTCGCGTCCGCCGGTGAATTCCTCGCCGCCTTCGATTTCCGCGAGGTCATAGAATGCGTCCGCATCGATGTCAGCGGCGCCCACTTCTGGGATCTGAGCGCCGTCGGCGCGCTCGATCGCGTCATACTGAAATTCCGCCGCGAGGGCGTGGCAGTCGATGTCGTCGGCATGGACGAGGCCAGCCGCACGCTGGTCGACCGGCTCGGCGTGCACGACAAGCCCGACGCCGAAAAACTGCTCGGGCACTGAGGAGATCCGCAATGAGCAAGAGCGCCTACAAGATTCCCGCTGACGGCAAGGTCATGGCCTGCCTGGACAACTCGATCTACGCCGATTCGGTCGTCGATTACGCGGCCTGGGCATCCGGGCGGCTGGATTCGCAGTTGATCTGCCTGCACGTGCTTGATCGGGAAACGGCCTACGCGTCCCGCGCCGATTACAGCGGGAGTATCGGCATCGACAGCCAGTCCGAGCTGCTCGAGGAACTGGTGGAGCTCGACGCCCAGCGATCTCGACTGGCAATGAACCAGGGGCGCGCGTTGCTCGAGCGTGCGACCAGGCGGGCCGCCGGCGCCGGGGCGGTCAGGCCGGAAGGTCTGCAGCGCCACGGCACGCTCGTCGAGACGGCCGCGGAGCTCGAGGACGATGTGCGTTTGTTCGTCATCGGCAAGCGGGGGGAGTCGGTCGACTTCAACAGGGGACACCTGGGCGCCAATCTCGAGCGCACCGTTCGCGGGGTTCACCGTCCCTTGCTCGTGACGTCCCGGAAGTTTCGCCCCGTCGAGCGCTTCGCGATTGCCTTCGACGGCAGCGACACCACCCGGAAATGCGTCGAGATGGTCTGCCAGAGCCCCCTTCTGAAAGATATCGACTGTCACCTGATCGCCGCCGGCAGCGAAGACGGCAAGCTGCGCGGGGGCCTTGACTGGGCAAGGCTGGCACTCGAGTCGGCGGGCTTTGCTCCGAACACAGTCGTACAATCCGGCGACGCGGAGCGTGTCATCTTGGACCAGATCGGGCAGCTGGATATCGACCTGCTGGTCATGGGTGCCTACGGGCATTCGCGCATTCGCCATCTGATTGTCGGCAGCACGACCACGGCCATCCTGCGCAGCTGCGCCATTCCGGTGTTGCTGCTTCGCTGAGCTTCCCTAGTTTTCTTTCGTCGGTTTTCCCGCGGTCGAGTAGTTCTTTCCGGAGAGCACCTCTTGCAGAACGGCCTGCTCCACGGAGCTTCGCTGTCCGGCGGGAACGGGCAGCCGCACGACCAGGTGCACCTCGGTGGCACTGGGCAGGTGGATCGTCACGCGAGGCTCTACCGGCGGCAGGCCGAGCCCCCGTAGGTCGCTGACCCGGCCCATGTGCGTACGTACCTGCTCGATGAAGGGTGCGCAGTGGCGTTCGGCCGCCTCGAGAAAGGCCTTGCGGGCGGCGTCCCAATCGTCCTCGCGCTTGAACGGCACGGTCAGGACGTGAAAGCCGAACTTTTCGGTGAAACTCTCGTTGACGACCGGTTCGGACACGAAAATCGCATTGGGAACGATGATCATGCGACCCGTGCGCTGATGCATCGACTTGCCCGGGCCGACTTCCATGACGGTCGTGGTCAGCAGGTTGTGGTCGATGACATCGCCGCGGAAGTCCTTGACCTGGATCCTATCGCCCAGGTTGAACGCGCCGGCGCTGCTCTTCAGTAGCGAGCCGGTCAGGCACAGGATCAGTTCCTTGGTGGCGACCACGAAGGCCACGGCGATGGCGACGATAGACAGCGCCAGGGTGCGCAGTTCGTTGCCCCAGATCATGACCAGGCCGAGGAGAAGCAGCAGCAGAAGGCCGTTGCGCGAGTTGACCAGCCACTTGCGGCGCAGGTCTGCTGTCGCCACGTTGCGGCGGATGTAGCGCGCTGACATCCGTCGCAGGACCATGATCGCAACGATCAGCACGAGCGTACTGACGACCAGGCTCAGCACGGAGTCGGGGATCGAGAAGTTCGGCAGCCAGTCCATGTTCATCTCATTCGCATCCGCGGTTCCGCTCAATTGATGTCGGCAAAGGGAGAATAGCAGTCTTGGCGGGCCGCCTTGACCGGGATGGGTCTGGCGACTAGTCTCTTCGGCAAGTGCCGGCCAGCGGCAAGGGGGCGAGCCTGGCGGCTGCGATTCGACTGCAACCTACCGTGACCGAGGGAGCGGAGTGGTGTCGGCGAAACGGAAAGTGGCGGAACTGTTCGAAGCCGCGGGCGTGGCCATCGACGGCGACCGGCCCTGGGATATACAGGTTCACGACGATCGTCTCTATCGGCGTGTCCTGGCAGAGGGATCGATCGGCGCCGGCGAGTCGTACATGGTCGGCTGGTGGGATGTCGAGCGACTCGACCAGTTCTTTCAGCGCGTCCTGGGCGCGCAGCTCGATCAGGTCATCCGAACCCCGTCGACCCTGTGGCAGGTTTTGCTAAGCAGGTTCGCCAACCTGCAGAGCCGGCGACGTTCACGACAGGTCGCCGAGCAGCATTACGACCTGTCGAATCGTCTCTACGAGGCCATGCTCGGGCCGACCATGCAGTACACCTGTGCCTACTACGGCGCCGACGGTTCCGGAACCGGCCTCGACGAGGCGCAGCGCGCCAAGCTTTCCCTGATCGCTAGAAAGCTGCATCTCGAGCCCGGCATGCGGGTGCTCGAACTGGGCGGCGGTTTCGGTGAACTGGCCCGTTACCTTGCCGCCGAGCACGGCTGCGAAGTGGTCAGCTTCAACATCAGCCGCCAGCAGGTCGACTACGCGCGCCGTATCTGCGAGGGGCTGCCGGTCGATGTCAGGCCCAAGGACTATCGAGAGGCGATGGATCTGCCCGAAAGCTTCGACCGGGTCGTGAGCGTCGGCCTGATGGAGCACGTCGGTCCGAAGAACTATCGCGGGTTCTTCGAGCTGATCAGGGCGCGGCTGAAGGCCGGTGGCCTGGCGCTGGTGCATACCATCGGCGGCAACGTCAGCCGCAGCATGGCCGATGCCTGGATCACGAAGTACATTTTCCCCGGCGGCGTGATCCCTTCGGAGGCTCAACTGACCAGCGCGAAGGAGGGTCTCCTCGTGCTGGAGGACTGGCACAACTTCGGACCCGACTACGACCGCACGCTGATGGCCTGGGAAGCGAACTTCCTCGAGGCCTGGCCGAGACTGGCCGAGCGGGACAACCTGGACGAACGCTTCTACCGGATGTGGCGCTACTACCTCAACTGCTCCGCTGGCGCGTTCCGCTCGCGCGGGCTCAATCTCTGGCAGATGGTGCTCAGTCGAGGCGACGTGGCGCGCTATGTGCCGGTCCGCTAGGTGGTGACATGACCGAAGCTGCCTGGCAGCGCCATCGACGCCGCGTGGCAGAACTGTCGCGGGGATTGACCGGTTCCCGCGGGGCGGTTCGCCTGCGCAAGCGCACCAGCAACCTGTTCCGCCCACGCGAAGACGTCGAGCGCACCGAGCTCGACGTCACTGCGCTCGACCACGTCATCGAGATCGACGAGGAAGCCCGATTCGCCGACGTGGAGGGCATGACCCCCTACGCCGACTTGGTCGATGCCACGCTACCCCACGGACTGGCGCCGGCCATCGTGCCGGAACTCAGGAGCATCACCGTCGGCGGCGCAATGACCGGGCTGGGCATCGAGTCCATGGCGTTCCGCCACGGCCTGGTGCACCACACGGTCCGGGAGATGGACGTACTCGTCGCCGATGGGCGGGTGCTGAGTTGCTCGCCCAAGGAACGCCCGGAACTCTTCTTCGGCTTTCCCAACTCTTTCGGTAGCCTGGGTTACGCGACCCGGCTTCGCGTGGGCCTGGTTTCGGTCGAGAAATACCTGCGCCTGGAGCACACCCGATTCAGCGATTCGGAAAGCCTGTTCGCGGAGATCGCGGAGGAATGCAACCAGCCGAGCTGCGACTACCTCGACGCGGTGTATTTTGCGCCCGGCGAGGTCGTGCTGACCCGCGCGGGATTCGTCGATTCGCTACCGGCGGAAACCGCGGCGAGCGACTACACCTGGATGCGGCAGTACTGGAAGAGCCTGCGTGAGAAGCGCGAGGACTACCTGACGATCCACGACTACCTGTGGCGGTGGGATACCGACTGGTTCTGGTGCAGCAAGAGCCTGGGCATGAATTTCAAGCCCCTGCGCTTCGTCATGGGTCGAAAGCGGCTTAACAGCATCACTTACCAGAAGATCATGCGTGCAAGCCATCACTGGCCGCTGAGCATGCTCCAGTACGTCCGGCCTCGAACCGAGTCCGTCATCCAGGATGTCGACATCCCGATCGACAATGCCGCGGCCTTCCTGGCCGATTTCGAAGCGCACATCGGCATCCGCCCGGTATGGATCTGCCCCTTCGTCGTGCCCGACGGCCGATTCTCCCTGTTCGAACTGCGCACCGATACGCCATACATCAATTTCGGCTTCTGGGACATGGTGCGATCGTGCGAGCCCGACGGTCACTACAACGCCCTTGTCGAGGACCTGGTGGCCAGGCACGGCGGGAAGAAGAGCCTTTACTCGCGAAGCACCTACGACGAGTCGAGATTCTGGCAGGAGTTCGACCGCGCCACCTACGAATCCCTCAAGCGCGAGTGCGATCCTCACGGCCGATTTCCCGGGCTTTACGAAAAGGCGGTCAAGAGCCGTTGAATGCGCTGCGCTCCATTCGGCGCTAGGATAAGGCCGGGAAGGGTTGGCTCACGGCAAGAGGGACAATCCGATGAACGAGATGACATTCGTCGCTCCGACGCTAACGTCGAGGCTGACTTGTGCCTGCAATTGCGCCTACGGCATCGACAAGCAATCGGGTAAGTACGAGCCCCCGGCGATCTACCACGATGGCGCCGGTTGGACCGACGGGCCCGCGGCGATATCCGCGCCCGAATCCGGTCAGCCCGACGGCCCGCGCATCAACGCCTGCCTCGTGGGGCGCAATCAGGACGGCATCATCCTGGCCTTCCGGGGCACCCTGCCGCCGGCCTGGACGGTGGCCAGCCTGGAGGACTGGTGGCAGGATATCGTCGACGCCGAGCCGGTGGCTGCGCCGCCGCTTCCCGGCGCGGTTCATTCCGGCTTCCTGGCTGCGCTGGAGACCCTCTGGCAGAATGTCGTGCAGGAGGTTCAGCGCCTGCGAGCCGAGCATCCTTCGGCCCCCGTCCTCGTCACCGGTCACAGCAAGGGCGGGCCGATGGCAAGCATTGCGGCCGCCCGGCTTTACCTGTCCGAGGGGCTCTCCATCGGCGGCGTCACGACTTTCGCCTCGCCCCACCCCGGTGATCGCGACTTCGTGCACGGCTATCCGTCGGACATCGAGGTCACGCGTTACGAGAACTACCTCGACCTCGTGCCCTTTCTGCCGCCGACCGACGCGTTCTTTGCGGTATGGAAGGGCTTGCCCACCAGCTGGAAGAAGTCGTTCTGCGACTGGCTCGAGCCGATCTGCAAGGTCCTGGATGCCGCCGGGAACTGGCACTACGAGTCGCTGGGCAAGCTGCTGTTCGTCACTCGGGAGGGAACGGTCGTGGGATCCGGCAATGGACAGGCCGATCCGGAGTATCGCATCGGGCAGATCGTCATGGCGCTGTTCGGGTTCGAAAGCGTCGAGGCCATGAACGCCGCCGCGCGAGCCGGTCGCGATGTCCAAGGCTCCGAGAGCGGTCTTCAGCGCATCGGCGCCGCCCATTGCATCGCGTGCCCATGCAGTCAGCCGGGCAAGCTGTGTGCAGGCGGCTACATGACCGGCGCCGGTGGCAAGCCGATCTGCCCCGCCGACTGACCAGCGAAGCGTTTGGCGGCGGTAGCGGGACGGGAAGCGTTCTGGAGTCGAAGTGATGGGTGTCAAGGAAGCCTACGACCGCTGGGCCAGGCTGTACGACGACAACGACAACCGCACGCGTGATCTGAATAGGCAGTGCCTGCGGCAGGCCGGGCTTCCACTGACCGGTGGTCGCGTGTTCGAGGCTGGCTGCGGGACGGGGCTGAATACCGAGTACCTGGCTGGCCACGCTGACCATGTCGTGGCGATGGATTTTTCCGAGGGCATGCTCGAGCGTGCTCGTCGTCGCGTCGAATCGTCCTCGGTGCGCTTCGAGTCCGGAGACATCACCCAGGCCTGGCCGGTCGAAGACGCATCCTGTGACCTGGTCGTGATCACCCTGGTGCTCGAGCACATCGACAACCTCGGCCGCGTGCTTGCGCAGGCCCGGCGCGTTCTGAACGGAAATGGACTGCTCTACGTTGCAGAGCTGCACCCTTACCGGCAGTTGATCGGCAAGCAGGCAAGATTCACGCCCGAAGGCAGTGAGCGCGAAGAGCTGGTTCCGACCTGGAGGCATTCGATTTCGGAGTACGTTTCCAGTGCGATGGGTGTAGGCCTCGTTCTGCGAGGGATGGCCGAACCCAGGGCCGAAGGGGACGAGGTGCCGCGATTGCTGCAGCTGTGGATGTCCCCTTCCTTCAAGCCTGACGCGTGATGACGGGCGGCGGTCGGCGCGATTGACTGAGGGCGACGCCCCCGAGGATCAGCGCGCCGGCGATCAGCATGCCCGAGGTGATGGGTTCTGCCAGCACCAGCCAGGCCCAGGCGACGCCGAAGAGTGGGACCAGGTAGGTCACCGTGGCCGTCCCACTCGGGCCGATCTTTTCGAGCAGCCTGAACAGCAAGGCGTACGCGACGCCGGTGCACAGTACACCCAGCGTGACGGCGCTGGCCCAGACCGCAGCCGACAGGGTCTGCTCCGGCCAGTGCCAGACAGCCATGGGCGAGAGCACGACAGCGCTGCACGACAGGGTGGCGCCGCCGAGCGCCACGGGGGGCAGACCGGCGAGGTAGCGCTTGACCAGGTTGCCGGCCAGGCCGTAGCAGGCGGCCGCCGTCGTCGCTGCCAGCGCCGCCCAGCCGACGGGAACGCCGGCCATCGGCATGCCGATCATGACGACCACGCCGATGATGCCCGAGGCCAGGCCGAAGCCACGACGGATGCCGATTCTTTCCCCAAACATCATGCCCGCGAAGAGGACCGCGAACAGCGCGGTCACGCTGTTGGCAATGGCGCTGATGCCGGCCGGTGCGATGGCGGTGGCCCAGGCGAAGAGCGTGAAGGGCACGGCCGAATTGATCATGCCGATGGCGAACAGCATGTGCCAGCGGCCGGCCAGGCGCCTGCGCGCCCGGTAGACGAAGGGCAGCAGCACCAGGGCGCCGAAGACCAGTCGGATCTCGACGAGCGCGAACGGTCCGAATTCCGGCGCCGCCACGCGCATGAGCAGGAACGACCCGCCCCAGATGGCGCCCAGCAGCGTCAGTTCGGCCATTGCCTTGAGTTCGTGGGCTGGCGTGCGGGTGCTGTCGCTCATTCCGGATTCGTTCGGATGTCTGTTGAAGGGGCCGAGCGGATACCGCGTCGGATGCAAGGGATGACGTTGGGTAGATGATTGCGAAAATTCTGCCCGGGCCCTCTTGCGCAGGATTAGTAATTCGAATAGTCTAGAAATATGGAATCAACTATTCAGCCAAACGTCGCCGAGGAACTGGCGCCCATTTTCGCCGCACTGGGGCAAGGCGCAAGGCTCGAGGTGATGCGCTACCTGCTGGCGGCCTATCCCCGAGCCCTCGCGGCCGGCGAACTGCAGGAGAAGCTGGCTATTCCCGCCTCGACTCTGTCGCATCACCTACACCGACTGCGCGAAGTGGGTCTGGTCGAGTCGCTGCGCGAGAGCCAGTGGATCCGCTACGCGGCGCGGGCGGATACCCTCCAGGGTCTGCTCGATTTTCTCTATGCCGAATGCTGCAGCCGCAACGCGGTCGTGGATTCGGACCTGGCCGGTCGCTGTTGCTAGAACCATTCGGTTGCTTCAGTGGACTTTCTTTCAAGCCATTATTTCTATAATTGCAGAAATACAGGAGCACGACATGAACAAGACCCATATTTCGCTCGACGTCAGGAACCTCGATGCGGCCGTGGCGTTCTACCGCGACTTCCTGCAGTCGGAGCCGGTCAAGCTGCGCCCGGGTTATGCCAACTTCGATCTCGATTACCCGCCGCTGAAGCTGGCGCTCAACGAAGCGACGCGTTCCGGCGTGTCGCACCTGGGCGTGCAAGTGGACGAACGCGACCGGGTGTTCGCCGAGATCGAGCGGTTGAAGGCCGCCGGCCTGGAGACCTTCACCGAAACCGACACGGACTGCTGTCACGCCGTGCAGGACAAGGTCTGGGTGGCCGATCCGGACGGGCACCGCTGGGAGGTGTTCGTGGTCAAGGGCGATGTGGCGCCGGTCGGGGGCGGGCCGGAAGCCTGCGAGTGCAGTTGCGGCGCGTAGTTCGACATGTCGGCTGAGCCGGGCCCGGCTACTCACGAGTCCGGCCCCGACCGTATCACTGTCGCTCGATCATGTCGGACAATTTCGATACGGTACGCCAGTTCCGGGTCGTGACGGGCGAGCCGGCCAGCCGATCGAGCAGGGCGGGCGTGAGCTTGCTGCGCGCCGAGCCGTTGGGGTAGTGAATCCACAGCGCGCCGTTTTTCTGGACGACCCGCTCGTCGGCCGCGGCGCGCTCCTGGAGCGCTTCGGCCGCCTGCCCGGCCGGTGGTGACTTGGACAGACCGAGCATCACCAGGTTGGGCTCTCGCTCGCTGGCTTCGGGAAAAGGATTGGCGGCAAGTTGGGCGGCCCAGTCGTCGCGGCCGCGCACGAGCGTGTGGACGTCGTGTCCGAAGTCCTCGCGAATGGCGGTCTGTAATTTTTCTTCGAGGGCACCCGCGTCGCCGTCGGCGGCGAAGACGATGTTGCCGCTCTGGATGTAGGTGGCGACGTCGAGCCAGCCCAGCTCGCAGCAGGTCTCGCGCAGCTCGGCCATGGGGATTCGGTTGTGGCCGCCGACGTTGATGCCGCGCAGCAGGGCGATCCACGGTTTCATGCCGAGCATTGTAAGGCACCCATGCGCCGTTGACGACCATCAGCGGTCGCTGTCGCATCGGTCTCGTCCGCGCGCGATGCGACACGTCTGCGCCGTGGCGTACTGCTGTCGTTTCGCAGCCAACCGCGCCATGTCGATCTCGACCGCGAATGACCGCTTGCCACGACGACGAAAGACTCATGGCTCAGAATGCGACTATGACCGGAACCGGCAAAAGGACGCCGAAATGGAATTTCCGAAGCGACGGAAACCGGCTGTCTGGCTTTAGAGCTGGGCGCCGCAGTATGTTGCTGCGCTCGTCGTCTGGCTCGGTTGGCTGGACATCGTCAACCGCCTCTTCGCCGGGGCTGGCGGTAGGGGCGGCTGAAGGCCCGGCGCGCCACGGTCAGGGCTCGAAGCGATCCTCGAAGATCGTCAGCCCAGGGGCGGTCAGCAGGTAATCGAACTGGGGGGTGTCGATGGCATTGGACTGGCATTCCAGGCTGGCCGACTGGGAGGCGCCGGTCGACGGCGAGAAGGTGATCTCGAAAGCCACTGAGGCCGCCGGAGCGATATTGCTGAACGAGAGCGGATCGGGCTGAATCTCGAATGCGTCAGCGCCTGCCTGCAGCTGGCAGCTGACGTCGAGCGGTGCGGTTCCCGAATTGCTGAATTGCCCCGTGATCGATTCGCTGCCGCCCACCGGCACCACGCCGAAGTCGAGCGTCTGCGGGCTCGGAGTGGCGTCGAGGCGGGGGGCGGTCCCGGTGCCCGTCAACGGAGCCGAGCGGGTGCCGACGCTGCTCGGCACCACCAGTGTGCCGCCAAGCGCACCGTCCTGGGTCGGTGCGAATGCCACCTGGATCGAGCACGACTGTGACTGCGCCAGCGTGGCGCCACTGCAGCCGTCGTCGAAGATTTCGAAATCCGACGATGGAAGGGATACCTCGCCGATCACCAGGCCGTCGGCGTCGCCGCTGTTGCTGACCTGCAGGTCCTGGGGCGGACTCGTCTGGCCGACCTCCCGGCTGTCGAAAGCCAGTGCTTCCGGCAGCAGCGAGACCTGCGGGCCGTCGGCGTTCACCGCAATCTGCCCGTCGATCGCCTGAGACGGCGTGAAGGTCAGGCCCTGGTCCTCGGTTGCGTTCCATTCCAGCGGGACGACGAGCGATTCGGTGACCGTCGGCGAAATGGTGAAAGCGATGCTGCCGCTGAACGAGGCCAGGGGCACGCCCGGCGGGTTGGCGGCGGTCACCAGGATCCGGTTGGTGTCGTTGAGGATGCAGCTGACGGCGACGGCCGACGCGTTCTCGCACAGCGACGTCAGGTCGACTTCACTGAAGGCCTCGATGCCCTGGATTCTCGCGCGAGCCTCCAGCGCATCGGCCCCATCGTTATTGTCGAACTCGAATTCGAGCGATACCGTCGTACCGGGCGCTCCGGACGCGTTTCCGAAGCTGACGATGCCACCACCCTGCTGCGCCGAAGCGGCGACCGGCATGAGTAGTAGCAGGGCGGCCAGGAGGGCCGTCGGATAACAACCGGGGGATTCGATGTTGCTGCGGGGCACCATGTCGAAGCTCTCCGTGATCGACTCGATTCCCCTATGAGCTCAACGTTAGCATGCTGACGATTTTATGCCTGTGATCGAGTTCTCGGATTACGGGAAAACGCCGTTTCTCGCGGCGGGTTCGTCCGTCACGGTGCGAACGATGTCCGTTCTTGTCCATCATCGGGGCGGGTCCCCCAATCCTTCAGGAAGCGAATGATCGGGTCGATGGCGGGTGGGACGCGATCGCTCAGCGGCATACGTGCGATCAGACCGCGATGCGACGCCGGCAGGATCAGCGGCGGCGGCGCGTGGTCGAGGGGCAGGGAATCGACGGGCACGGCACCGTCGCCGATGGTATCGCCGGTTCCCGTCCAGAGGGCTTCGATGGTGGTTTGCAGCCTGGGCAAGCCTAAACGCTCGCTGAGGCTGCGGAGCTCCTGGCGCATCCGCGGCGTCGGTTCCGTGA
This sequence comes from Gammaproteobacteria bacterium, assembly GCA_009908385.1. GTDB lineage: Bacteria > Pseudomonadota > Gammaproteobacteria > Xanthomonadales > Wenzhouxiangellaceae > Wenzhouxiangella. The sequence goes on from JAAAPE010000073.1 coordinate 130,099, forward strand.
TTCGGCCGCCGATGATGCGCAGCGGGATCTCCGCAGGCCAGGATCTTGCGTTGAGCCGCCGCAGGAATCCACTGCCCGGGCGCAGGTCGACTTTGGCCGCTCCCGTCCCGTCGCGCAGCGCCGCGAAAAGCGAAAACCGGCCCGCAGGGATATCGGCGGCGTACTCGCGGATCTCCAGCCAGGCCCGAAGGCGCGCCCATTCGGAGCCGTGGTTCGGGGTGCCGACCAGAATCACGCCGCCGACATGCGGGCCCTCGACGGTGGCAGGCGAGGCGACCGGGTGTCGGTGCCTGGACACGAAGTCGCGAATGACCAGCCCGCCCATGCTGTGGCCAACCAGGAAGATCGGGGTGCCGGGTTCGAGCCGTGACCAGTGGGCGGCTAGTTCGTCGGCGCTGTCGTCGATGGCCTGGTCGTTGGGGTAGCGGAACTCGACATGCTCGATGCCTTCGGCGTCGAGGCGGGTTTGCAGCCTTGACCAGATGCCGCCCGGCTCGTCAACGCCGTGGACGAGAATCACTTCCGGCCGGTCGAGCGGGCCCGCGAAACCCGCGGCGCCCGCCGGTGGCGCCATGCTTTCGGGAAACCATTCGCCGAGACGTTGCTGGATCTCGATGCGGAGTTCGCGCTCCGAGCGCGGGTTCGACTCGCTCCAGATGGTCCAGGCCGCGATGACCGCGAGGGTGGCGACGACGAGAAGAACCCCGCGCTTCATGCCGCTCTCCGCTGCAGGTAATAATCAAAAGCTATTGAAGTCATGAGAACAATGGATTGTGATTATTCATGCCTAGACGATATGATCCCATTACTTTACTCATCGAAAGTCGGGCGGTCGCCGCGTTCTGACCGAGCCCGGTGAAATCGAGTTGCTGACACTGGAGGAGAAATCATGGATACGGAAGCCAAATGCCCCTTTGCCCCGGCGAAGTTCAGGCACACCGCGAGCGGTGCGCTGTCGAACTCGACCTGGTGGCCCGAAGGCCTGAACCTTCGGATTCTCAATCAGAATTCGCCCAAGGTCGATCCGATGGGCGGGGAATTCAATTACGCGCAGGCGTTCAAGAAGATCGATTATGACGCGCTGAAGAAGGATCTTCACGCGCTGATGACCGAGTCCAAGGACTGGTGGCCCGCCGACTATGGCCACTACGGGCCGTTCTTCATCCGCATGGCCTGGCACGCCGCCGGCACCTACCGCGTGGCCGACGGCCGCGGCGGCGGATCGACCGGCAACCAGCGCTTCGCCCCGCTCAACAGTTGGCCCGACAACGGCAACCTCGACAAGGCACGCCGCCTGCTGTGGCCGATCAAGCAGAAATACGGCAATCAGCTGTCCTGGGCCGACCTGTTCATCCTGACCGGCAACGTGGCGCTCGAGTCGATGGGCTTCGAGACCTTCGGCTTCGGCGGCGGACGAGAAGACGTCTGGGAACCGGAAGGCGACGTCTTCTGGGGCCCGGAAAGCGAATGGCTCGGCAATGAACGCCACCGTGAGGACGGCGAGCTGATGGGCAACCTGGCCGCCGATCACATGGGCCTGATCTACGTCAACCCGGAAGGCCCGAACGGCAACGGGGATCCCGAGGACGCCGCGTTCTACATCCGTCAGACCTTTGCCCGCATGGCGATGAACGACGAAGAGACCGTCGCGCTGATCGCCGGCGGGCATACCTTCGGCAAGTGCCACGGTGCCGCGCCCGACTCGCACCACGGTCCCGAGCCCGAGGCCGCGCCGATCGAGCAGCAGGGCCTGGGCTGGAAAAGCGACTTCGGCACCGGCATGGGCAAGGACACCATCACCAGCGGCCTGGAAGGCGCCTGGACGATGGAGCCGACGAAGTGGGACATGAACTACTTCGAAAACCTGTTCAACTTCGAATGGGAGCTGACCACCAGCCCGGCCGGCGCCAAGCAATGGAAGCCGATCAACCCGGAAGCCCAGGAGACGGTTCCCGATGCGCACGATCCCAACGAGCGCCACGCGCCGATGATGGCCACCACCGACATCTCGCTGAAGGTCGATCCGGCCTACCGTGAAATCTCGCTGCGCTTCTGGAAGAACCCCGACGAGTTCGCCGACGCCTTCGCGCGCGCCTGGTACAAGCTGACGCACCGCGACATGGGCCCGATCGATCGCTATCTCGGCCCTGAAGTGCCCGAGGAAGAGCTGATCTGGCAGGATCCGGTGCCGAAGGTCGACCACGAGCTGATCGACGAGTCCGACATCGCCGAGCTCAAGGGCAAGCTGCTCGACAGCGGCCTGTCGGTGTCCGAGTTGGCCTTCCTGGCCTGGGCCTCGGCTTCGACCTTCCGTCACACCGACAAGCGCGGTGGCGCCAATGGCGCACGTATCCGGCTGGCGCCCCAGAAGGACTGGGAAGCCAACCAGCCCGAGAAGCTCGGCGCCTGGCTCGACAAGATCGAGGGCGTGCAGAAGGCCTTCAACGACGCCCAATCGGGTAGCAAGAAGGCTTCCCTCGCCGACCTGATCGTTCTCGGCGGTGCCGCCGCGGTCGAGAAGGCCGCTAGTGACGCTGGCTTCGGCGTGACCGTGCCGTTCCACCCGGGCCGAACGGACGCCGCTGACGAGCACACCGACGTCGAGTCCTTCGAATGGCTCGAACCGACGGCCGATGGTTTCCGCAACTACCTTGGCCATGGCCACGATCGCCCGCAGGAAGAGCTCCTGGTCGATCGCGCGCACCTGCTCGGCCTGACCGCTCCTGAAATGACTGCCCTCGTCGGCGGCATGCGCGCCCTGGGCGCCAACCACGACCAGACCGCGCACGGCGTGTTCACCGACCAGCCGGGCAAGTTGACCAACGATTTCTTCGTCAACCTGCTCGACATGAAGACCGACTGGAAGGAGTCCGATCGCGAAGGCATCTACGAAGGCCACGATCGCGAGTCCGGCCAGATCAAGTGGACCGCCACCCGCAACGATCTGGTCTTCGGTTCCAACTCGCAGCTGCGGGCGGTGGGTGAGGTCTACGCTTGCCAGGACGGCCAGGAGAAGTTTGTCCGCGATTTCGTCGCCGCCTGGAACAAGGTGATGAACGCCGACCGCTTCGACCTCGCCTGAACCACCAGAGAGCCTCCGCAGCGAGGCTCGTCAGCAACTTGACCCCGGCTCCCCCTGGGCGCCGGGGTCTTTTTTTGCCGCCTATTCCTTCATGTGGCTGAGTTCATCCTCGCGGACCCAGATATCGCCGTAGTAGCGGTCGATGGCCTCGCGGTCGATCGCCCGCATCCGGTTGAATTCTTCCTCGCCGAAATGCGTTTCGAGCATCTTCCAGAAGCCGTTGTCGCCGTCGAAATCCGAGTAGCTGGCGGCCGGTGAGACCACGTAGATGCCGCTGTGATGCTGGCCGCCGATGGACGAGTAGAAATAGAAGGGTTCGTGCCAGTCGTTCTCGGCCGCCGCCTCGGCATACTTCTTGACGTTGTCCAGGAAAGCCGACGAGTCGTTGAGCTCGAAGGTGGTCACCCAGGCGATCTTGCGATCCTTGTCGTCGTCGACGTGGTGGCTGTGTTCCGGCATGTAGACGTCGAAGGACGCGTACACCTTGTCGGTGGATGCATGGTAGCGGTCCGCGAACTGCTCGTAGCAGGCATCGAGATCCTCGTCCTCATCGTCGAAATCGGACCAGCGCTGGTTGTTGACGACGAAGGCGTACCTGTTCGTGTTCCCGGTTTCGGCCCGGTAGACGCCCCACTCGAGCTCGCCGTCGGCTTCCCGGATGCACTCGTTCCAGTCCGTCAGCACTTCGCGGTACTCGCCGTGCATTCCGTTCTTGACATATTCGAGGTAGATCCGCTGGATCGAATCTTCCGCTTCCTCGTGGTCGTCGGCGAGAGCGGGTGTAATCGCCAGGGCCAGGCATCCGATCATCAGTGTCTTGCTGCTCATTGGTGTTCCCTCCATGAATGACGAGCGTCGAGACTTGCGGTGAATTCCGCGCTCGACGGAAGGGGAAGATCATCCGGACAGGGGGCGAATACCTGTCGAAAGGCTTTCAAGAGTCAGATTTTCGACCGGCGGAAAGCCTCGTATGGCGAGTTTCAGCCCGTGAAGGGCGCCGTCTCGACGAACTCGGGATACTGCTTCAAGCGTTCGAGAAACCGAGCCAACTCGGCGTGCTCGGAGAGATCGAGTCGCTCGCGGAAAAGCGCCCAGTCCAGGAAGCAGCCGAGCCGCAACTCGCCGTCCGTGAACGCCGAATTCTTCTCGGGGCGCGTGGCCGCGCGCTGGTTCAGTGCATTCAGGATGTCGCCCACGCGGCCGGCCTGGCGCGCGAGGTAGTTACTCGGCTCGGGCGTGAGTCCGTCCTTCTCGAGCAGGAAGAGATTGATCGCCGTGTCGAGTGCCGTGTTGCTCAGCGCAAAAAGATCGCAGTCGTCGACGTCGGGCAGGAATGCCCCGCCGGCCGACTCACGGATGAACTTCAGGATGGAAAGGGAATCATTGAGCACCCGGTCGCCGGCCTTAAGGAAAGGCACGCGCCGGGCGGGCGCCAGGCGGGCGCTTTGCTCGTAGTCTGTCTGGACCAGTTCGTAGTGCTGCCCGCTCTCTGCCAGCGCGATTCGGCAGTGTCGAACGTAGGGCGAGGTGTAGGTGCCGTAGAGTTGCATGGCCATACCGCAATCTACCGTATGATCGACCGCCATGTCGGCCTACTTCGTCATCATCTCCCTGATCGTCGTCGGAAGATCACTCGCGGGCGCTTTCCCGCCCAGCGCGCCGGAGGTGCTCAACCGCGTCGTGATCATGCTGTGCCTGCCGGCGCTGATCTTCATTCACGTACCCACGCTCGAGGCCAGCACGGCGCTGCTGCCGCTGGTGGTCGTTCCCTGGACGCTGCTGGCCGTGAGCGTCGGCCTGGTGCTGTTGCTCGCGCGCTGGCTGGAGATCCGCCGAGAGGCCGTCGCCGTGCTGTTGCTGCTGCTTCCACTCGGCAATACCTCGTTTCTCGGATTTCCGCTGGTCGAGGCCTTGCTGGGCGAGGACCGGGTCCGTTTCGCGGTCGTCTACGACCAGTTCGGGTCGTTCCTGATCGTTTGCACCCACGCCCTGTTCGTGCTCGCCTGGTTCGGAACGGGCACGCGGCCTTCGGCCGCCGACATGGGGAAGCGCATCGTCACGTTCCCGCCGTTCATCGCCCTGGTCGGGGCATTGCTGCTGGGCAACGACTGGTTTCCGGACTGGCTGATGAGCCTGGCCCGGAACTTTGCCGACATGCTCCTGCCGCTGGTCACGCTGGCGATCGGCATGAGCCTGCGGCTCCGGCTGGTGCCCGAGTATCGCCGCCCGCTGCTGATCGGCCTGGCCAGCAAGCTGGTGATCCTGCCGGCCGTCGCGCTGGGTCTGATACTGGCGCTCGATACGCGGCCCGATATCGCCCGTGTCGCCCTGATGGAGGCGTCGATGCCCCCGATGATCACCGCCGCGGCCCTGCTGTCGTCCGCCCGGCTGGCGCCGCCGCTGGCCTCCGCCCTGGTCGCCTGGGGCGTGCTGCTGTCGGCGTTGACCGTGCCGTTGTGGTTTTTCGCAGGGCGAGCGGTCTTCGGGGCGGCGTGATTAGGAGGCGTGGCGCGATGTGCCGGGTCCCGGCCCAGGACCGGGACGACCCTGTTGATCTGGTCCCTCAGAACGGCGCGTGGCCGGGTGTGCGGGGGTAGGGGATCACGTCGCGGATGTTGGTCAGGCCGGTGATGTAGTTGAGCAGGCGCTCGAAGCCCAGGCCGAAGCCGGCGTGCGGGACGGTGCCGTAACGGCGGAGGTCCACGTACCAGCTGTAAGTCTCGGCATCCAGCCCGTGCTCGGCCATGCGGCGCTTGAGCACGTCGAGGCGTTCCTCGCGCTGCGAGCCGCCGATGATCTCGCCGATGCCCGGCGCCAGCACGTCGAGTGCGGCGGCGGTCTTGCCGTCGTCGTTGAGGCGCATGTAGAAGGCCTTGATCTCGTCGGGGTAGTTCATCACGACCACCGGGGCCTTGCAGTGCTTTTCGGTCAGGTAGCGTTCGTGTTCGGTCTGGAGGTCGAGGCCCCATTCGGCCGGGTATTCGAACCGCTCGCCGCTGTCGGCCAGAATGGCGACCGCTTCGCGGTAGTCCATGCGCACGAAGTCGGTTTCGATGAGCCGCCGGAGGCGTTCGATCGCGTCGGCTTCGATGTGCTCGGCGAAGAACGCCATGTCCTCGCCGCAGCGATCGAGCACGCGCGTGAACACGAATTTCAGGAAGTCCTCGGCCAGGCGGGCGAGGTCGTCGAGGTCGGCGAAGGCGATCTCGGGCTCGACCATCCAGAATTCGGCCAGGTGGCGCGCCGTGTTGGAGTTCTCCGCGCGGAAGGTCGGGCCGAAGGTGTAGACCTTGCTCATGGCCAGGCAGTAGGCCTCGACGTTGAGCTGGCCGGAGACGGTCAGGAAGGACTCGCGGCCGAAAAAGTCCTCGCGAAAGTCGATCCTGCCGTCGTCGGTGCGGGGCAGGTTCATCAGGTCCAGCGTGGAAACGCGGAACAGCTGACCGGCGCCTTCGGCGTCGGACGCCGTGATGATCGGCGTGTTGACCCAGTAGTAGCCCTGGCTGTCGAAGAACTCGTGGATGGCCCGCGCCGTCTCGTGGCGAACCCGGGTGACGGCGCCGAAGGTGTTGGTTCGCGGGCGAAGGTGGGCCACCGTGCGCAGGAACTCGAAACTGTGCTTCTTCGGCTGCACGGGGTAGGTGTCCGGGTCCTCGACCCAGCCGACCACTTCGATGGTCGCGGCCTGGATTTCGACGCTCTGGCCGCGGCCCCTGGATTCGACCACCTCGCCGCGGCAGCGCAGGGAGCATCCCGAGGTGAGATGGCGGATTTCCTCTTCGTAGTTGGGCAGGTTCTTGTCGGCCACCAGCTGCAGATTGCCGAAGCAGGAGCCGTCGTTGAGGTGGATGAAGGAAAATCCGGCCTTCGAGTCGCGGCGGGTGCGCACCCAGCCCTGGACGGTCACCTCGGAACCGACGGCGATTTCGCCGCCGAGCACCTGCTTGATGCTGGCTGTCTGCATGGTGTTGAGAATCCTTGTCATTGAAACGCGAACGGCGAGCCGCAATAATACCCAACATGGCAACGGCAACCCAAGAAAATCAGGCTGAAGCCGCTCCCGAGCGCGGGGTGCGGCTGACCGATGCCGCCGTCGGGCGGGTGCGCGAGTTTCTCGACCGGGACGGCGGCGCCGGGCTGCGGATCGATGTGCGGCGCACCGGGTGTTCCGGCTGGGCCTACGACGTCGAGCTGGCGAGCGAGATCGGCGATTCCGACCACGTCTTCGAGCAGGACGGCCTGAAGGTGCTCGTCTCCGACAAGGCCATGCCCATGGTCGCGGGCACGACGGTCGATTTCGTCCAGGAGGGCCTGGTCCGGGAATTCCGGTTCCGCAATCCCAACGTGACGGGCGAGTGCGGCTGCGGGGAAAGCTTTACCGTCGGTCAGTGACTTGACCGACGGAAATTCGAAATCCGAAACCCGAAATCCGAAACAAATTCAAAATTCGAAAACCCAAACGGCTCGTAACCCATGGGTTTTCTGTTTCGGGTTTGGTGCTTCGAATTTCGAATTTGATCAACGAATTGCCTATCGCAAGCCATACGCGGTAAAATGGCTGGATTTACCCGCCGGAGCCCGCCTATCATGCGTCTGATCGAAGAAGCCCTCACTTTTGACGACGTTTCACTGGTCCCGGACTACACGGATGTCCTGCCCAAGGATGTCGACCTCTCGACCTGGATCACCCGTGATCTCAAACTGAACATCCCGCTGGCATCGGCGGCCATGGACACGGTTACCGAGGCGCGTCTGGCGATCGCGATGGCGCAGGCCGGGGGCGTGGGCGTGATCCACAAGAACATGTCCATCGAAGGCCAGGCCGAGCAGGTGCGCATCGTCAAGAAGTACGAGGCCGGCGTGATCAAGGATCCATTCACCGTCAGCCCCTACACGACGATCCGTGAGGTGTTTGACCTCACGCGCCAGCACAACATCTCCGGGGTGCCGGTCGTAGACGGCAACGAACTCGTCGGCATCGTCACCAGCCGCGACATGCGCTTCGAGCGGAAGCTCGACGATCCGGTGCGCAACATCATGACCCGCAAGGACAAGCTGGTCACCGTCCAGGAAGGCGCCAACCAGGACGAGGTGCTGGAGCTGCTGCACAGGCACCGCATCGAGAAGGTGCTGGTGGTCAACGGAAACTTCGAGCTCAAGGGCCTGATCACCGTCAAGGACATCCAGAAGTCGCGCGATTTCCCCAACGCGGCTAAGGACTCGGCCGAGCAACTGCTTGTGGGTGCCGCCGTCGGTACGGGAGGCGACACCGAAGATCGTGTCGAGGCCCTGGTGGCCGCCGGCCTGGACATCGTCGTGATCGATACTGCGCACGGTCATTCCACTGGTGTGCTCGAGCGCATCAAGTGGGTCAAAAAGCACTTTCCCGACGTGCAGGTGATCGGTGGAAACGTCTCCACCTCCGACGGCGCCCGGGCCCTTGCCGAAGCGGGGGCCGATGGTGTGAAGATCGGTCAGGGACCCGGTTCGATCTGCACGACTCGCGTTGTCGCCGGCATCGGTGTTCCCCAGGTCAGCGCGGTCGCCTCCGCCGCGGAAGCCCTGCTCAAGCACGATGTGCCGGTGATCGCCGACGGCGGGATCCGATTTTCCGGCGATGTCGCCAAGGCGCTTGCCGCCGGCGCATCGAGCGTGATGATCGGCAGCCTGCTCGCCGGCACCGAGGAGGCGCCGGGCGAAGTCGAGCTCTACCAGGGGCGTTCATACAAGAGCTACCGCGGCATGGGATCGCTGGGCGCCATGGAGCGCGGCTCCAAGGACCGCTATTTCCAGGCCGACACCGAGGCCGACAAGCTCGTGCCGGAGGGGATCGAGGGTCGCGTGCCCTACAAGGGGCCGCTCGGCGGCGTCGTGCACCAGCTGATGGGCGGCGTGCGATCGGCCATGGGCTACGTAGGCTGTGCCACGATCGAGGAAATGCGGACCAAGCCCCGCTTCGTTCGCATCTCGGCCAACGGCGTGCGTGAGTCGCACGCTCACGATGTGTCGATCACGAAGGAAGCGCCCAACTACAAGCTCGGTTGATCGCTCTCCAGCTGTTTGTCGGAACGGAGCTGGTCCACCAGCAGACGGGCTGAGATCCGGCCTCGTCGAAAAAGGGTTCAGGTTTCAGGGTTCAGGGTTGAGGTTCTAAGGAGTATGGAGGTGTTGGAATGAGCAGGGTGACGAGACTCGAAGAAGAAGTGAGGCAGCTTTCCGAGCCAGAATTGGCCCAGTTCCGGGAGTGGTATCTCGATTTCGACGAGGGCTGTTGGGATCGTCAGATCGAGGCTGACGCCAAGAATGGCCGACTGGACGACATGGCCGCCGAAGCGGCTGCCGAGTACAAGAAAGGTGGCTCCCGAGAACTGTGAGGCACTTCGCTTCTTCTCGGTTTTGGGCCTGTCTGGATGCTCTGCCCCGACCGGTTCGAGAGACTGCCGAAAAGAATTTCGAACTGCTTAAATCCGATCGCCAGCACCCATCGCTGCATTTCAAGAAAATCGGCCGGTACTACTCCGTGCGTGTTGGAAAGGCCTACCGTGCGCTCGGTGTCGGAATTTCCGAAGGCGTTCTCTGGTTCTGGGTTGGCTCGCACGCCGATTATGATGCGCTGATCAAGCGGAAGTAGTGCTTATCTGCGTTTATCTGTGTTCATCTGTGGACGAATTATGGATATTCACTCTCACCGCATACTGATCCTGGACTTCGGTTCGCAGTACACCCAGCTCATCGCGCGGCGGGTGCGCGAGATCGGGGTCTACTCCGAGATCATGCCCTTCGACGTCGGGGACGAGGCAATCCGCGACTTCGCCGCCAGCGGCGTGATCCTCTCCGGCGGCCCGGAATCGGTGGCGCTGGACGACAGCCCGCGCATTCCGCCTTCGGTCTTCGAACTGGACGTTCCCCTCCTCGGCATCTGCTACGGGATGCAGGCCATGGCGACCCATTTCGGCGGCGCGGTCAGCCCATCCGAGGAGAAGGAGTTCGGCTATGCCGAGGTCGCGCTGGCCAATCCGGGCCGGCTCTTCGAGGGCATCGAGGACCGGGTCTCGGACGGGCAGGGCCTTCTGGAAGTGTGGATGAGCCACGGCGACAAGGTCACCGGCCTGCCGGACGGTTTCGTGACCACCTGTACGACCACCTCGGCGCCGATCGCCGGCATGGCCAACGAGGACAAGCGCCTCTACGGCCTGCAGTTCCACCCCGAGGTCACGCACACGAGCCAGGGTCGGCGCATTCTCGAGCGATTCGTGCTCGACATCTGCGGTTGCGAGGCCACCTGGACCACCGAGGCCATCATCGACGACCAGATCGAGCGCGTGCGGGAGCAGGTCGGCGAAGACACGGTGCTACTCGGGCTGTCGGGCGGGGTCGACTCCTCCGTGGTCGCCGCCCTCCTGCACCAGGCGATCGGCGACCAGCTGCTGTGCATCTTCGTCGACACGGGCCTGCTGCGTTACCGGGAAGGCGACGAGGTCATGGCGATCTTCGCCGAACACCTGGGCGTGCGGGTCGAGCGCGTCGACGCCCGCGACCAGTTCATGAGCGCGCTCGCCGGCGTGTCGGACCCCGAAGAGAAGCGCAAGATCATCGGACGGGAGTTCATCCGGGTCTTCGACGCCGCCGCCAAGGATCACCAGGAAGCCGGCTGGCTGGCGCAGGGCACGATCTATCCCGACGTGATCGAGTCGGCCGGCGCGAAGACCGGCAAGGCCAAGGTCATCAAGTCCCACCACAATGTCGGCGGCCTGCCCGAGGACATGAACCTGAAGCTCGTCGAGCCGCTACGCGAGCTGTTCAAGGACGAGGTGCGCAAGATCGGCATCGAGCTGGGCCTGCCCAAGTCGCTGGTCATGCGCCATCCCTTCCCCGGCCCGGGCCTGGGCGTTCGCATTCTCGGCGAAGTCCGGCCCGAATACGTCGAGCCGCTGCAGAAGGCCGACCACATCTTCATCTCGGAGCTACGCTCAGCCGGCCTCTACGACAAGGTCAGCCAGGCCTTCGCCGTCTTCCTGCCGGTCAAGTCGGTGGGCGTGGTGGGCGACGCCAGGCGCTACGAATACGTCGTCGCACTCCGGGCCGTCGAGACCATCGACTTCATGACCGCCCGCTGGGCCTACCTCGACCACGACTTCCTCGATCACGTCTCGCGTCGCATCATCAACGAATGCGACGGCGTCTCGCGGGTCGTCTACGATATCTCCGGCAAGCCGCCGGCAACGATCGAGTGGGAGTAGGGCGGTCGTGATTCTCTGATTGCCCATCGCCGGAGCGCCGAATGCAGTCCGAGAGAGCGGCACAGCAGGAATTTACGGAACGGATCGGTCTGCTCGGACGAGTCGGCGGCAGTTTACTCACGGCCCTGGCTGTCGCATTGCCTGCGCTTCTGCTTGTGCCGATACAAATCCACGCCCTCAATCCCTATGATTTCGAGGCGGCGCTGGCGGATCTCTTTCCCGGCGTCATGATTCTCAGCCTGGCCGCCACCCTGGCGCTTTCGTTGCCGCTACTCGTGCTGCCCCGCCGCTCTCATGCCGGCGGCGTTTCGC